>CASEZU010000027.1 GCA_949292445.1 uncultured Spirochaetales bacterium | reverse complement strand
GATTGACCTTGAAATGATTCTGCAGGTCATTGATCCTCGCTGTAAGAAGTGCGACCTGCACCTTCTCGTCACCTGTGTTCCTGGCATCATTGCCATACTTGACCACGATTTCCTTCTTCTGTTCCTTTGTGATCATCTTCTCTTCTCCAGATATAAAGAATCGGGCAGCTGAACATCTTTCCCGGCAGTCCCTCTTCCGGAAATCACAAGGCGGAGGTTTTCCCCGTCTATCTCCGCGATGCATCCAACGCGGCTTCCGTCAGAAAGAGCAAGTCCGGCATCATAAGCACCTGGTGGCGGCAGGAGCTGATGAATCGACGCTCTGCTGAAAATCAGTTCTCCAGAGCCTGATCTGTAAGGTAACGGCACAAGATCCACCCTGTAGAATTGACCGGAGAGACTCAGGAAACACCCGAGTTCCCCTTTTTCTATCATCTGCCTCAGACGGGTCGATGAGATCTTCTCACCGCTGCCGTCGAGGACGGAATCAGCTATTTCGGTTATGCAGTCCACGCCTTCAGCTGCCAGCAGCCTGCCGAGATCCTCTCCGTTCCCCTGTTCCGAGGGATTGCCGAATCTGAAATCCTGGCCTACAACCGCTCCTGCCGGCAGAAAAGCCTTCCGGAGCAGGTGCGTGAACCCACAAGCTGTTATCTTACTGAATACAGGAGAAAAGTCAATCACTGCAAGGACATCCACCCCGAAGGAACCGATGTACTGCGAGCGCAGTCTCATTGTATCCAGTGACCCGCTCCGTCCCTTGGGATTGACGGAGAAGGTTATGACGATGCTGAGCGCGGCGCCGAGCCTTTCCTTCATCAGCATCAGATGCTCGAGAATTGCCTGATGCCCTTTGTGAACACCGTCGAAGACACCTATGGAGAAGACTGATGGAACATTCCTCAGCCCCCCTGTCTCCACGAGCTCTGAAAACGGGATGATCCTCATCTGTACCTCGCGATGACAGAGAGCTTATCCCCCGTCCTGGCCCCTATTCCATAAGGCTCACCGGGGAAGGAAAGGAAGGCATAAGGCTTCGAGGGATCGCTGTCGCTGATGACGGCAGAGCTGCGTATCATGCCGTTGTCCACAGCCTTTCGCTCCGATTCTCTGAGTGTTATCTCAGAGACAAGCCCGGTTTTCCTCAGCAGCTCCTCCGAAGAGAGCGCGGCATCGCCGAGTGTCCATGGTCCGACGCGCAGGCGCCGGAGCGCGGTGAGGTGGCCTCTTGATCCTGCACGGAGCGCGATGTCTCTGGCAAGTGATCTGATATACGTCCCCTTGGAAACGGATGCCCTGATAACGGCCTCGCGGCCATCGAAAGAGAGAAGCTCTATCGATGATATCTCTATATCCCTCTCCGGCATATCCGGGGCATTTCCCCTCCTC
Organism: uncultured Spirochaetales bacterium; assembly: GCA_949292445.1. The sequence continues at coordinate 47,641 of CASEZU010000027.1, read as the reverse complement.
GCCTCCCTGTAGGCCCTTCTGCCGTCCACGTGTATGGCGGAATAGACAGGCGGAATCTGCTTCTGCTTTCCCAGAAATGAGGGAATGACGCTTTCAAGCACAGAAAAAGACGGGAGAGGAGCAGTGGCTGTCACTGTGCCCTCCGGATCGAGTGTGTCCGTCTCCTCGCCGAAAACTATCGATGCGATGTATTCTTTGTCGAATGACGAGAAGACAGGATTGAGCTTTGTCGCCCCGCCGATCAGCACGACCATCAGGCCGGAAGCGAACTTGTCGAGGGTGCCCGCATGCCCTATCTTTTTTCCGCGGTGCTCCCTCTTTACAGGATAAAGGGCCTCGAAGGATGTGACCCCGGGCTCCTTATCCATCAGGCAGATGGAGAAACTGTCAGCCATCCAACTCCCTCATCGCCTCATCGATGAGCCTGTTCACCTTCTCCGCCTCGCGGTAGGAATCATCGCGCCTGAATGTCAGGACGGGAGTGTTCCGCGTCTTGAGAAGCACTCCGATACGTCCCTGTATGAAGCCTTTGGCGCTCTCAAGCGCGCGCACAGAAGCATCGATGCGATTATCCGGGACAGCAGAGACATAGACGGTCGCCGATGCATTGTCCGGAGCCAGTTCCACCCTCGTCACTGAAGTGAACGGGGAAAGATGAGGATTCTTGATGGCTCCGGAGACGATGAGCGAGCCTATCGCCTCCATGATCCTGTGTTCAAGCCTCTGCTGCGAAAACTCACTCATTTACTTCCAGCTTCCTTCTGACTTCCTCAGTCTCGACGATCTCAAGCACATCTCCGATCTGCAGATCCTGCCAGTTCTCCAGTCCGATACCGCACTCGTAACCTTCTGCGACTTCCTTAGCATCGTCCTTGAAGCGCTTGAGGGAGGAGATCTTTATCATGTCCCTGTTGATCTGGATGGAGTCGCGGATGACGCGGACGAGAGCTGATCTCTTCACCTTTCCTTCCGTGACATAGCATCCCGCGATCACGCCGACCTTCGGAACCTTGAATGTCTCGCGTACTTCCACCTTGCCGATATCGACTTCCTTGATCTCCGGAGAGAGCTTGCCCTCCATGGCGTCGCGGATATCGTCGACGACATCGTAGATGATGTTGTACTTCTTGATCTCGACCTTCTCCTGCTCGGCAAGTGCCTGCGCACGCGGAGTCGGACGGACGTTGAAGCCGATGACGATCGCATTAGAGGCAGCGGCGAGCGTGATGTCGGACTCGATGATCGCTCCGGCTGATGCGCGGAGGACATTGAGCCTGATCTCGGAATTGGAGAGCTTCTGCAGAACACCCTGGAGAGCCTCGACAGATCCCTGCACGTCGCCTTTGATGATGACATTGAAATCCGTGATCTGGCCTTCCATGATCTTCTGGTTGATGTTCTCCAGCGTGATCTTGTTGTTCTTGCCGCTCTCGCCGATCCTCTCGAGCTCCTGCCTCTTGGCACCGACCATCCTGGCCTGCTTCTCGTCCTCCGTGACCTGGAACGGGTCACCTGCCGACGGGATATCGGAAAGTCCGATGATCTCAACAGGATCGGAGGGGCCTGCGCTCTTTATCTTCTTGCCCTTGTCGTCGAACATGGCCCTGACGCGTCCGGGATAGATTCCTGCGACATAGTAGTCACCCTGCCTGAGCGTACCCTTCTCGATGATGACAGTGGCGACAATACCCCTGCCCTGATCGATTCTGGACTCGAGGATCTTGCCGACTGCGCGGCAGTTCGGATTTGCCTTGAGCTCGAGCATCTCCGCCTGGAGAAGGATCGTATCGAGAAGATCGTCAATGCCTTCCTTCTTGAGCGCTGAAATGCGGCAGTAGAGCGTCTGTCCGCCCCACTCCTCAGGGACAAGGCCGAGCTCGGAGAGCTGCTGCATGACCCTGTCGGGGTTCGCGTCGGGAAGATCGACCTTGTTGATGGCGACAATGATAGGAACCTTCGCAGCCTTGGCGTGGTCGATGGCCTCCTTCGTCTGCGGCATGACTCCGTCATTTGCCGCGACAACGAGGACGACGATATCCGTGACCTGGGCGCCACGCGCTCTCATCATCGAGAATGCCGCATGACCCGGAGTGTCGAGGAAGACGATGTCTCCCTTGTCTGGCACGGAGACCTTGTATGCTCCGATATGCTGCGTGATTCCGCCGAACTCGCCCTCTGCGACATGGGATGAGCGTATGGCATCGAGGAGCTTTGTCTTGCCGTGATCGACATGGCCCATGATCGTGACGATCGGGGCCCGCGGCTCCATATCCTCAGGCTTGTCCTCCTCCTGGGCGATGATCGTCTCATCGTAGAGGGAGACAAGATGGACCTCGCAGCCGTACTCAGCAGCGATGATCTCGGCAGTCTCATGGTCGATCTGCTGGTTTATAGTCACCATGAGCCCCATATTGAAGAGCTTGGAGATGATGTCCGAAGCCTTGAGGTTCATCTTCTTCGCGAGATCCGCGACAGTGATGGATTCCATGATGTCAATCGACTTGGGAACGGAAGCGAGCTTCTGCTCCTCTCTCTTCTTCTTCTGGAACTGGAAATCCAGCTCCTCATCCTTCTGGTACTTGTCGGAGTAGTCCTTCCTTCTAGAAGCGGCCTGGGGCTTCTTGCCCGGTCCCTTCTGATTGAGCTCAGGACCGCCCTGTCCCGCTGCCGGACGCTGGAAGCCCGGGCGGCTGAAGCCCGGCTTCTGTCCCGGTCTGAATGACGGACGGTCATTGCCAGGAGTGTAGCTCTGGCCCGGGCGCGGCATCCTCTGGCCCTGTCCCTGGCGCTGGAATCCTGCACCGGGACGTCCGTTTCCCTGGAACTTCCTCTGACCGTTCTGCTGCCTGCCGTATCCTGCGGCCGGACGTCCGCCGACGATGCCTGCGACCCTCGGCTTGTGAGGTGCATCAGATGCAGTCTCACCATTCACCTTCTGGCCGGGAACAGGAGGAAGGTCTGCGCTCTTGATGATGACAGGTCCGTTGTGAAGCGGGGACTGTATCCTGGAGTTCTGGTGATGGACCGCTGTATTAGTCATGAAACTCTTGCCTGTGAGGACAACAGTCTCCTTCGGGGGCTGGGGAGCCTCCTTCTTCGCAGGAGCAGCTGTTTTCGGCACATCATGCGTCTTCCTCGGCTCGGGATTGATCGGAGGGAGCTTGCTCTTGTCGTAAGGTATGACCTTGGGAGTTCTGGATGTACTCTCAGAGAGGGGGCGCTGATCCTCGGCTTTCGCAGCCTCGTGCTTCTCCTCCTCCTTCTCCTTGACCTTCACAACGATCGTAGGCTTCTTCTTGAGGACGATGTGCTTCTTCTCCACCTCAGCCGCCTCGGGCTCGGAGGCCTTCTGGGGCTGGACGGGCTGCACAGTCCTCTTGATGACATTCACCTTGATCTTTTCGTCATTCTTCTTATCTTCAGCCATTTTCATCCTTTAATCATTCGAACTCGAACTCGGCTCCGCAGTTCGGACATACTTCCGTGCCGGCAGGAAGCTCCGTGTGGCAGATCGGGCATTCGAAGCTGCCGCCATCCTCTTCCTCTTCTGTGACCTCAACGCTGTTGCGCACGGTTCCGATCTCCTCATCGGAGAGTCCCTTATCCCTGAGCTCATCATCATTGTAATCGAAGAACTCCTGGATAGACCAGATGTCTACATTATGCAGCTTCTCTACAAGCGCCTCAGGCAGGCCGATGTCTGTCAGCGGCGTATCATCAGGATCGATGCCGATCTCGTCATTGGAGAGTGTCCTTTCCTTCTCGATCTCCTCATCGGACTTGAAGAGGTTGTCCACATTCCTGTAGATCTCCATCGTCTCTTCCATCTCGTTGAACTGATCCTGCGTCTTGACCTCGATGTTCCAGTCGCAGAGAGCCTTTGCGAGCTTTACGTTGACACCGCCCTGTCCTATCGCGATACCAAGCTGGTTGTCATCGACGATGGCGACAACATGCTTTGTGGAGGGATCGATCGTCACAACACGCCTCACCTGGGCGGGAATGAGCGCATTGGCGATGAACACAAGAGGATCATCGGAGTATCTGACGACATCGATCTTCTCGCCTTCGCACTCCGTCATGACAGTCTGGATCCTTGTTCCGGCCTTGCCGACTGTGGAACCAACCGGATCGATATCTGTCTTTCTGGTGTCCACGGCAACCTTTGTCCTCACGCCTGCGTGCCTTGCAATGGCGCGGATCTCCACGTCCCCGGAGGAAATCTCAGGCACCTCATTCTCGATGAGCGCCTTCACAAATTCCTTGGAAGCCCTTGTGAGGAGGATCCTCACGCCGCCCCTTCTCCTGCGGTCACGGCCGTCGCGTCCCCTGCCCTCATCGCCCCTGTCGACCTTCTCGACGAAGAACTTGAGCTTCTCCTGGATCTCATATGTCTCCCTGGGGGACTGGCCGCGTACCGGGAAGATCGCATCTGTGTCCTCGAGGTTGAGGTTGACGAGGAAATCGCCGTTCTTCGTCGTCTTCTTGATCTCTCCGATGACGAGCTTCCCTTCCATGGCCTTGGCATCAACATAGACGCGGTCCGTGTTGTACTCCTTCACGACCTGCTGTGAACGCTGCTTGGCGCTCTGCACTGCGGAGTACTCGAATGTCTTGGGATCGAGCGGGATCTCAAGAGAATCACCGGCCTCCACGCCCTCGACAAGATCCTGTGCCTCATCGACGGGGATCTGCTTGACGCTGTCGTACCAGTTCTCCTCCTCGACGACTTCCTTGACGGAATATATCTCGACGGCACGGTTCTCCTCTCCCGTCCTTCCGGGGAAGAAGCGGACGACCGCATTCTCATCGGTTCCGAACTTGCGCTTGTATGCGCTTACGAGCATGTCGCGGATGAGGGATAGAACCTTCTCCTCATCCATATGTCTTTCGGTAATCATCGAATTGATTTCGTCAGTCAAGTCAAGCATGTCTTATGCCTCCCATCTGTATTCGAGCTTTGCCTTTGCGATATCGCTGAATGGAAGCGTGAGCGAATCACGCTTCTCCCCGCTGTCTTCTACTATGCAGTCAAGAAGCTCCACAGAGCTGTCATCAGCCTTTCCGATCCGTCCGGTGACATAGGACGAGAATGACTGGCTGTACACCCTGACGAGCTTGCCTGTGAATATGCTGAACTCGACAGTGTCGCGGAAGCTCCTCTGGAGTCCCGGGGAAGAGACCTCAAGCTCAAGATCCCTGTCTCCGAAGATGACGCTGTACCGGGGATAGACTATGTTGTAGACAGCTGCGAGATCATCTGTATTGACCTCTCCATCGCTCTTGTAGACAACAACGCGCATGTGGTGAGTGCCCTGATGGACTGAGTCGACAGCCTCGACCGTCTTCAGCGAGAGCGCTGTTACAAGCTCATCGATTTCCCTGAAAAGCCCTGAATCCTTTGCGTCTTCTGTCAGCATATTCCTCCATATCATGAATAAAGGGACCGTTGCTGGTCCCTTAAATCACTTTAATGAAACTAAAATTTATTTAGCAGAACATAAAGGATATGTCAAGTGCTATTTCCCCAGTTTCCTCTGCATCTCCGTTATGAACATCAGGGCCTCAAGAGGCGTGGAGGAATCGGCGTCGAATGCCCTTATGTCAGCGGCGACCTCTGCCTCCGGGCTTTCCTCCCTCTCCTCCGATCCGTCGATGAAGAGATCCCCCTGGGCAGTGTCGAATGAGTAGTCGGCGAAATGCTTCTTCTGGAAGGCTGTCGCCTCTTTTATCACGCTCCTGGGAAGACCCGCCAGCCTGGCCACATGGATGCCGTAGGATGAGGCCGCAGCCCCGGGCTCTGCCTTACGGAGGAATGTGATTGAATTCCTTTCCTCAAGCACTGCCATGTGCAGAAGCTGCATGCCGGAGGTGTCCAGCATCGTCAGCTCATGGTAATGTGTCGCGAAAAGCGTCATGGCACCCAGTTTCCTCAGATACTCCATCACGGCATATGCGATGGACATGCCATCCTGCGTGGAGGTTCCGCGGCCTATCTCATCCATGATGATCAGCGAACGCTCAGTCGCGCCGCGGAGGATGGCTGCTGTCTCAATCATCTCCACCAGGAATGTCGACTCCCCCCTTGCGAGGTTGTCGCTGGCGCCGACACGGCAGTATATCCTGTCAATGACGGGAACAGAAGCACTGTCCGCAGGCACGAACGATCCCATATGTGCCATCAGAGCTATGATCGCGACTTCACGCAGATAGGTGCTCTTTCCCGCCATGTTCGGCCCCGTTATGAGCGCGAAGCGCGAACGGGAAGAGGAATAGGAGTTTGCTGTATAGTTCTCCCTGCCCGTATAAGCCTCCACCACCGGATGGCGTCCGTTCACGATCTCAAGATCCCCGGAGTCCTTCATCTCCGGACGCACATAGCCGCACTCTGCGGCAAGCGAGGCAAGCGAGGAATAGAAATCCAGCAGCGAGATGATCCTGCCCATGCGCTCGATAGGCAGGCATATCTCCCTGGCACGGTTGAGAAACGATGTGAAGACCTCCTTCTCCCTTGAGGCCGCGTCCTCCCTTGCGGAAGAGAGCCTGGTCTTCATCTCCTCAAGCTCCTCCGTGGTGTACCGCTCACCGCCGACGAGAGTCTGCCTTCTGATGAAATACGGCGGCACCTTGTCCAGCTGGGAGCGGGAGACCTCGAAATATGCTCCGATGATCCTGTTCTCCCCTGCCTTCATGTTCTGGATGCCTGTCTCTGCCTTGATCCTCTCCATATAGGAGGAGAGCATCTCCTCACCGCCGGAGAGATAGGAACGGGCCTCATCAAGCGCGCTGTCGTATCCGGAGAGAATCACAGTACCTTCATTGAGGACATTGGTGCACTCCCTGTTCACAGCCTTGATGGCGTCTGATGAGAAATCTATCACGCTCTCGAAATCCTGGGAGAAATCCTCGGCAAGGGAGAGATACTCCGGCTTCTCTCCCACAAGGGAGAAGAAGGAGGCAGTGGTGTCGGCGATGGCAAGGATGTCGCGCGGAGTGAGCTTCCTCATGGAAGCCTTGGCCGAGAGTCTCTCGAGATCGGAGGAAGAGGCAAGAAGCTCCCGCACTCTCCTCATCTCGGCATCGTCATTGCGGAAGAATGATACCCACTCAAGACGCTTCTCAATGGCACTCCTGTCCTCCAGCGGATGGAGGATCGCATCTTTGAGAAACCTTCCGCCGGATGCGGTCTTCGTCCTGTTCATCGCATGGAAAAGAGAGCCCTGGCTGCGGCCGTCCGAAAGGGAGGCGACAAGCTCCAGGTTCCGCACGGCAGCACTGTCGAGCAGCAGATAGGACTCATCCTCTATCCTCTCTATGGCCCTGAGCTGGGGCATCTCCGCCTTCGTGTTATCTGCAATGTACTTCAGCAGCGCTCCTATCGGAGAGAGAAGAGGATCCTTCTCCTCTATGCCGAAGAGTGAGAGAGCAGACTCCGGGAACTGTTTCAGGGCTTCCTTCCTGCCCTCACGCACTGTGAAATACCAGGCGGGGAGCTTGGTGACTATGGCACCTGAACGGTCGAGAACCGAACGCAGCGGCTTTTCCGTGAAATAGAGGTCGTCAGATACCACCAGCTCCTTGGGAGAGACGGAAGACAGCAGTGATTCAAGGTTCAGGAAATCCTTCTCAAGCGGAAGGGAGCGTACCCGGAACTCCCCTGTCGAGATATCGGCCCAGGCTGTATATACCCCCTTCCTGTCGCAGTCCACGGCCATCACGAATGATGAGGAGAGGCTGTCAAGATACTCGTCATCGACAACGGTTGCGGGAGTGTATATCTCAGTGACGCTGCGCTTTGCAAGCTCCCTTGGATTGTCAGCAAGGGAAAGCTGCTCGCAGACCGCGACCTTCTTGCCGGCATCGAGAAGCCGTTTGAGATAATTCTTGGCCGCATGATACGGAATGCCGCACATCGGCATGCTCGCACGGTGCGTCAGCGTGAGGTTCAGCAGTTTGGAGACTTCCTCCGCATCGCTGCCGAACATCTCGTAGAAATCGCCGAGACGGAAGAAAAGCACCATATCCTGATGCTTTTCCTTTATCTCCATATACTGACGCATCATCGGCGTCAGTCCATCATTTTTGTCCATCGCTTAATAATAAGATGTCGTGATCGCAAGCACAAGTTTGAGGCCTGTGTTCCCGATTCCCGATGAATCCCATCTGTATCCTGTGTTCTGGTCCCAGGTGGCGTTCTCGACAAGGTAGAGGCCGAGTGGGAATCCCGGTATCTGCATCTTGATTCCGGCACCTACCGCGAAGTACCAGTCAATATTGCTGAACGAGGAGAGGTCGCTGATCTCATCAGTGACACCTGTTGCTGACACAAAGCCCTCGACGGCGAGCATCTGATAAACCACGGGATATGTCAGATCGATCTGGTTGTGCCAGAGGAACGACTTGTCGTAGATGACATCGAATCCGCGGCCGATGTTCATGCCGTCGATGTAGAGCATCTCATATCTTGTCGCGCCTTCCTTCGCGTTGTGCCATCCCCAGCTGTTGCCATCGAGCCAGAACTGGTCGAACATGAACGAGACATTGGTTGAGTATGAGAGCACGAGGCTCATCGGCCTCTCCTCCTCATCGACATAAGTGAAGAGGGAGTGATAGACACTGCCGGAGAGCGAGAGCCTGTTGTAGTTCGAAAGGCCCATGAGGATTCCGCCTGCGTAGGTGTATGACGCTGAGAGCACATAGCCCCTGGTGGTGTTCTGCCTGAGATCACGGCCATCCCAGGTCACGGAGAGCGTGAGCCTGTTGGACCACTGCCATGCCTGATGGTACTTGTAGATGAGCTCCTCATAGGGGGTATACATCGTATCATCGTAGACAGCATGATTGAGGCCGATCGAGATACCTGCCGAGAGCGTCAGCGAACCAGGATCGAATGCGAATGTATATCCTGTCGTATAGCCCAGCGCGACCCTGTAGTAGTCATATGCCATGAGGTACGCATCCGATGGATAGAGCGGATTGTCCGTGGCATACCACTCATCGGCGGAGTTGTATCCGAGCGGGAACGTCACCTTATCCGAGTCACGTCCGTCGAACATGCCGGAGTTGGGGTTCTTCTGCAGCGTGTCATCCCTGTAGCTCCGCTCGAACGAGAGGGAGACTGAGTTCGACCATCTTCTGTCCCCCACCCAATCATCAGAGAGTGATACAGAAACAGACTGTGTATCGGGAGAGAGTGTCGTGGAGATGGCGAGATCACGGCCAGTTCCTGCCAGATTCCTGTCAGCCCACTGGAGAAAGCCGGAGATAGGAAACCCGTCAACGGTACCGCCGAATGTCGCTCCGAACTGGAGCTCCATCTGGTTTCCCTCCTCCACAGTGAATTCGATGATGACGCCGTCGGGGGTGTTGCCATAGAGAAGATCGGCCCTGACCGTCGACAGCAGTCCCGTGTTCATCATGTTCTGCTGGCTCCTGATGAGTGCAGAGCGCGAGAACACATCGCCGACGTGGAGGGTTATCTCACGCTCCAGAACGTATGGCTTTGTCTTTGTGAGGCCATTGATGACGATGGCCTCGACCACCGACTGGGAGCCTTCCGTTATGGAGATGTCATAGCTGATCGTGTGATTCACCTCATCGCGCAGCGGAGTGAATATGACTGCTGAACGTATGTAGCCGTTGTCATAATAAAGGGAGCTCAAGGCAGCCTGCTGGGCCGCGATATCCTCGGCATTGTAGGCATCTCCCGTCTTCATTAAGATCAGGGCGGCTATGGCATCATCGGAAAAGACCTCATTGCCAGAGAATGTGATATCCCCTATCGTCCATCTCGCCCCTTCATCGATCGTATACTCGATATTGACATATATGACCTTATCGTCCTCCTCCCCTGTGGGTACGACCTCGGCGGAGAGGACCTTCGCATCCGGGTATCCCTCTGAGCCGTAGAGCCTCACGATAGCTGCGCTGTCGGTCTCGAGATTCGCCATCACGAGGTTGCCTGCACTGAAGAACGAGCGCTTTTTCTGCGTCATCACATCATCGAGTTCGCGTGCAGTGAGCCCGCTGATACCATGGAAGAGGATGTCGCGCACTTTGTACTGCTTTCCCTCAGTGACGCGGAAGACTACGCTGACAGTATTTGATGCCTCATCCAGTGTGTACTCGCCCTTTGCCGTGGCATCCCTGTAACCCCTTTCAAGATAATAGGAAAGGATTGAATCAGCATTGATCTGCAGCATGCCGGGAGTGAAGAAATCACCTTTCTTTATCGACTGGGAACGGAGAATAGGATTCTCCCCAATCCTGTCCTCTCCCTCGACTGTGACCGATGTGACCATCGGATTTTCCGAGAAGCTGAAGAGTATGACCAGGTGGCCGTCATCGCCTTCCCTGAGTGCCTCGGCGCTGACATAGCTCAGCCAGCTCTGCGCATATAGCACGCTGTTCATCTCCGAGAAGACTGAATCCGAGAATGGCTGTCCGAGATATGGGGAGAGAAGCCGGTCAACCGTATTCTCGCTCACATTCTTCAGACCCTCATATCTGAAAGCGGTCATCGGCATTCCATCCCACCAGACTCCGTCGTCATCGGCTGCTGTGAGCACAGCGGCCCCGAGAAGCAGCATCAGCAGAATGAGAATGATCGTCCTCGCTGTATTCTTCATTGGCAGTTCTCCTTCGTGCATACTACCAGATTGACCAGTTTGCTTCCATATACTCCCATCTCCGAAACATGCCGGAAAAGCCAGATACATGAAACCTACACAAATCACCAGACGATGCGCTTCGAGAAACCGAAGCCGAAGGAATCGAGGATATCGTAGAGCGTGATGTTCTCAGGCCGCGTGAAAATTGTGAACACCGCAAGCGGATTGTCCCACTCCAGCGATACCTCGATATCCAGATTGAGGTCATCCGCAAGGAAGGTGTGCTTGGTCTCGGTCCTGTTGTTCTCCGCGTCGAGATGGACCATGCCCTCGAGATAGAGCTCCGGCGAGATGTACTTTCCAAGATAGAGCGTCGTCCCGTCGAGATAGCGCGCCATCGGCGAGAGCACATCGCTGCCTGGGTTTGAGGAGGCATATGCGACCGTATCGAAGATGAGATTCTCGATAATGTTCGTATGCAGCGAGAAGGTGTCGAGCGAGAGCGACGAGCGTATGGACTGTTCCAGCGTGCTGTCATTTGCGGACGTTATGATTCCCATTCTTGAGAGGATGTCCACGGAAGCGGAGACAAGGGAGACCATCGAGGAGACGGAGATACCATCATAGATGGATGTGGGGAGGATCGACTGTCCGAGTATCTGCATTATCTCGCTCAGCGGCTTTGACGGGGAGCTCTCGAATGACGGGCTGAGGTTGTCCAGCGTAGAGTCTCGGAGTATCAGGTAAATGTCCACCGGGTTTCCATCAGAGTCGAAATCGCGGAGCCTTGCCCTGAGGTTGATGATCGGGTTGAAGCTGGCGGTTTCGGCGGGGTCGGGACGGAAGCTGATGTTTCCTTCAGTGATGTAGAAGTTCTTCTGGAAGTAGAAAAGCTCTCCCGACCTGATGTCCAGCGAGCCTGAGACATCCAGCGCACCGAGCTCATCGACCTTCACGTTCAGATTCTGGTTCTCGGCGAGATCAGCACGGAGGATCGGATCACCGGTGAGCGGGAATACGAATTTGACGTTCTCCGTGAGAAGCAGCCTGAGATCGGCGGTTGTGCGGCTCGCTGCAGCGCTGTCCGCCGTCATCCACTCCGGTATCGGCTCCATGCCGAGCGACATCGTGAGATCCGCTGCCTTGAGGTCTCCGTCGAGATAGAGCGTCGCATCAGTACCCTGTCCCACACGGAGATGGCCTGTGACAGCACCCCATATGTCGATGTTCGAACTCGTCAGCGGGAGCCTGATTCCTATCCAGTTCTCCTCCTCGGCATAGACATCGACATTCCAGCCGTCCATCGACAGCGACGGGCCGAGATCGACAGTGAGCGCCACCCTGCCAGGTGTCCTCTCATAGCTCTGCAGGTCGAGTACCGTGCAGTCATCAACAAGCGATGTGAACGAGTTGTCCCAGACGGCAAAATACGGATTATGCAGTATTACCCGCTCTCCTGGCATCCAGAAGACATCAAATCCGACCTCCTCCGCCGAGAGCCAGCCGGAGAGATTCCATGAGGATGATGTCTTCACAGCCATTATCTCACCTTCTGCAGGAGCGGGTCCGTAGAACACGACAGAAGGATTGAGGAATAGATCCGCGATGCTTATCTCAAAGCAGTCGATTGAGAAACGGAGCTCGGCATCATAGTCATCCGAACCGAAGCTGCCGTCGAGTGTGAATGCCGCGACAGGCATCAGGTCAACATAAAGCGAGAGCTCCCTCTCTCCGATGTCGAAGAAACCGGATGCCAGTGATCCTGAGATATCCAGCGTCCCTCCGTGGCTCAGGATATGCAGGGACCTTTCCTCAAGCGTGAACATCCCTCCGAGATCAGTCTCGCCGATAGTCACGTCGAAACTCGAATCCTCCAGCCTGCTGTCCATCATTGACCGCACCGCATCATAGAGGTTGTCCCCGCCGGGGAGACGGGCTCCCAGCGTTACTGACGTAGATACGGGAAGCGGTCCGTCAGCGCGTTCGATTGAGGCTGACAGCGAGAAGGAAGCTGAGAGATCACCGCTTTCAGCGGAATATCTTATCTCATCCGCACCGACCGAAAGCGAGCCGCTCTGGTAGGTTATCGAACTGAGGACGATCTCGTCGCTGTCGATATAGAGGTCAGCCTCGGCAGATGCAGGGCTGTTTATCATATCGCTGCTGTGGCTTCTTATGCTTCCGGAGAATGAGAGCGCATCCCATGTTCCTGCCCTCGCCGTGAGGTTTATGTCCCCCGTCATTCCGTCGATGCCGATCCGGCCAAGGCTGAAGGAATCAGCGCGGAGAAGTCCTGAGAACATCCCGTCATCGGAGCGGACTATCGAGAGCAGCAGGCGTTCGGAATCAGGAGATGAGAGGCTCATAGCGATTGAAGGGGTACCATAGACAATCTCCAGGCTCCCCGAAAGCGGCGCATTGTAGGCCGATGAGACAAGGATATCATCGAATGAAAGCGAATTATTGTCTCCGGAAAGAGAGAAGAGGAGATCAGGATGATCAGGAAGGAAGCCGATGTTTCCTACAAGGAAACCGTCGCTGCCGAAATCGAGGCTCTGTCCGGCGAAGCTGAATGAGGCGCTGACGGTCCCTTCGAGATAGGTCGGGCTTCCCTGGCCTTCCCTGAAGACAGGCAGCTCAAAATGCTCGAAGGAGAGAGTTCCGTCTATGTCCTCTCCGAAGGAGACATCTGCATGGAGCATCTCGTTGTCAATCGTAACCGTGTTATCCAGGAAATCGATACGGATGCCGAACGGGTATTGATACGCTCCCGTCCTGAGCACTGCAGATGACTCTATCACGTTCTCGTCGGACCAGTTCACGCTTCCGCTCAGTCCGCTTGCCGAGAAATAAGGGATCCGCGCAGAGAAATAATACTCCTCATCGCTCTCAAGCGTGAGCGTGCCGATGAAGAGCTCATAGCCGGAATCCGTCATCGACACCACGAACCTTCCCTCCGGTAGCCTGGTGCGGAAACTGACGCTGCCATCGAATGACGCGCGTATGAAATCGGTGGTTATTGAGAGCTGGTCGACATCCACGCCGCTGCTGCTGAAAACACCGCTTCCTGACGCAGCCAGCGAGAATGCCATATCATTGAATGTTATGTCTGAAAGTGCGAGGGCGAAACTTGCAGGCCCTGTGAGGCCCAGTCCGAAATCCACCAGTATGTTGCCTGTCGCGGCTGTATCCTCTCCGATGTAGTTGTAAAGCACCGGCACATATGCCGAGACAAGGGGAAGGAACGGGCGGAGGGGCATATCAGTATAGAACATTCTTACGCTGACGCCTTCCCCGACATCCGCAGAGAGTGTGAGATGGCTGCCGAAGGCACCGCGCACCGCTGCTTCTCCATCCTCATAGGATGCGAAAAGATATGCCTCATCATCCATGCCCGGAACCGTGATGCCGGTGAGCGTGAACTCCGCGCTCTCCATACCCTCTGGACCGGACTGGGCCCTGAGTGAGAATTCACCTCCTGTTCCGCTGAGCGGTGAGCCGTCCGCCACGGCACTGAGCCGGCCTGTTGCGGATAATGAGCCATCCGACGACCCGTCCAGAGCTATGCTGTTCCCCTCGAGCGTGAAGGAGGCATCGAGAAGGGACGGCAGCGACGAGGAAAAGGAAGGAATGAAGACACTGAAAAGACCGGAAACCGTGTCATAGCTTGCCTCGGTGCGCTCCGCATCATAGAGGATAATGTCCCCCTCTGACATGGAAAGCGTATCCAGAATGGCGAGAGCCCTTCCCTCCCTGAGCGTCAGATCAGCTTCAGCCGCATCAGCCCGGATAGTGCGGAAAGAGAGGGATGGAGAGAGAATGACAGCTTCAAGATCGCTGAGAGTACCCTGAAGCGATGCTCTCTCCGATGTGAAAGCTGCCCCTCCGATGCTTCCTTCCGCCCCGGAGAGCGAAAGCGCGATACCGGCCCCGTCCAGGGCGGAGATATCATCAGCTGTGATTCTCACTACCGGAGCCGTTACGGAAAGGAAGTCCTCTCCGGAAGAGCCTCTCAGCGATGTCCCGGATGCCGACACCGTTATTCCGTCCCCTATCTCGGCAGCAAGCAGAAGCTCATCTCCCGATGCAGAAAAAGCGTCAGAGGAATAAGAGACCGAAGGCAGGACCATCTCTGCCCTGATGCCGTCATCAAGATATGCGGAAATAGAGACATCCCCGGCTTCAAGGCCGGGACCTGTCACATTTATATCATGGAGGTGAAATGAGATGCTGCGCCTGAAACCTTCAGAAGGCAATGACGGAGCTGCTGCTTCTCCTCCGGTTCCCGCGGCTGCGCCCACGAGCACGGCAGGAAAAGAGAGCGTTCCGCCGCTCCCTTCCACATCCAGCCGTCCCTTTCCTGTCACCGCATAGCGGAAAAGCTCACCGATCCCCATGTGCAGCCTGACGCTGTCAAGTTCCAGCACGCTCTCCCCGCAGTATGAAACGGAGACATCGTTGATCGTAACTCCTCCGCGGAAATTCCTGTCGATGGATCCGAAAGCGAAGGCGAAATCACTGTCGGCAGACGCCAGATCATCCATTATCCTTCCGGCAGTTATTAGCGTGGGAGATGTCATGCCGATGGAGAAGACAGCAAAGAATGCGACTGACACAAAAAGCAGAAGCACAATCACTGATATGATGACGATCGACAGCGGCGAATGGTATTTCATCTATATAGTTTTGAGTTTAATATACTCCTCGATACAGAATAGCATATTCCCGCTTGCGGGAGAATGGAGAGAAAATGGACATACTCAGGTCTTTCATAGTCTTCGAAGGTCTGGACGGTGCGGGAACGACCACCCAGATCAGGAATCTGGCCCGCTACTATGAGTTCAACAGCAGGGAATACTACATAACGAATGAACCGACCTCCAATCCCATCGGTGAACTGGTCAGGAAAGTCCTGCAGAAGAAGGTTGTAACCACTCCGGAGGCCCTTGCGCTTCTGTATGCCGCCGACAGGAATGACCATCTGTACAATCCGTCATATGGCATCGTGCGGCTGCTGGAAGAAGGGAGGATCGTTCTTTCAGACAGGTACTTCTACTCCTCTATAGCCTACCAGAGCGTTGAGTGCGACAAGACGCTGATACGTACAATCAACGACTTCCCCGCCCCTGAGTTCCTGATCTTCATCGACACACCCGTCGAGGACTGCATGAGGAGGATCGAGAAGCGCGGGGAGGAGAAAGAGCTCTTCGACAGGGCCGAATTCCTCACTGCCGTGAGGAAGAACTACCTCGAGGAGCTTGAGAAACTCCCGGAGGGGGTGAATCTCCTGGTCGTTGACGGAAGGGCCTCAATTGAGGATACGGAGAAAGAGATAAGGAAGTACCTCTCCTCGTTCAGCCTCTGATGAAGCAGGCATCCCCATAGCTGAAGAAACGGTAGCGCTCCTCGATCGCATGGGCATAGGCGGAGAAAATGAGATCCTTGCCCGCAAGTGCCGACACGAGCATCAGCAGCGTTGACTCAGGGGTATGGAAATTCGTCAGAAGATCATCGACAAAGCGGAATGCATAGCCCGGATGGATGAAGATATCGGTATTGCCTGAGAGCTTCTCCAGACGGCTCATCTCCGACGCGGCGCTTTCGAGAGTCCTTACGGATGTCGTGCCGATCGCCACGATGCGGCGGCCTTCCGCCTTGGCTCTGTTCAGGGCATCCGCTGTTGCCGCATCTATCTCGTAGTGCTCAGTATGCATGTGATGATCCTCGATGTTCTCCGTCCTCACAGGAAGGAATGTCCCTGCCCCGACATGCAGCGTCACCTCATAGATAGGGATTCCCATGCACCTGACCGCATCCATCAGCTCTTTAGTGAAATGGAGCCCTGCGGTGGGGGAAGCGACAGATCCCATCTTCTTCGCATACACAGTCTGGTACCGGGTCTCATCGCTCCAGCTGTCCTCCCTCTTTATGTATGGAGGTAGTGGAACATGGCCGCAGCGTGCGAAGAACTCCTCACCTGCATCCTCACTAAGCTCAACGGAGCGCGTTCCGTCGGCATTCTCCCGCACGATCCGGCCTGTGACGCTGTCCTCACCCCCGTCGTGGAGGAGGAATCTGTAACATTTGCCGGCGCGCTGTTTCCTGGTCTTTGTCACCATGCACTTCCATGCGCCGTCATCCTCCCTGCCGAGGAAGAGGAACTCAACAGTTCCGCCTGTTTCGGAAACGCCGTAGACACGGGCCTTCCTGACGCGGGAATTATTGACGACTATCACGCTGTCCTTATAGAGAAGCGAGGGAAAATCGCTCATCATGGCGTCTGAGAATTTCCCGTTCTTCCTGTCTATGAGAAGAAGCCTGTCCTCCCCTCTTTTCTCTGATGGCTCCTGTGCTATGAGCTCCTGCGGCAAGTCAAAATAGTAATCCCTGGTCAGCATTTTCCTTTTTCCTCCTCTCAATTCCCAGCAGGGAATACGCCTTCTCCGTCACGCAGCGTCCGCGCTGTGTCCTCTTGAGGTATCCCTGCTGAATGAGGTACGGCTCATAGTAATCCTCGAGGCTCTCAACAGCCTCACCGACGGAGATTGAGAGCGTATCCGCGCCCACAGGACCGCCGTCATAGAAGTCTATGATCGTACGGAGTATCGTGCGGTCCATCTTCTCCAGGCCGTTCTCATCGATACCAAGGCGTCCCAGCCCCTCGGCGACAATCTCAGCGGTTATGACGCCGTCTCCAAGAACGGAGGCGAAATCACGGAGCCTCCTGAGAAGCCTGTTCGCTATACGCGGCGTGCCGCGCGAGCAGCGTGCGAGCATCATCACCGCTTCCGGCGTCATTTTCGTATCCAGAATCCGCGCCGAGCGCGAGATGATCGTCGAAAGCTCCTCGGGAGTGTAAAAATCTATATGGATGTTTATGCCGAAACGCGTCGCAAGCGGCGATGACACGGACCCGGCCTTTGTCGTGGCTCCGATCAGCGTAAAATGAGGGAGAGGAACCCTCATCGTCCTTGCCGCAGGCCCCTGCCCGATGACCCAGTCTATCTCAAAGTCCTCCATCGCGATGTAGAGCATCTCCTCAAGCGCGGGCTTGAGACGATGTATCTCATCGATGAAGAAGACAGAGTTCTCCGCGACATTGGTGAGGATGCCAGCAAGATCCTTGGGTTTGTCCAGCGCCGGAGCGGAGGTCATCCTTATCTCGCTGTGCATCTCATTCGCGATGATCGATGCGAGAGTGGTCTTTCCAAGTCCGGGAGGCCCGACAATGAATGTATGGTCAAGCGCATCCCCCCTGCTCCTCGCTGCCTTTATGAAGACGGAGAGATTATCTTTTATCGACTGCTGTCCCTGGAAATCCTCGAGGTATTTGGGACGGAGTATGTTCTCCTGCCTGTCCTCTTCCTGGAACGCAGCATCAACAGGACGCACCACTTCCGGCACGTCATCGAATTCCATATCGCCGCTTTTATCGTAGATCATGAGAGCCTCTTGAGCATCATGGAGAATATGACAGGTTCAAGCGTCCTGTAGTCGCTCGTCCTGATCCGGTCTTCGTTCTCTTTGATTATCTCGGAGAGAGTACGGACAACAGCCTTTCTGTCATGCCCCATCGCAACAAAGGAATCCACCATATCCCTGTATTCCTGCGGCGCAAGCGAACCGGAGGGAGATGAGTCCTCCTCTTCCTCCAGCACAAGCACGTTGCGCAGCTGAAGCACCAGCTTCTGAGCTGTCTTCGGTCCGATGCCGGAGACCTTCGCAAGCGTCTTCACATCCTGCGTGTCGAGTGCCTTGATGAGATTCGGGACCGTTATTCCGGAAAGTATCTTCAGTGCCTGCCTCGCCCCGATACCCGGCACAGTCTGCAGCTGCTCGAAACAGAAGCGTTCCTCCTCGGAACAGAAGCCGAAAAGAGTCATCGCATCCTCCCTGTGCTGCAGAAAGGCATACACCCGGATCTCCTCCCTGTCCTCGTGCGGCATGGAGGCAATCCTCTCAGATGTGTTTCTCGAGACATCCAGCCGGTACTCTATGCCTCCGGCTGTAAGGATTGTTATATAATCGGGACGTATCTCAACTACACGTCCGTGAATCGCGTTTATCATAAGCCGATCTTACCCTTGAGAGACAGGGTGGAGCAATAGCATATGCAGTCAGCCAGGGCATCGGCCGCGTGATCCGGCTTCGGTATCGATTTAAGGCGCAGGATCACCTTCACCATCTCCTGCACCTGTATCTTCTCTGCCCTGCCCATCCCGGTGACTGCGGTCTTCACCTGCAGCGGCGAGAAGAGATGCACAGGTATGCCGAGTTCCGAGAAGCGGAAGAGAGCAGCGCCGATAACCTTTGCCACAGGGATCGCGGAAGTGATGTTCTTCGTGAAGAAGATATCCTCCATCGAGACGACAGAAGCGCTGTGTCTGAGTGCCAGTTCCCCCAGATCCATCGCGATCGTGTAGATTCTCTTCTGCATATCGGAGCCGGCAGCTGTCTTTATCACACCGAAAGAAACAGGCCGGTAATGCTGCCCGTCAAATTCGACAACACCCCAGCCTGTATCTGCCAGTCCCGGATCAACACCGAGTACTGTCACTCTTCCTCGTAATCCTCCGGAAGCTCAAGGTTCGTGGAAACCTGCTGAACGTCATCGAGATCCTCAAGCCTGTTGACGATGTTCATGACCTTCTGGGCCTTCTCCTTGTCAAGAGCTACCATCTGGTCAGCAACACGCGTGACATCAGCGCTCTCCTGCTCGAAGCCGGCGCTCTGCATAGCCTCGAGAACCTGGGCGAAATCAGCCTGGCTTGTGGTGACTTCGATGATTCCGTCCTCTGTTGAAACATCCTCAGCACCATTCTCGAGAGCAGCCTCGAAGACCTGATCCTCTGTATACTTTGATGCGTCGTATGTGATGATTCCCTTTGTCTGGAACATGTAGCTGACGCATCCTGTGGCTCCGAGCGATCCGCCGAGCTTTGTGAGAGTCGACCTCACGTCAGCTGCAGTCCTGTTCTTGTTATCAGTGAGGGTATCGATGATGATGGCAACTCCGCCGGGAGCATAGCCCTCGTAGGTGAGCTCGTAGTATGTCGCATTGGCAAGCTCGCCGCTTCCCTTCTTGATGGCGCGGTCGATGTTGTCCTTCGGCATGTTCTCCGCCTTAGCCTTGAGGATAGCGGTCCTGAGGCGTGCATTTCCCTCCGGATCAGCTCCGTTCTTCGCAGCTACGGTGATCTCCTTGATGAGCTTCGTGAACTTCTGTCCGCGCTTGGCGTCAGCAATTCCCTTCTTGTGCTTTATAGTTGCCCATTTGCTATGGCCAGACATAAATACCTCTTCTTTTATTAAGCTGTCGTTGAATAATACCGACTTAAACTACCACAATGGCATCTGAGGTGTCAACGGCTCAGGCAGTAATCCTCACGGGAGAAAATAATTGGCCGTCAAGCTGTGCAAGCGGTGAGCCTGATGCTAGAATCTAGGCATGAGTTCATATTGCTGTCCGAAATGCGGGGGAAAAGAGTATATCTCAGAGACGATTCAGACGACAGGGGGCAATTTCTCCAAGCTCTTTGACGTGCAAAACAGGAAATTCATCGCCGTTTCATGCAGAAACTGCGGATACACGGAGCTGTACAGGAAGGATTCATCGACGGCCGTGAATATCCTGGATTTCCTCATCGGGCATTGATTGGCCTCAGATCCCCATCGCCATTGAGAGGATTATCCTGTCCAGGATCATGAATCCCTCTTCCGTGAGGGCAAACCTTTCGCTGCTGTCAGTATAGGTCTTCCTGTCCAGGCCTGAGACGGCTTTTCCATATACCTCATCAAAAGTTCTTGAGAACCTCTTCTCATACTCCGCCTTGCTGATGCCGTCCGCAGTCCGCAGTGATGAGAGCAGGAACTCCTCCTCAGTCTCTTCCGTCGAAAGCGGCGTGCATGTCAGTTCAGGAGAGACAAGGAATTCCTGCAGTGTCTCAGAGTCCCGCATCGAAGTTGCGGCACTGTAGCCTACGGAACTCTCCGCACCGGGGCCGAACCCGACATACTGGCCGAGATTCCAGTAAACCTCGTTGTGGAGGCAGCGCTCGCCTGGTTTCGCGAAATTCGACACCTCATAGTGCTCATAGCCGAGCTCCCTGAGCTTCTTCCATCCTTCGGAGAGGAACCTCGCCTCTTCTTCCTCTCCCACAGGGACCTCCCTTGCAATCAGGGGCGTCCCCTCCTCGAAGGTCAGGCAATAGAATGAGATATGACCGGGGCCGTATGAGGCGACCTCCTCAATATCGGAGAGCGTCCTCTCAACGCTCTCCCCCGGAACTGCTGTAATGATGTCAGCATTCCATCTGAAAGATGAGGATGAGAGGATGGAGAGCGCACGGAGGTTGTCCCTTCTCCTTGCATTCCTCCCGAGGCGGGAGAGGACGCTGTCATCCATGCTCTGTATCCCTACAGATATCCTCGTAACCGCACCTGAGAGAGCGGAAAGCCCCTCATTGATGCTCTCGGGGTTGAGCTCGACTGTCACCTCCTCCGGCATGCCGTTCTCCTCGGCTTTCGAGAGAATCCTCAGAATCCCCTGGTACCCGATGATCCCCGGGTTGCCTCCGCCGATGAATACTGTACGGTAAGGTCTGCCGTAGTCCCTGTTCAGGGCATCTATCTCCGCTGTCACTATCGAGATGTACTTCTCCATCCATGAGCGTTCCACAGAGGAGAGCGGAAGCGAATAGAATGCGCAGTAGTCGCACTTGCGTGCACAGAACGGCACGTGTATATAGAGCGAGAGCGGCCTTGTATAGTCCAGTCCTTTCATCTGTTATCCGCCAGGCTTGAAATGCGGTTTATGGGCCAGAAGCGCCCGATGACGCGGCCGTTTATGTCGCTTTCAGGGACAGCGCCGAAATACCTTCCATCCCGTGAATTGTCGCGGTTGTCACCCAATGGCAGCACATGATCCTCCGGGACATAGATCCCGTTCTCATACTTCGCATGCTCGGAGCGGAGCGACATGTCGGACGGGTCGAATGATGAGAGCGCCGCAGTCCTTGCCTTCTCATACTCATAGCGGTCGAAAATATAGTTGAAAGCGCTGCCGTCAAGTTTCGAGTACTCCTGATAAAGGCTCATCGGCGCACTCCTTCCCAGCCCCTTCTCCTGATAAGACTTGAGCGTCGCAGCAGCCTCAATCGCAGGATAATACTCCGCCTCAACAGAACGGTGAGGCCCCACGGCGAGAGCATTTGCAGCGCGGAACTCCTCCTCCCTGATGAAACTGTCATCACCGGATGGCTTTATCAGCACATTGCCGTCCTCAAAGCGTATCGTATCGCCGGGCATGCCTACGGCCCTCTTCACATAGAGCCTTTCCGCCGGCGTTCCGTCATCATTCCGGTCGATGTTCACCAGCGTCAGCGTTCCCATGTAGATCACCTGTGAGAGGACATCGAAAAAAGGACCTTTGGAATCGTACTCAGGATTATAGAACGTTATGATCTCATCCCTCTGCACGCGGCGGGAATCAGTGAGGACCTTCCTGCCCGCCGGATAGAGCTCGACACCGTAGCTGTCCTTGTTGACGATCACCCTGTCGCCGACATTGAGCGTGTCGACCATCGAGGGAGAGGGAATCACGAAAAGCTGGAAAAGATACTGGTTTATGAGTATCACCCAGAATATCGCGAAGATGAGCGCATCCACCCAGCTCCAGATCTCTCCGAGCACAGTGTGTTTCCTGCTGCTGTTGTAGGCCTTGAGCCTCTTTTTCCTGGTAAGGCGCTTCTCCGCTGAACGCTCGAGAAACGTGAGCAAACGGTCCATATTCCAAAAGTACACCCTTGCGGCATTTGTTGACAAGGGATGCTCAGATGCCGGACTATTGATGCCATGAAGAAAAAGACAGAGCTGCCTGAGGTTGAGCCGGTGAAGCTAGGCCCCATATTCGGAGTGAGGCCAGGCGTCATCATCCTTTCAGGCCTCATAGCCGCAGCGGTACTCCTGTTCTTCGTGCTCTTCATTCTGCCCGGCCTTCTTTCAGGTACGGGCTATGTGAGATTCAGCACGAATACAGTCAATACAGCCATCATCACGGAGGATGGAAAATATATCGGATCATCGGAAGGTTCCGTCTACAGGCTTCCCTCCGGCAGTTACAGCTTCGGCTTCTATATCGACGGCGTTTATGCCGGCACAGTGGAGGCAGAGGTTCCTCACAGGATCTTCTTCACGCTTTTCCGCCACAAGACGGATACCATAACCTTCAGCGCTGAAAACTCCCCCGAGATAGAGGAAGCCGTGACAGAGACGTTCACAGAAGGCACTGCAGCCTGGTCGGCTGTACTCGATTACGGGGATGACTATCATTTCCCTCCGCTTTTTTCCGATTTTGCAAAAAATGCCGCGGCACTCGGCTTCAACGACATCCGGGACGCCCTGCTCTACGGGGCCATGCATATCACCTCGGAGACGATGTATGAGGATTATAAGGCGGCGCTGTCGGTTCTTGCGGAAAGCGGCGTGGAATACTCCTCTCCGGAACTCGAGAGCCTCAACGCGTTCCTCGCGTCTTCATATGACGGCAGCTTTGCCTCCCCCATCCCCGGAGAGAATGAGATGATCAGGGGAGAATATGAGGACGGTTTCTTCCGCTATGAGGAGAATGCAGTCTCAATGGGAACGGAGACAGATGGAAGCTATCCTGCATGCATGGCCTATCCTGTCACGCTCACCGTTCCCTCCTTCTCCATCGCCCAGTACCCTGTCACTGAATATGAGTATGCCCTCTTCGTCAGCGAGAATCCCTACTGGAGCCGGAGCAACACTGAAAAGCTCGTCGAGGACGGAATGGCGGACAGCGGCTATCTCGATGGCATAACGCTCTCAGCCTCCATCATGTCAGCCCGCCCGATAAGGAACATCTCGTATTATGCGGCAGAGGCATACTGCAGGTGGCTTTCGGAAAAGACAGGAAAGACAGTCAGGCTTCCATCGGAGGCTGAATGGTACGAGGCCGCGCTCTCCACTGCAGAGAAGCCATATGTCACGTCACTAGTGCACTTCGACTCTGACAGCAGCGCTCCTTCTGCGATGATGGGACAGCTCTGGGAAATGACCTCAACGCCGTTTATTCCGCTAATGAGGGCCGCAGGCTATGAGAAGGCTATTGAGCTCTCCGCTCTTTATCCTTATGATGGCATAATCGTCAAGGGTGGCAGCTACATCAACTCTCCCTCCGATGTTACGGCGGAGAATGTCGGAGTCGTTGATAAAGCCGCCACGAGTCCGTTCGTCGGATTCAGGGTCGCCATAGAATGAGCATCAAGCTGATACAGAAGAACAAGAAAGCATATTTCAACTACGAGATCCTCGAGGAACTCGAGGTCGGCATGTCTCTTGTCGGGACGGAGGTCAAATCCGTCAGGGAGGGCAAGTGTTCCTTCTCCGACAGCTACATAGTGCCGAAGAACGGCTCCCTGATCCTCGTGGGCTTCATCATCCAGCCCTATTCCCACGGCAACATCTTCAACCATAAGAGCGACCGCAGCAGGACGCTCCTTGCCCATAAGCAGGAGATAAAGAAATTCACCAGAAAGGTGAATGAACGGGGATTGACGATCGTCCCTCTGGAAATCTACCTGAAGGGGAACCTCGTGAAGATGAAGATTGCGCTTGCACGCGGAAAGAATGTCCGCGACAAGAAGGAAGCGATCAAGGAAAGGGATATGAACAGGGACACCAGGCGGCAGCTCAGGGAGCTCAACAGTTACTGACGAAGGCCGACTGCGACTTCATGATGAGGGAATTGAGCTTGTCGGCAACCTCATCAAGAGGTGCCTGAACCTCCTCCTTCATCCAGGCCTCGATGACATTCACAGCGCCTCCCATTATGTATAAATAGAGCACCGTCGCCTCATCTTCATTCATCCCCAGTTCCTTCACCCAGTTCTCCACCGCGGAAGGAAGCGCGAACATCAGGATATTCCGCAGGAAGTTCTTGTCCCCGTTGTCTGAGAAGAGCAGGAGGCAGATCTCCTGATGCTGCTTTATCGTCTCAAGCAGCAGAAGCATGATGTCCTTGACCGATCTGATGGAATCCCCTGAGATCGTGACAGCAGAGAAGAGCGACTCCATGAACTCCCCTTCTATCTCGCCCAGAAGATCCCTGATATCAGTATAATGCTGATAGAAGGTATTGCGGTTGATACCGGACTCGCGGCATATCTCGCTTATGGATATCCTGTCGATGCTTTTGCTGTGCATAAGGGAAAGGAGAGTGCTTTTCAGCCTCTCCTTCGTCTTCTTCACCCTTATGTCAATCTTCGGAGCCATAATTTCCTCGTTGGAGGTGGGGAGACTCGAACTCCCGTCCTAACAGTCCACCCATAAACGTCTACGGATATAGTCCCGGTTCTGTCTTGCTCATCCATCGGCAGCGGGACCAGCGTCCGGATGCAGCATCACCTCAGAGTCCCGACCTCCCCGGTGAGAAGGAGGAAGGCAAGTCCCCTTTGGTAAAGGAAGCAGAGGACCAGGGACTTAACCCAGTGCTTCCCGCTCAAAACTGATTAAGCAGCAAGAGCAAATGCTTCGTCAGAGACGAACTCGTCTTCTTTCTTTGCATTTAATTTTTGGTGCCGGTTTTACAAGTCAGCTCTTGATCCGCAGTCTACGGCATGGCAAAGCCAGTCGAAACCAGAACACCCCCGTGTTCTACAGAGAAAAATAACAAAAAGAACCGCAATCATCAAGATCCTTGAGAGGTGATATAAGAAACAATGATTAAAATATAATTACGATATAATAGATATCAAATAATTATCTCTATTATCCATTGAACGAATATGCAAGAGGCAGCAGTTCATCCGCCGTAATTTTCAAATACTGCCCGCCTGGAGCGAGAATAACATTGCACTGCGGCATATAGTCGTGGAGTATCTGGCGGCAGTTTCCGCATGGCGGTATCACCTGCAGCGTACAGGCAGGACAGCATCAGAGCTTCTTCTGGCCCTCATAAACGGCGAAGAGGCTGAATCGGTCGCCCTCCCCTGGGAGCTCTATGTGAGAAAAAGCGGCTGAGCCTCAGAGCACTTCTGAAAGCCTCGTGAAGAAGTCCCGGAGATCGGTGAACCTCAGCGCAGCGTACTGATCAATATAGGTGCTGTCGCGGTTGACTATCACGATGTCCCTGCTCTCTCTTGCAGAGATATACGGAAGGGAGGCGGCGGGGTTGACCACAAGCGATGATCCGAGGACAAGTGCGAGATCAGCATTCCTGAATGCATTCTCCGCCCTCATGAGGATGGAGGAATTGAGCGGCTCCCCATAGAACACGATATCGGGTTTCACCACTCCGCCGCACTGAGAACAGACTGGGACGGCACCGCTGTTGACGATATCGGCCATGAACCGGTAGCCGTAATGAGCGTGGCATTTCATGCAGTAGCCGTCGCGTACGCTCCCGTGAAGCTCATACACTTTCTTCGATCCCGCTCTCTGATGGAGGCCGTCGATGTTCTGCGTGAAGATGCCTTCAGAGAGCTTGCCCTTCCTCTCCATCGCGGCAAGCACATTATGCACGATGCAGGGCTCGAAGGAGTCCATCTGGTACCAGTAACCCTTTGCCCAGCTGTAGAAGACATCAGGGTGCGCAGTGAAGAAATCTATGTCAAGAATATCCTCCACGCGCATCGAACCGAATTCCTTGCTGTAAAGTCCGTCGGATGAACGGAAGTCAGGAATACCTGACATTGTGGACACACCTGCGCCTGTGAGCACCACGATGCGCCCCGCTTTCTCATAAAGCTCAATGAATCTCTCGAAATCAGACATGTTCGCTGCCTCTGAAGGTGTTTCCCCTCAGCTCCACAGCATCGATTATAACAACATCTCCGGCCTTGTGCGGAAGAGCTGAGGAAAAAGAGAAGTAGTCATTGTGCTCACCCCTCGCGAGGAAGCGGTCCTCATCATCCCTGCTTACACCCGTGACTATCGCCCTGGCTGTAAACGGAAGCATCGCACTCTTTATGCGGCCCTGCCTCTCAATCTGCTCGGCTATGAGCCTCTCAAGGCGACGGACTTTCACGCTCTCTTCGAGCTGCCCGTCCATGGCTGCGGCCCTCGTTCCCTCGCGCGGATTGAAGTAGTACATGAAGGCTTCGGTGCAGCCCATCTCCTCCATGGCTGATAGCGTCTCCTCATACTCCTCCTCAGTCTCGGAAGGAAAGCCCGTCATGACATCGGTGGAGAGCGTGAGCGACGGGATCCGGTCCTTCATCCGCTGGACAAGCGCGAGGAATTTCTCCCTTGTCGTCTTCCTGTTCATCAGCTGCAGTATCCTTGTGGAACCTGCCTGCATCGGCAGATGGATGTGCTTCGCGACCCGCTCATTCTCCGCAATGACGGATATGAGATGATCCGAGAAATCCTTGGGATGCGGCGACTCGAAGCGAACGAAGATTATGTTCCTCATATATGGCGTGATGATCTCCAGGAGCGTCGGGAAATCCACACTCCTCCCCTGATACACCGATGAATAGGAGTTCACGTTCTGTCCGAGGAGGGTTATCTCCCTGACACCTTTCTCCTCCAGGAAAGTGATTTCCCTGATGATATCCTCAACCGGGCGTGAGACCTCCCTTCCCCTGACGTAAGGAACGATGCAGTAGGAGCAGAAATTGTTGCAGCCGTTCATGATGGGGACATAGCTTGAGAACTCCCCTTCCCTGTAATATGAGTCGAGGAAATGATACCCGTCCAGCTTCTCAAGCGGAGAGCCGAGGAGGAAATCAGGTATTTCCGACTTCTCATCGGTGCCTATGACAGCATCGACGAACGGAGCCTCGTCTTTCAGCTCTCCCTGCATGCGCTCAGCCATGCATCCCGTGACGATGAGGGTGAATCCATGCCTGCGCTTCTCGGCGCTGTAGAATCCGAGCCTGCCCCAGATCCTGTTCTCCGCTGTCTTTCTCACGGAACATGTGTTGAGGATCACCGCATCGGCCTCGGTAGGATTCTCTGTTTTCTCCATGCCGCGTCCTTTCAGCATAGCCTCTATTGCAGCGCTTTCAGCCATATTCAGCTGGCACCCATATGATTCAATAAGGAATTTCATCCGGCCCTCCTCCTTGCGGCCTCAAGCGTATTGGCCATCAGCATTGAGACAGTCATCAGCCCGATTCCCCCCGGCACCGGAGTGACAGAGACGCGGCGGTCACGGAAGGAATCATAATCTGCATCTCCGACAAGGCGGAAGCCCTTCTCCCGCGATGGATCTGCTATCCTGTTGACTCCCACATCGATGATGACGGCCCCGTCACGGACAAAGGATCCGTCTATTGTCCCAGGATGTCCCGTCGCCACTATTATGATATCCGCTCCGAGCGTGTATTCCCTCAGGTCCGGAGTCTTTGTATTGCATACAGTCACGGTCGCATCGATGCCGCGCTGCATCAGGATTGCCGCCATAGGCTTGCCGACTATGTTGCTCCTGCCGATCACGACTGCTTTTTTCCCCTCTGTCTCAATGTTGTAGTAGCGCATCATCTCCATGATTCCTTTCGGCGTGCAGGGGACAAACGACTCCTCCCCGATCAGCAGGCGGCCCATATTCACAGGCGAGAATCCGTCGACATCCTTTGCCGGATCTATCCGCTCTATGATGCGGCGCTCGGAAATGCCCGGAGGAAGGGGAAGCTGGACAAGGATTCCGTCCACATCATCACGGACATTGAGATCATCGATGAGGGCGACAAGCTCATCCTCGCTGGCATCTTCATGCAAATTATACTGAAAATGCAGATACCCCAGAGCCTCGCATGCCTCGGCCTTCTTCCTGACATATGTCTCGCTCGCCGGATCATGGCCAACGAGGACCACAGCCAGAGATGGTGCCCTATTTCCTTCTGATGTGAAGACTTCCACTTCACCCTTCAGCTTCTGCATCACAGCCTCTGCGACTGTCTTGCATCCTAGTCTCATCATGGTGCTGAGCATATAATGAAACAAACGCCGTCTTCAAGAAGCCCTTTCCCTCCGCTTATGCATTCAGGTATAATCCGGGAAGGAGTTTTTCAATGAAGAAACCGCTTAGATTACTGGCAGCGCTGCTCCTGCTTCCTTGTATGCTCTTCGCAGCGGAGCCTTACTACGACTCAGGGTCGCAGATATTCAATATAACAGCAGGTGCGACAGTGCCTTTCTTCTACAACTATCCTGACAGGGATCCGGATCAGGGACCGGACTGGACTTTCTGGCCCGGGAGCGGCAGCAGCCAGACCCACAGGAGCGTCGGAGGAGTCGGAGCGATCTCGTATCAGGTTTTCGTGACACCGTATATCGCGATCGGAGGAGAGCTCGGCTTCCAGTTCGATTTCTCCCGCGCGGGAATCGTCGAGACGAACGTGCCCATCTTCGTGAAGGCGACGGCAGTGCCTGTCCAGGGACGGTTCGAGGTCCCTGTTTCCCTCGGGGCCGGACTTCTCTATGCAAGCTATGACGGTTCCTCGAAACTGACATTCGGCTGTGAGGTCGAGGCAGGAATCAGGTACTTCATAACTGACGAGTGGGGAATAGGAATCAATGTGGGACTCTACATTTTCCCTGAGCTTTATGCGGGAGAGAAGGGAAAGATATCCACGCTTTCATACATACCGGCAACGCTGACGGTATCATACAGGCACTGAGGAGGAAGAGTATGAACATGAAAAGACTCATGAAGATAACAGCGGCAGCTGCCGCAGCGCTCATCCTCGCGGTATCCTGCAATCTGGACTCCGGACAGGGTGTGTATCAGAAGGTATTCAACGACACGCCTAAGAACTATGAGAAGATCGAGTCCGTGCTCGGTGTCATCGGAGGCAAGCTGATACTCTATGCCAATACTGACCTCTACTCCTTCGACGGCACGGAGATGGTGAAGGAAGCAGATCTTACAGGCTACTCTATGGAAGGCGGTTATGTGCCTTTCATGGCAGCAGCGGATCATGTCTTCTTCTCCTATGTGGACAGAAGCAATCCGGAGAGCGGGAATGTATACAGATTCTTCAGCGCGACAGTGGATGAGATAAAAGCAGGACTGACAGATGAGTTCGTGCGTGCCAATGATGTCAGCGTCACGCTTGAGAACGGCAGCGGAGAGAGCATTGTACTCTTCAACGGCCTCTACAACTTCACACTCGATGAGACGCAGGTGACATATACCCTTTCCTCTGACAATCAGGATCTCGCCTCCCCCGATGACAAGATCACGCACTATGGCTTCATCGAGAAGGACAGCGTCAGCGAGAACAGCTTCACGATCAGGGGCGGCGTCGAGGTCCATGCCTCCGCCTCGATAATAGGCCACCGCGCGATGAGAGTCTATGCGGAGGATTCCGACATCGAGTTTGAGGACACACGCGTTCCTCTCAGCGATACGAACCTGCTCTATATTATCGATGAGAACGGCAGAAGCACTGTGGAGTATTCTGTCGGAGAAGTCGACTATGACAATATGGTGATGGGTACGGACGGGGATTTCTTCATCACGCTCGACGGCGATCTCTTCCGCTTCACGGCATCGTCCTACGAGCTTGCAGATGCGGATTTTGCCACCGATCTCATATACAGGAACAACAACCTGATGCCTGTCTATGTCAGCTCAGGCGGAGACAGGATCGGATACCTCTATGAGGAAGGCATCTACATCAATCCCGCGGGCAGAACCGGCAATGATCTCCCTGTGAAGGTGAGGATCTCGGATGATAACGACCTCATCACCTCCGCATGGATCGGACAGAGCGGAGACAGATTCCTGATGGCTACGCAGGAAAACGGCTTCTGGGTTGTCCGCATCATCAACGACAACGGCAATTACGAAGGAAGCACAATCCGCCAGTATGACCCGCGCCCTGTTGAGGAAGGCGGAGATGGACCGCTTGCGGATTACCTCTGAGTCTGATTTCTGCGCGCTAGTTTCAGGTACTAGTTTTGCAGAGAACATAGGTTCAGTTTCCATTTTTGACAGTATGTCCCGACTCTCTGAAAACAAGGAGCCGGGACTTTTTTTTTCAGCTGCCCGGCATAGTGTGATAAAATTTCTCAAAAAAAGGAGAAAAACAATGCAGCACATTTCAGAATTCAGGAAACACAATGGAATTTTCATCCCGTGCATACAGCATGGGAGGGGGGGGGTAATCCTTCTGGCTGTTCTTATTCTTATTCTTTCCTCCTGCAGCCAGAATCCCTATTCACTTATTCCGCCTGCCCTGTTCTTCCCGGTTCATGATGAACTCACCATCAGCTTCGACAGCAATACAGATGACCCTGTTGAAGGAATGCCGTCTGTCCGGACCATACAGAGAGGTGACATCCTGGAAAAACCGGAGATCAGTCCAGCCCGTGATGGCTATGAATTCACAGGATGGTATGAAGAGAGTTCATGCAAAACTGAATACACATTCGCGGAGCCTGTCACTGATGATCTCATACTATACGCAGGCTGGGAAGAAGAACTGCCGACAGTGACGCTCAGAGCCGTGGATATGACCGGTGCTGATTTCATTCCAGCAGCGGAAATATTCGAGAAGCGGCCCTACTTCGCTCCCAAAAAGACGGATTATCTTGAAGAGCTGTACCTGCTTGATATATGGGATTCCGGGTCCATAGACTGGAGACAGCTCGGCACATGGAGCTACTCATGGGACAAGTATGAACCTGTATCTTTCCCGCTGACAGTAGATGAGGACATTACGCTATATGCCCTCTGCGCATACCCGCAGATTGATTCAGAAACAAGCGGCGGACTGATACCGGAAGGAATAATCCTGCGCTGTGCTACCGACTTCTTCTATTATTACATTGATGATGACTCATCTGCAGCACTTACAGCTGAAGAAATAACGCTTCCCGGCTCGATCAATGGATATCCTGTCAGACACATTAGCGATATGACGTTCCAGAATAACACATCGCTCAGGACAGTAATAATGGAAGCTGGAATCGAGGAGACCGGCATTCAGTCATTCTTCAATTGCGCAAATCTCTCGAGCGTAACCTTCCCGGAAACGCTCAGGATCATTGACGACCTTGCTTTCAGAGGCACGGCTCTTGCAAGTGTGACGATCCCCTCATATGCAGAGGAAATCAGCTCAACGGCATTCACATTTGCGTCTTCAGCAGAAAGCAGCGGTCTGAGAGAGATCATATTCGAAGGCGCTGAGCCTCCAGCGCTTACAGGTACATTGCCATCAGCGCCTTATGGCGGCTGCATCGCATACGTTCCCGATGAAGCGGTATCCGCATATCAGTCATCTCAATGGGCTGAAATGTTCACGATCAGTCCTGTTTCGGAAAGACAATGACTGACAGAAAAAATCAGCGGCGGGGCTTCACACCTCGCCGCTATTGATTCAGTTCAGGATCTTGTGCAGTATTTCCCTGACCTCAGGATCCTTGTAGACCTCATCGATCTCATCGTGCGAGAGGCCGATGAACTCATGGCAGGTGTAATGAATCCATCTGGAATCTTCCGGCTTCTCAAGCACATGCTTGCGGCACCAGTAGTCCGGCTGTATCGGAAGCGGCTCCTCGTTCTTGTAGAGAGGCACCTTGTAATCATAGACAGCAACCTTGATGTCCTCGCGGGGAATGCCTGCATTCATGACTGTCGTCACAAGCGCGTTTACAGTCATTCCGGTATCGAAGATATCATCGACTATGAGGATCTTCTGCCCTTTCTTCAGATTCTTCGGCGACCATGTCCAGCCATCGATATCAACATGGGATGAATGCTCCTTGACGTCCCCGTATGAGCGGGCGACAACAGCAGCATAGAAAACCGGAGTCTTACCCTCCTTCATGGCCATGAGCTTGTAATACTCACTCATGACATTCGCCATGTAAGCCCCGCCGCGGAGCGAGTCATAAATGACGTCAGGAACGAAATGATCCTCGTTGTGCATCTTGTATACGAGTTTCAGCGCGGCATCCCTGATCATATCGCAGGTGATGAATTCCTTCCCCATAGATCCCTCCTATCAGAGCTCTGTAAGTATCTCTGTGCCGTTTTCGGTTATTGCTATCGTATGTTCCCAGTGGCATGCCGGCTTTCCATCAAGAGTCTTCACTCCCCAGCCGTCGGACTCGGTTCTGACACGGTACGTGCCCATGTTGATCATCGGCTCAATCGCGATCACCATGCCGGGGCGCAGACGCGGATTCGGATTCGCCAGCGAGACGTAATTCGGCACCTCCGGATCCTCATGGATCGAGAAGCCGACGCCATGCCCGCAGTAGTCACGGACGACACCGTAGCCGAACTTCCTTGCGTAGCCTGAGACAGCAGCGCCTATATCCTGGATCCTTGCATGAGGCTGTGATGCAGCTTCGATGCCCAGATAAAGGCACTTGTGCGTGACCTCATTGAGCTGGTGAACCTCCGCTGACACCTTACCGATCTCATAGGTATGTGTCGAATCGCTGACATACCCGTCCTTCTCGAGACAGATGTCAACGCTCACGATATCTCCCTCACGGAGTATCACATGGCGGTTCGGAATCCCATGGATGACCATATCGTTCACGGAAATACAGGTGACGTTTGGATAGCCCATATACCCCTTGCAGGGGCCTGTCGCGTGATGGCGCTTCATGAAATCAGCACAGAGGGAATCAACATCATATGTGCTCATCCCCTCCTGGATCTGCGGCCCCACTTCCTCGAAAAGCTCGGCAAGCAGCTTGCAGCTTTTGCGGATACCCTCTATGTCCTTCTCACTCTTGAGCTGTATCATTTCCTCTCCATGTCCTTTCTGGCGGCATCGAGGATGCCGTTTATGAACTTGAATGAGACATCATTTGAGAGCTCCTGGGAGAGCTTCACCGCCTCATCTATGACGATGGCAGGATGGACATCGCGTGAGAACGCAAGCTGGTAGAAAGCGACACGGAGTATGTTCCTGTCGACACCGTCGATCTTCTCCAGCGGCCTGTTCAGGGAATACTTCGAGATGAGGGAATCAATCTCAGCCCTGTTCTCGAGCGTGCCGAAGACGAGGAAGCGGATGAAGATCCTGTCCTCCTCATCTAGTGCTGCAATCTCCTCCTCATTCATGCCCTGGAAGGGATCAATCTCCGAGAGCGGCGCATCCAGGAGATTCCTAAAATCAAGGGAATAGAGCGTGGATACCGCTATGCTTCTGTCGTGATGACGTGCCTTGTTCTGCATCTCACTCCTCGTAGAGAATCTGGATCTGGGCCTCTGACCTCAGCTCATCGATGATCTCCTGCAGCGCCTGGTTCATGGCAGCCTGGGAATTGTTCATATAAAGGACCTGCTTGATATAGTCGCGTACCGTGGTCGTATCCTCTGGGGAGACGGGATCATCGAGCCCGAGTATCTTGCCGTAATTGTGCACGGAGACCTTCACGATGTGGTAGCCGGTATTCGACTCAAGCACATCCGACACATCTCCGGGATTCATCGACAGCACCTCATCGCAGAAAGCATCTCCCCACCCCTGGCGTGCGACGGCATTGTCAGCAGTGAGCCAGCCGATGTCTCCTCCGACCTTCTTCGAGGCAGTATCCTGGCTGTACTCAGCCACCGCACTCTCGAAAGTCATCGCACCGCTGTGGATATCCGCGGCAACGCCTTCAAGAAGCGCTTTGTTTGCCTCATTCTCCGCCTCATCATCCGTCTTGGGAATATAGATATGGGCGAGCTTCACATTCTCCGCCTGGAAGAAAGCCTGCTGGTTCTGCCTGTAGAATGATGCAACCTCGCTGTCGGAGGGCATCGGTATGTTCTGCAGCTCCGCACCCTTCTTCAGCAGAAGATACTGATTGACTATGTACTGCTCGCCGAGAGCCTTTCTGTAAGCCTCGACAGTGCCGAACTGTCTCTCGACCTCCGCAGTGAATTCCTCATCCGTGACGGTGCGTCCGGCCTGCATGCCGGCATTCGCCCTCGCCTGGGCATAGAGCTGGTCGATCTGCCTCTCCGATACAGTGATTCCGTCACGCTCCGCTCCCTGCAGGAATACCTCGTTGTTTATGAGAGTCTGGAGCACATCGCTTTTCGTGACACCCTGCACTCCCATCGAGACATATTTCTGGTACTCCGCATCCAGATCGGACTCGGATATCATATGATTGCGGATCAGATTAACCGTCGCAGCAGGACGGGAAATCATGGAGCTCGCAGCAGAAGCACCCTCCAGCGCGAGCAGAAGGACAAGAAGTACAGCAAGTATTTTATGTTTTCTCATCAGTAGTTCCTCTCTACATTGAGGCGCTTGCCGATAGCCATCGCCTCATCTGGCTTCTTTATCACCTCGGAGAGCTTGAGTATCATTCCCTCGCCCTCCATTGCCTTCATGAGATTCTGCAGCGTCTTGCCTTTTCTCAGACCGCCGGTGATGAATGCCATGCACCGCTTACCGGATACCGATCCGGCCTGGGCGAGAAACTTGGAAACAGCCTCCGGCACCTTTGCAGAAAAAAAAGAAACAGGCTCCGCCCCTATGATGACATAATCATAGCGCGTGAGTCTGGTGTCCACGTCATAAGCGTTGATGATCTCCGCCTGATGACCCTGCATCTCCAGTCCCTTTGCAAATGACTGGGCTATTGACCTCAGGCGCGTGCTGCTGTTAGCGCTGGCGCCCGCATATACGACACAAACCTGCATAAATTATCCCTATAGAGAAAGAATAAGCCGGCTCTCCTCATAAGGCAAGCCGGCTGGAGAGAAGGAATCACTCCTGAACTGTCTCTGCGGTTCCTTCAGTGCTTTCAGCTGCGGTATCTGTAGCAGCGGCCTCATCGACCCAGCTGGCAGCATCGTCGGAAGCTGTCTCATCAGCCCAGTTCGTAGCCGCTGCATCAGCTGCAGCCTCAGCCGCGATGGCTGCCTCGATCTCCGAATCGGTCGACTTGTTCACGATTGCGACGACGAGGGAGAGGACCATGAATATGATCGTCAGCACTGTCGTCGTCTTCGTAAGGAAGGAGGATGTATTGGATCCGAAAGCTGAATCCGAGCTGCCTCCGAAGATTCCGCCGAGACCGACACTGTTCTCACCCTGAACTGCCACAAGGAAGATGAGCAGCAGGGAGATAATGCAGAAAAGCACCAGAAGTATGATACCTAGAATAGTCATTTCCACTAACTCCGATCTTATTTGCTATAAGTTATGATGGGGAGGAAATCCTCGAGCTTGAGGGAGGCACCGCCTACCAGAGCACCGTCGATATTCTCCTTTTCCATCAGAGCCCTGATGTTGCCGGGCTTAACGGAACCACCATACTGTATTATGAGATTATTTGCAATATCCTCACTATACATAGCGGCCACGGTTTCGCGGATGAACTTATGCGCAGCATCGGCGTCTTCGGGGGTGGCTGTCCTTCCCGTTCCGATTGCCCATACAGGCTCATAGGCGATTGTCACAGCACCCATCTCAGAGGGAATCACATCCTTGAGGCCGACTCTGAGCTGGCGCTCGAGAACCTCCTCCAGCTTCCCGCCTTCCCTCTCCTCGAGAGTCTCGCCGACGCAAAGCACGACCTCCATCTTCAGCGAGAGCGCGAGAAGGACCTTGGCATTGATGATCTCATCAGTCTCCCCATAGTACTGCCTTCTCTCGCTGTGCCCGAGGATGACGGTGTTGATGCCGATATCCTTGAGCATCTCGGGAGATACCTCCCCGGTATAAGCTCCGGAGAGGTGGTCAGCCATATTCTGGGCAGCTACTGTGATATCCGAGCCTTTGACGGCTTCGAGAACTCCAGGAAGAGATACGAACGACGGCGCGATCATGACACGGCAGTCTGCACCTGCCGCCTTCACAGCCTCCGCGAGCTTTCCGGCATATGCCGCTCCCTCGCTCGGAGTGAGGTTCATCTTCCAGTTTCCTGCGATATACGGCTTTCTCATGGTCTTATTTCTCCAGTGCCTTGATGCCGGGAAGGACCTTGCCCTCGAGGAACTCAAGGGAAGCTCCGCCGCCTGTGGATACATGGCTGATCTTGTCTGCAAGGCCGAACTTGTTGATGGCTGCGACGCTGTCTCCTCCGCCTACGACTGTGATGGCATCGGATGCGGCGAGAGCCTTTGCGACCTCCTCAGTTCCCTTGGAGAACGCAGCGAACTCGAAAACTCCCATCGGGCCGTTCCACACGACTGTCTTTGCTGTGCTGAGGGCGGCCTTGATGAGCTCGACTGTCTTTGCTCCGATATCCATGCCCATGAGATCGTCGGGGATGTTCTTTCCGTCCACATAGACAGGAGCGGCATCCTCCTTGAACTCAGCTGCGCAGACATGGTCGACAGGAAGGATGACCTTGACTCCCTTTGCCTCAGCCTTCTCGAGGAAGCTCTTCGCCGTGTCGAGGTAATCCTCCTCAACAAGTGACTTGCCGATCGTATATCCCTGGACGCGGAGGAATGTATATGCCATGCCGCCTCCGATCACGATCGTGTCGCATGTGCGTGCGAGGGACTCGAGGACAGTGATCTTCGATGAGACCTTGCTTCCGCCGATGATGGCGACAAGCGGCTTTGCAGGATTCTCGAGGATCGGAGCCATGAACTTGACCTCCTTCTCGATGAGGAATCCGGCATAGGAAGGAAGATAGTGGGAAACACCCTCTGTGGATGCATGGGCGCGGTGAGCCGTTCCGAAAGCATCGTTGCAGTAGATATCTCCGTAGGAAGCGAGAGTCTTGGCGAAGTTCTCGTCGTTCTTCTCCTCCTCAGCATAGAATCTGACATTCTCAAGAAGAAGAACGTCACCCGGCTTGAGAGCCTTGACCTCCTTCTCCACCGCCGGTCCGATCACATCGGGTGCAAGCGTGACCTTGCTTCCAAGAAGGCGCTCGAACTCAGCTGCGACGGGAGCGAGGGAGAATGCGGGATTCTTCTGTCCCTTGGGCCTTCCGAGATGTGTCATCACGACAAGGGATGCACCCTGCTCGAGAATATATTTGATCGTAGGCAGAGCTGCCTTGATACGTGTATTGTCAGTTACCTTTCCGTCCTTGAGAGGAACGTTGAAATCAACACGGATGAGGACTCTCTTGCCCTTGAGATCCGCTTCATTGATGGTGTTGAGAACCATATTGAGCCTCCTGTTAAAAGAATGGGCCTGCACAGGCAGGCCCGTTTTCCCGGGCTGGAAGCCGGGAGAAGTCAATCAGCCGTTGACCTTCTTCATGTGCTGGATGAGGTCGAGAACCTTGTTGGAGTATCCGATCTCATTGTCATACCAGGACACGACCTTGACGAATGTGTCTGTGAGAGCGATACCGGCCTTTGCATCGAAGATGGATGTGTGTGTATCGCCGAGGAAGTCGGAAGATACGACAGCATCCTCTGTATATCCGAGAACACCCTTGAGCTCGCCCTCAGAAGCCTCCTTCATCGCAGCGCAGATCTCGTCATACTTCGCAGGCTTTGCGAGGTTGACTGTGAGGTCAACAACAGAGCAGTCGAGAGTAGGAACCCTCATCGACATACCTGTGAGCTTGCCGTTGAGCGAAGGAATGACCTTGCCTACAGCCTTTGCAGCACCTGTTGAGGACGGGATGATATTTCCGGAAGCAGCGCGTCCGCCTCTCCAGTCCTTGAGGGAAGGTCCGTCAACTGTCTTCTGTGTAGCTGTTGTTGAGTGGACTGTTGTCATGAGGCCGTCGAGGATTCCCCACTTGTCGTTGAGGACCTTGGCAATCGGAGCAAGGCAGTTTGTCGTGCAGGAAGCATTGGATACGAACTGTGTTCCCTTGACATATGTGTTCTCGTTGACACCGCAGACGAACATCGGTGTGTCATCCTTTGAAGGAGCTGACATGACGACATACTTGGCACCGGCCTTGATGTGGGCAGCAGCCTTCTCCTTTGTGAGGAAGAGACCTGTTGACTCGACAACATACTCAGCACCGACCTCATCCCACTTGAGCTCTGCAGGATCCTTGCAAGCCGTGACGCGGATCGCATGGCCATTGACGATGAGCTTCGAGTTCTCTACGTCGCACTCGATTGTTCCGTCGAACTTTCCATGCATTGTATCATACTTGAGCATGTATCCGAGGTAGTCGACCGGGCAGAGGTCATTGATGCCTACGATCTCGATATCCGGGCGGTTCATTGCCGCGCGGAAGACAAAGCGTCCGATTCTTCCGAATCCGTTGATTCCTACTTTGATCATATTCTCTCCTTCTTCTTCATCGTGAGATGAGGATAACTGTATTCAACCGAGTTTTTTATACCATCTTCCATGGAAAATAGCAATTAAACGTTCAGCCAACCCTAAAGATAACACCATTTGCCGCAGAGGGAAGATGCGGCCTCACTTTTTTTCCGCCAGAAACCCGAGCTCCCTCATGATTCTCTCCTGCTCGATGAGCATCGGCTCTGTCTGGAAATCATTGGTGGAGTGGTCCATTCCCCTCAGGTGGAGGATGCCGTGCACGAGGAGCCTCCTGAGCTCCTCAGCCCTGTCCACGGAAAGGGAATCGGCATTGCGGTTCATGGAGTCGACTGAGATAAAGATGTCCCCGAGCTCCTTCTCCTCTCCCTCAGCCACGGGAAATGGCTCTCCGTCATTGATCGCGAAGGTCAGGATGTCAGTGGGCTCATCCTTGGCGCGGTACTCGCTGTTGAGTGAGCGTATCTCATCGTCAGAGATGAAATGCAGCGAGAAATCCCCGTCCTCGCCGAGATAGGAAAGGATCCTGGAGATCCATCCGTCCACAAGCGCCGCGTCAATGACTCCGGCCTCATCTTCTATGTAATGCATATCACTCCTTCCCGTATTCGATTCTCTGGTGGTCGCGGCCGAGGAGATAATGGATGAATGACTCCCTTATCTTCTCAAGGTCGTTTATCGTCAGCTGGGAATTGTTCAGCTGGCGGTGCGTCATTTTGTCTATCACTATGTTCGTAATGAATTTGTCGTACTTCTGATGATTCGGATTCTTGAGGGTCCTCGTCGCTGCCTCCGTGCAGTCTGCGAGCATTACCACGGCACTCTCGACAGTTCCCGGTATATGGCCGTTGTAGCGGAAATCCTCCTCGCTGACCATCGAGCTCCTGTTCTCCTTCGCTTCCCTCACAGCCTCATTGTAGAAGTACTTTATCAGATCATTCCCGTGATGCTCGGAGATGATGTCGATCACCTCCTGCGGCAATCCTATCTCCTTAGCCTTCTCCACCCCCAGTTTCACATGGGACTTGATGATCGCAGCCGAGAGCGTCTTGTTTATCTCGTCATGGGCATTCCTACCGTTCTGGTTCTCAATGAAATACTCAGGATGCTCAGCCTTGCCTATATCATGATAAAGCCCTCCGACCCTGGCGAGGTCGGCATTGGCATTGATTGCCTTGCAGGCATCATAAGCCATCTCGGAGACATTCTTCGAGTGATTGAATGTGCCGGGAGCCACCTGGGAGAGCCTGTTGAGCGTCGGTGTATCGGTGAAAGAGAGCTCATGAAGGCGGTATGCGGTCGGGATGTTGAAGATCTTCTCAATGACCGGAAGGATGATCGAGAGGCAGATGAATGAGATGACGACATTCAGTGCCGACGCTATCGCACTGGTGAATATGACCTGGAATTCCAGGTCATAGATGAATGAGACAAGTATCGTGACACCGGAGACGGCAAGCGCAGAGAAAAGCGTCTGGTAAATGATGTCGATCCTCTCGGAGCCGAAGCGTATGAACATCAGACAGCACTCGATGACCGCCAGGAAGTAGAAGAACGAGAAGAACCTGCTTCCGGGATAGATCGAGGCGAATCCCGCGAGGAGAAGCGCCACCGAGAACCCCACCCTCCTCCGGCCTGTGATCGATGCGGCAAGCGCCGGAAGGAGGATGAACGGCAGGAACGGATCAACATGCCGCACCCCTTCCTCCGGAAGCACCCTGCTGAGGAAATAGGCCGCTATCAGCGTGAGATCGATGCCCACTAGGAATATTGTCGTGTAAAGCGATAGCCTGTAGCGGTATTTGATGAAATAGAAGAGAAGATATACCGTGATCAGCGTGAGGAGCACGAGGAACGCCAGATATCCCAACGCTCTCTGGAACGAGACAGAGACCACAGCGGAATCATAGATACGCTGTATGGTCCTCAGCTGCTGCTCAGTGACCACCGTATCGCGCTGCAGGATGTAGTCCCCCTTCTGTATCTCGACAAGCACAGGCGGAACCGCCGAGGCCTTCTCTTCCCTCAGGCTTGTGGTGAGGACGGAGTCGTAGAAGACATTCGCCGTCACGAGCATTGAGACCGCATCGGCCACAAGCGATGAATATGATGAAGGAAGCTCAGGGTATTTCTGCGATGCGAGAAGGGAGATCGTCTCATAGGCCTCTCCTGAGACTATCACGGAGCCGGCTGCACGCACGCGCCCCGAATACTTCATCGGTATGCCTGTGCTCTCCATCTCTATTGCGGCATAGCCGCCGCTGAGGGCCTCGGAGAGGTCCTCTGAAGAGAAGACACCCTCATCAATAAGATAGGAGACACCTTCGCTGATAAGCGACTCAAGGAGCGGCCTGTCCTCTTCAGGAACCTCGTCGAGCCTTTCCGCCGCCTTCTCCGTATCCAGGAGCCCCTCGCTCTGAACGAAAGAAGCGGCATTCCCATTCTGTACAGCCTCGATGAAAGCGGCTGTCCTCATCCTTATCGCCATGGACTCGGAAACAGAATAGTAGAACTGCGGAAGCACGCTCCTGGCAGCAGCGGCTGTCTCATCCGCTGTGGCTGCATCATCGATATACGAGAAATCAGAAGGAGCAAGCACATCCTCATCGGAGAGCTCTCCCGGCCTGTATTCCCTGGAGAGAGTCATCACGGAGCGTGGATCTGCTGAAAGCATCAGAGGAAACAGGAGGCCCAGGAGGACTGTCAGCGCCATCAGAAAGAAGAGCACGGCGCGCTGTCTCCTGGTAAAGGCCTTCAATCCCTCGGATACAACCCTGTCCTTCATTCTCCCTCCCTCTCCGAATACGCCCGGACAATCTCACGCACGATTCTCGAGCGCACAGTATCGCTATGGGAGAATCTTACCACCGAAACCCCTTTGATTCCACTGAGTATCTCCACGGCTTCCTCCAGGCCCGACTCCCGCCGCGAAGGCAGATCAGTCTGTGAGGGATCACCCGTCACGATGGCCTGGCTGTTCTCCCCCAGCCTCGTGAGGAACATCTTAATCTGGGAACGCGTTGCGTTCTGGGCCTCATCGAGGATCATCACCGCATTGTTCACGGAGCGGCCGCGCATATAGGCAAGCGGAGCTATCTCAAGCGTTCCGTTCTCCTCCATGCGTCTTATCTGCTGCGGGGAGAGCACATACTCGGCAGCATCATAGAGCGGATTGAGGTATGGCCCCAGCTTCTGCTTGAGATCTCCCGGCAGGAATCCGAGCGACTCACCAGCCTCGACAACCGGCCTTGTCAGCAGGATCTTGCCCTTCCGCCCTGAAAGGACCTCGGAAAGTGCCCAGATCACGGAGACGAATGTCTTTCCCGTACCCGCGGGACCGATGGGGAAAACGACATCGGAGCTTCTCAGTACGGAGAAAAGCTCCTTCTCTGCCCTGCTCTTGGGATAGATCGCCTTCCCTGCCGCCACGATGACGGGCCTGTCATCCTCCCTGTCTGCGGCCGAAGGCTCTGAAAGAAGCTGGAACTCCATGAATATCTCAGCCTCCTTCAGCGTGCCGCGCTCCTCCGCGGCTCTCTCGAGACGCTGCATGAACGGCACGAAGAGCGGGACATCGCCCGCAGCTGAGACGCTCGTGCCCCTGACCGCGAGGTCGGTAGCCATCAGCATCTCAAGATAAGAGAGATTGGCATCATTTGCGCCCAGCACAAGCTGTACTGTATCCGGTTTGAAAACATAGCTCTGAGACATTACCGCTCCCATGTTCCTCTGCTTGTATTGTATTCCCACTGCTGATCTATCTTAAGGTCAGGCAGTATCTTCCAGCTGAGATAGATGCTGAACTCCGGAACGAACTGGTAGACATCATCGTGCAGCTCAATATGAGCCGAATATGAGCAGTGAAGATCCCAGTCGTCCATATAGTGGACGATATCGAGGCTGGCCTCGCTCATGACGAAGTTCGTCTCATACCTTCCATTGCCGAAGAAATCGAACGAGCGCCCCAGATCCATGAAGAGCTCGCCGAAGAAATTCCCGCTCTGGTAGTAGTCGTAGAACGCATTGTTTGACGAAGAGAACGAGAACGTGAAATCGAGGAATTCGGCGATGCTGAACGTGATGGACGGGGTTATCGTGAACATCGATGCATAGGGATTATCCATATCGAACTCGAAGTCTGAATCGAGTCCGAAGGCGAAGTACAGCCTGCCCTTCCACAGCTGGAATGAGGCTGAATCGAGATCGAGATGAGCCTCCACGCCCTTGAAAGAGACATCGCCGGCAGCACCCTGCCACTCCACAGAGACATCAAAGAACGGTATCTGCAGCGTTGTCCTGATGGAATCGAAGTAGTTGTGCCTGCCATTTTCATATGCGTAGTAATCAACATACTGCGTGATCGACCAGCGCTTGTCCTCCGTCCTGAGAGAAAGCGATGCATCCCCGTAGAACGGATTCCAGAACGCGAGCGGATCGTATTCAGCGCTCTGATAGCGCAGTGAGAGGCTGGATGTGACATATGTGCCGTTGTATCCGAGTGAAAGCTCTACAAGATCGCTCCTGAACGGGGAATCCGTCTCCTCCTGCAGGAACTGCCAGCCGAATGAGAGTGCGAAAGGCCCGTAGCTGTAGCTCATACGCGGGATGA
The DNA here is from genome assembly GCA_949292445.1 of uncultured Spirochaetales bacterium. The sequence goes on along the minus strand of CASEZU010000027.1, from coordinate 4,271 downwards.
GCTCGGCAGCAAGCGGAGGCAGGACATACTCTATTGAAGGAGTGAAAGTGCCGTAATCAGTGCTGAAAGCCTTAGTGAGGGCGATCGAATGGCTCGTGATCGTATCCTGGTTCCACGACGGAATGAGAAAGTCCGAATCAGTCTCCACCCCATCCTCTGTTTTGCTCATGTAGTTGAACAGCCTCGATGCGATCCTGTACTGGATACCTATATAGGGCACGGAGAATGTCACGTCGGAGTTGACGGCACCTCTGTGGGTGTATGCCGTGACGCTGCTGCTGTCCTCCCAGAGATAGGAGTACGTCGGGGTGAATACAGCTTTAAGCGCAGCATACTCTGCTGCCTCGGCCTCGAGCGTGAGCCGCATGGATGTGGACGAGGAGAGGGAGCCGTCGCTGTAGCCTCCGCCTGAATCGAAACCGTACTCATTGCTGAAGTTCTCGGAGACGGTGTAGCCGAGAGAGATCGAGTAAGTCTCGTTTCCCGTAGCCTCCGCCTGCTTCCTCTCCGCCTCGTAGATCCTGTAAAGCAGGGGATCGGAGAGAAGATGGATCTCGGTCACATCAACCTCCTCCTTGGCCGCGACGACTGCAGGCCCTGTGGAGGAGGCGAAATCGAAGAGCATTCCGGAAACGGATGCTGTGAACGACGGAAGCGTCGTCTCATCGAGGTAATACCTGTGATCACCTGTATCCCAGCGGTAGTCCATCGCAAGTGTGAGATCGGAGACTGAGAATGATGAGACAACATCCCCCCTGTTCTCAGACGGAAGCGTATAGTCTATCTCAAGCTCATTTGAAAATGACGTGATCGTGGAATTGTATTCCGTCGGGAACTCCGGCGTCTGCAGGAGCGAGAAGAGGGAGAAGCCTGTGAGGCGGTCTGCGTAATCCATCATGACGCGGCTGTCGGAATAGAACGGAAGGGAGAGAGTGAGGTCGAGGCCATAGCCGCGGTACTCCATCTCATTCACTCCGTAGTATCTGAAATTGCCGTCATAATACGAGGAAGAAGGAGAGAGAGCGACACCATCGAGGACGGAGAATGTCAGGGATCCGTCCATGAGCGCGACATGGCTGTCCACTCCCATATGAAGTCCATTGGAGGAATAGGCATCGGCCATGAGCGCGACATACGAACCTGTCTCACGCGCCCACTGCTCCGCAGGAGAGAGAGGAACATCGGATGAGTAATACGCGCCGTCAGGCCTCTTCTCCCCTCCTGAAGTGTCTGATGAGAGGATGGACATGAATGATTCGCTGTCCTCAAGCCCCTCCTGCACGCTCTCGGCCTGCCCCAGTATCTCGAATGTCGTGTTGAGGAATGCTCCGCGCGTCGACGTGAAGCCAAGCGAGGGATTTCCCGTCAGCTGCGAACCGGGAAAGAAGAAGAACGGCAGCCAGAAGATGGGGACGCGCCCGATCGAGAGATAGGCATTCGAGACGAACATATCGGAGCCGGAAAGCATCGCCAGGTTCTTCGCCGTGATCGAGAGATATGCCTCATCGGGATTGGATGTTATGAAACCATCCTGATACAGCATTCCCCCATCAGGCGTATACGAGAGTGTCTCTTCCGATGTGTAGATCGTTATGCCGTCACCATCATCATCTGCCGACCCCTCGCTCGTCGTCGTGGCGTTCGTCACGATGAGGTTTCCCTTCTCCCAGGAGACAGTGACGATATCAGCGCTGATGTCCTTGAGCGATGCCTCCTCATCCTCTGTTGTATAGGAGACATTCTCGAGCGCGGTGAGCGAGCTGTTCGCGGTGTCTATGATGATCGTGTCCGCAGAAAGCTCGGAGACAATGCCGTCATCCGTTATCGCGATGGAAGAGTTTCCTGAAAGGACTATGCGGTCGCCCTCCTTCCTGAGATTCTCGGCACCGTTGACTGTGACGATGTATCCCTCCTCCGCTCCGTCAGAAGGTTCATCCGCAGCCTCCGACGGCTCCTGATCAGGCTCTATCTCATAAGCCTCAAGCCCCTCGTAATCATAGAGGGCCTGCTGCATCTCCTCCCGCGTTCCCTCAGCAAGTCCGCGCATCGACGCCATATTCCTCAGATCATCGTCAGATGCGAAGTATATGGCAGGAGCGCTCAGCGCATAGATGAGCGATGGAAGGATCATAAGGAGGATGAGGGTGAGTATCCGCTTCAACTACAGGTATCTCCTGAGATACTCGCCGGTGAAGCTGCCGTTCACTGCCGCGACTTCCTCCGGTGTACCCTGTGCAACGATCCTGCCGCCATCATCTCCACCGTCCGGGCCGAGATCGATGATGTAGTCGGCGCTCTTTATGACATCGAGGTTATGTTCGATGAGTATCACGCTGTTGCCCTGATCCACAAGTTTCTCCAGAACCTCAAGGAGCTTCTTTACATCCGCGAAGTGCAGTCCAGTCGTCGGTTCATCGAGCACATACAGAGTCTTCCCGGTCTGCACCTTCGAAAGCTCAAGGGCGAGCTTCACCCTCTGCGCCTCCCCCCCAGAGAGCGTCAGGGCGCTCTGTCCGAGACGGACATAGTCCAGGCCCACAGCCATCAGGGTGTCGAGCTTGCGCATGATCTTTGGATGCGCGGAGAAGAACTCATGAGCTTCGCTGACTGTCATCTCAAGCACATCGGAGATGTTCTTCCCCTTGTAGGTGACGGACAGTGTCTCCTTGTTGTAACGCTTGCCGTCGCAGACATCGCATTTGACATAGACATCAGGCAGGAAGTGCATCTCGATCTTCAGCTGTCCATCACCGGAACAGTTCTCGCACCGTCCACCCGGCACATTGAATGAGAAGCGCCCTGCCGTGTAGCCGCGCGCCTTAGCCTCCGGCATCTGGGAGAAAAGTTCGCGGATCGGAGTGAAGAGATCGACATAGGTCGCAGGATTCGAGCGCGGCGTGCGGCCTATAGGGGACTGGTCTATTGAGATCACCTTGTCGATGGCCTCCGTGCCCTCGAGTGTCTCATAGCCATCATGGCTGTCCTTCTTATGAGCAAGCCTCCCCTGCACCGCAGGAAGCAGTATCTCATTGAGGAATGTGGATTTGCCGGAGCCTGAGACACCTGTGATGACAACGAACTCGCCAAGCGGTATCTCGACATCGATGCCCTTGAGGTTGTTCTTGCGGCATCCCGTGATCCTTATCCTCTTTCCGTTTCCCTTGCGCCTCTTCGGAACGGGGATTGTCAGGGCTCCGGAAAGGAACTGCCCTGTTATGCTGTCGCTGTTCCTCTCGATCTCCTCCGGAGTGCCCTTGGCGATGACAGCACCACCCCTCTCACCTGCACCGGGCCCGAGATCGACGACATAGTCGGCTTCCCTTATCGTATCCTCGTCATGCTCGACGACAATGACGGTATTGCCCAGGTCGCGGAGCTTCTTGAGCGTGTCTATCAGTTTCTGGTTATCGCGCTGATGAAGGCCGATGGAAGGCTCGTCAAGGACATACAGGACGCCAGTGAGCGCTGAACCGATCTGGGTCGCGAGCCTGATGCGCTGGGCCTCACCTCCGGAGAGTGTGGCAGCGGCCCTGTGGAGAGTGAGGTATCCCAGCCCTACATCCTTCAGGAACCTGAGACGGGCGTTTATCTCCTTGAGGATCTCCCTCGCTATCTCGCGCTCAGTGCCGGTAAGCTCCAGATTGTCGAAGAACTCGATGGTCTTCGTCACTGAGAGCTTGGTGGCCTCGATTATGTTCAGCCCTCCGACATAAACGGAGAGCGCCTCCTTGCGGAGCCTGTCTCCATGGCAGGCAGGACAGACGACATCCTCGCGGAACGAGTCGAGCCACATCCTGATATTCATCGACTGTGTCTCGTAATACCTTCTCTCAAGCTCCGTGATGATACCGCGGAACTCCGTTGTCTTCCGTTCGCTCGTTCCCTGATATGAATAGGAGAAACGGTCTCCTCCGCCATAGAGGAGCACATCCACGAAATCCTTGGGAAGATCCTCAATGGGAGTGTCCATGGAAAAGCCGTAATGCCTGTAGAGCGCCTCAATGCCGGCGCGGTAGTAATTGGCATCGGGGCGGTGCGTCCTGATTGCCCCCTGATTGTATGACAGCGACCTGTCGGGAATTATCTTGTCAGGATCGAACTCCTTCCTGTACCCGATGCCGTTGCACTCGGGGCAGGCTCCGAACGGGGAGTTGAATGAGAAGAAGCGCGGTTCTATCTCCGGAATCGTGATGCCGCAGTCCGGACAGCTGTTCTTCTCGCTGTATATCTCGCTCCTTCCCTCATCGTGATAATCGACCTCGACAAGGCCG
>CASEZU010000026.1 GCA_949292445.1 uncultured Spirochaetales bacterium | reverse complement strand
CATGGATGCAAATAAGAGGAAAGCCTTGCAGGGAATCGTCAAGGAAACGATGAAGAACCTCGGGGAAAATGGATTCAACACAGCATATGTGAACAGCAGGGATGAGCTTCTGAGCCTCATCGCCTCTCTCGTGCCGGAAGGCTCAACAACCGCGACAGGCGGCTCTGAGACGCTTGCCGAGACCGGTATCATGGATTATCTGAAAACGAAGACGGAATATACCGATGACAGAATGAAGGCATACGGTGTGCAGTTCTATCTCGCCTCTGCCAATGCAGTGACGATGCACGGTGAGCTCTACGAGGTGGACGGCAGAAGCAACAGAGTCTCCGCAATGCTCTTCGGCCCGGAGAAAGTCATAGTGGTCGCCGGCGTGAACAAGATCGTGGCAGATCTCCGCGAAGCTGTGGTAAGGGTCAAGATGGAAGCGGCCCCGGCAAATTCAATCAGGCTCGCAAAGGATACTCCATGCGCAAAGCTCGGGCACTGTGTGTCCCCATGTTTTGATGAAAGGCACATCTCAGCCCTTGGCTGCAGCTCCGATGACAGGATCTGTGCAAACTCAGTGATATTCTCCCGGCAGATGCTGAAAGGGAGGATCACTGTGATAATCGTCGGAGAGGAGTATGGATACTGAGGCGCTGTACGCCCCTTTCACCGATTCCGGATATGCCGCCTTCAGCTCGAAACTGACAAAGAACAGGGATCTTCCGTATAAAGGAGTGAGAATCCCGGTGCTCAGGAAGCTCGCGAAGGAACTTGATTCATTCCCGTATGAGATAAAGTGGCATGAGGACGTCCTCCTCCGCAGCTTCTGGATAGCCTCGAGAAAGCTGCCCTTCAGCGAGAAAATACCGATGATCGAAAAGCATCTCCCGCTGCTGCAGACATGGGATGAGGTGGATACTCTCGCCTCCTCCATAAAACCGAAGAAAGGAGAGCTGGATGATATCTACGCATTCTTTCTCGGCTTGCTTGCAGATAAGCGCACAATGCCGCGCCGCCTCGGGATCGTAACGCTGATGTCACTCAGGGCATACTATCCGGAAAAACGGAGGGAAATGCTCGATGCCATAACGGCGGCTGACAGCAGCGAGTACTACATCTCCATGGCTGTGGCCTGGGCACTCTCATTCTTCTACATCGACGACAGAAGTACGGAAGCGTGGATAGAACGGACGCTGCCGGAGACAAGGAAACGCACCTGGCAGAAGATAAGGGACTCCAGGCGCACATGATCACCTGCGGCTGTCCGGACGGATGAACGGATGGCACGGGGAATTCTCCGCAAGCATTCCATAAAGCCGGGGCCGGCGGTAGGCATCGCCGAAAACCTCGGTCTCACGGTACTTTCTGAGCGCTGCTATATCCAGATCAGCTGTATAAATCCCCTCATTCCCGTCTGCAAGAAGCAGGAGGCAGTCCCGTGAGCCTTCTGAATCAGGAAGCCATGCGATGCCGTCGAAGATGCTGGAACGGCCGTTGCAGTCAGGAACACCTTCCGGATAATTGCAGGTTGCTATCGCCATCATGTTCTCGAACGCACGCGCCCGGAGCTGCGAGAGCCTGTTGATCTCCATCGGGCAGGCATTCGGGACAAGCACCAGCTCCGCCCCGGAGAGCATCAGGAGCCTCGCACTTTCAGGGAATTCCCTGTCATAGCATATCATAGCACCGGTTTTCACAGGCCCCAGGCGGGTATCGAGAGTGCATACCGGAAAGCTGTCTCCGGGAGACAGGGCCCTCTCACAGGAGAAATCACAGGTATGTACCTTGGCGTAAGCGAGTACGCATTCACCATGCCTGTCAAAAAGAAGGAATGTGTTCCGAGGAGATGGTTCATGCTCTTCAAGGATCGTCAGGCCGACAGCCATATCCAGACGGGAGGCGATGGAGGCGAACGCTGCCGTGAAAGCGCTCTCTTCCCCTACCGCCTCCCCTTTCCATACCTCCGGATCCCCGCAGATGGAATAGCCGCAGCTCCACATCTCCGGGAAAAGCGCTATATCCGCACCCTTCTCCCTCGCTTCCTCACAGGCTTTTATGCCTTTTTCCAGATTTCCTTCCAGTGATCCTGCCGGTGCGATCTGCAGCAGCGCGATCCTCAGCTTTTCCGCTTTTCCCATAGTTCCATTATATGTACTCGAAAACTTCGATGATAACACTTGACAAACTGTTTCTTTATAAAGTAACGTTTCTGCATAAAGAAACACAAAGGAGAGCACCATGAATCTTGTCACAAAAGGAATCAATACAGAGAACCTTCCTGATCAGAACGGATACTTCGGAGAATTCGGAGGGGCATACCTTCCTGAAGAACTTGCGAAGGTCATGAAGGAAGTCGAGGCTGCTTATGAGGAGATATCGAAAGATCCTCTCTTCATAAAGGAGCTGAAGGAGCTCAATGAGCATTTCACAGGACGTCCCAGCCCCGTCTACCATGCCAAGAGGCTCTCAAAGGCGGCAGGAGGTGCTGAGATATACCTCAAGAGGGAGGACCTGAATCATACAGGTGCACACAAGATCAACCACTGCCTCGGAGAGGTGCTTCTGGCAAAGCACATGGGAAAAAAGAAGGTCATAGCCGAGACCGGAGCCGGACAGCATGGAGTTGCCCTGGCAACTGCAGCAGCGCTCCTCGGGCTCGAGTGCGACATCTACATGGGCGAGATAGATGTGAAGAAAGAGGCCCCGAATGTATCGAGGATGAAGGTCCTCGGAGCTAAAGTCGTCTCCGTCACGCAGGGAACAAAGACACTGAAGGACGCGGTCGATGCAGCGTTTGAAGCCTATCTCAAGGATCCGGTGACACAGATATACTGCATCGGATCGGTAGTCGGTCCCCATCCATTCCCGATGATGGTCAGGGATTTCCAGTCAGTAATCGGAATGGAGGCAAGGGAGCAGATGCTGAGCTATGCAGGCTCGCTTCCCGATGCGATCGTCGCCTGTGTGGGAGGCGGTTCCAACGCAATGGGAATATTCTCTGCATTCCTCGATGACAAGGGCGTAGCGCTCTACGGTGTGGAACCAGCAGGAAAGGGTCTTGAGACAGGAAAGCACGCCGCCACGATCCAGAAAGGAACCGTGGGAATCCTCCACGGCTTCAAGTCGCTCGTGCTTCAGGATGCGAAGGGTGAGCCGCTGCCGGTCTACTCCATCGCCTCCGGCCTCGATTACCCCGGAGTCGGCCCCCAGCACAGCTATCTCCACTCCATCGGCAGGGTGAACTACAGGACTGCAACCGACAGGGAGGCAGTGGAGGCTTTCTATGCGCTCTCCCGCATGGAGGGAATCATTCCGGCGCTTGAGTCATCGCATGCAGTTGCCTATGCGGTCAAACTGGCAAAGGAAATGGGCAAGGACGGTAAAATCCTCGTCAACCTCTCGGGAAGAGGCGACAAGGACATAGATTTCGTCATGGAACACTACCCGCTGGAAGAGTATGAGCCGGAGGAGAACCTCAAGGACGGCTACGACGAATTCCTGAAGCACATAGGAGGGGAAAGGAACTGATCACTCCTTTTCCGCAACCTTCTTCAGGGGCACGAACCCCCTTCCGAGGACCTCGTAGGCTTCCGTCACGAAGACAAATGCCTTGGGGTCCTCATCATGTACGATCTTCATCATGGCATTCATCTGATTGTTGGGAACGATGACAAGAAGCATCGTGCGCGTCTTGGAGGTATAGATACCGGTACCATGGAAAGTCGTACCTCCGTGATGCAGCTCTGAGATGACCCTTCTTGATATCTCAGGGGTATGCTCAGCAGAGAATATGTAGACGGATTTCGCCAGCTTGGTGCCGAAACTCATCACGACGAAGTTCACGAGCTGTGAAGAGAGATACATCGCGATGATCGCGAAGAGCATCGGCTGCAGGCCGAGGAAAATTCCGCCGCAGGAGACGACGACAGCATTGAAGATGAATTCCACGGTTCCGACCGAAACCGGGAAATAATGGGATATGACCTGAGCGACAATATCTGTGCCACCGGTGTTGCACCCGCTCTTCATCGTCAGTCCGATACCCACTCCCATCAGCACCCCGCCGTATATCGCAGAGAGCAGTATATTGATGTCATCACCTGTATCCAGGACACCAGAATACTCTGTCATGCGTCCGATCACTGTCGTCCAAATTGAAAGCAGCGTTGATCCGATGAGCGTCTTTATCCCATAACGCCAGCCGAACACCTTCATGCCCAGAAGGATCAGAGGGATGTTCACGCACATCATGACAATACCCTGATCAAATCCGAAAAGATAGTAGAAAATCGTTCCTATACCGGTGGCGCCGCCTCCCGTGATCCTGGCAGGCGTATAGAACATCGCGGCTGCGGTGGCCGCTATCACAGGTCCGATGGCAAGGTAGATATAGTCGCTGACCCTGCCGAACAGCTGATTCTTCTTCCCCATAGCATTTATAACCCCCCTGCCGCCGGGCAGGGGGAATTCTGTCAGCCTACGACCTTCTCCAGCGTCGCCCTTACGGCGCCTGGTCCGGCTATCATGCTTCTGAAATACTCTGTCACGAGATCCGCAAGACCGACCTCGTAGAGATCCACTCCGAAAATTTTCTGGTTGGAGAGAATTCCATGGAGCTGATCAAGGCTTCCCGTGTATCCGAGCTCTATGCCTGAAAGCGCCTCGCGGGCATAGCCGAGAAGCGGATCAGAAGACGGCTCGAATGCCTTTCCCTCATCATCGACACCCATCACATATCTCAGCCATGCGGCAAAGACAAGCGGGATGCACTTCAGGTCTCCGACAGAGAGCTCAGAGGATGCGGCATAAGCCTTGATGGTCTCTCCGAAGCGGATAGGCAGCTTCTGCGATGTATCCGTTGCAATTCGCTGCGGCGTGTCGGGCATGAACGGATTGGGGATGCGGATGTTCACGACCTCGTCTATGAACTTCTTCGGCTCAATGATGCCGGGATCGACAACCACCGGAAGGCCTTCCTTGTATCCGATCGTCCTCACGAGCTTCACAAGGTCCTCATCCTTCATCTCATCGGAAATGAGCGTGTAGCCCAGAAGGCAGCCGAAGACTGCAAGCGCAGTATGAAGCGGGTTGAGGCATGTGCAGACCTTCATCTTCTCGACCTTGTTCACAGTCTCGCGGTCGGTGAAGTACACGCCTGCCCTCTCAAGTTGCGGGCGTCCATTGGGGAAATCATCCTCGATGACAAGATACTCGCACTCCTCGGCATTCACGAACGATGCTATATAGGTGTGCTTCGATGTGACGACGACATCGGTGTCCTCGTAGCCGTCAGCCTTGAGCATGGCAGCAACGCTGGCATCGGGGCGCGGAGTGATCTTGTCGATCATCGACCAGGGGAATGAGACCTTGTCGGAGGCGAGGTAATCAGCAAAGCCCTGATCGGCAAAGCCTCTCCTGACCCACTCAGCTGCGATCGTCGTCACAGCAGCCTCGATCTTCTCTCCGTTATGAGAACAGTTGTCCATCGACACAACAGCAAGGGGAAGTGACCCGGCCTTGTAGCGGCAGAGGAGCAGCTCAGTCAGGCGGGAAAGGAACATCGAACCCTTGCCAGGGCCGTTCTCGAAATCCTGAATATAGCCAGGGAAGAACTCTCCTGCAGGATTCTTAAGCGCATATCCTTTTTCCGTGATGGTGAAAGAGATCATCTGCAGCGACGGGGAAACGAATATCTCCTGGAATCTCTTCCATGCGTCTGCTGCGGAATAATCACAGGGGTAGGCCTCCGTCACAGTTCCGACAACCTGCTTGTCGATGGATCCGTCAGCCTTGAGCGTCACGAGAAGCGTGAGATTGTCATACTTGTCGTAAATGTCGCTGATGATCTCATAATCGAAGCCCTCTCCGACAATGATTCCCTTATCCGCAAGTCCCTGCTCCACAAGCTCCTGCTGGAGGCGTGCCGGGAAGCCTCGGAAGATGTTGCCTGCTCCGAAATGGACCCATACAGGCGCATCATGCGTCTTCTTCACAAGCGCAGCGCGGTCATAACCGAAGAGCTTGTAGCCCTTCTCCTGCCAGTCAGGGCTCTGAAGCCCCTTGTTGCTCAGTTTCATATATCAGCCTTCCTGTTCGTGAAATATTCAGGGTGCGACTCTATGATCGCATCCGTCTCGTATTTGAGCTTCGAGAGATGCTCCGTCTCAAGAGTCACCGCAAGTGGGAAATCCCTCAGCCTCAGAGCCTGGACCAGCTCCTCATGCTGTGCGATGTTCTTCTCAAGCACGTCCCTCGATCCCATGCTGAGGATCCTCATCCTTCTGTGGTTGCCCGTCTCGCGGAGGATGAGCTGCCAGATCCTCGTAAGCCCGGTGGCCTCGAAGAAAATGGCATGCATGTCATCATCCGCATTGTAGAATGCAACCGCATCGGAGGCGGCAGCCGCCTCTTTCTGAAGGGCGATGAAATACTCCAGGCGGGTGATGTCGGATGACTTCATGTACTCCCGGTAGCGGTCTATGACGCTCTTCTCGAGTGCCAGACGGAAGAAGCACTCATCATCGACGCGGGAAAGATCGATCTTGGAAACCCAGCACCCGCGCTGAGGCCTCATGACGACGAGCCCCTCGGAACGCAGCCTCATCAGTGCATCCCGCACAGGAGAACGGGAGACATCGAATTTCTCCGATATCTCCGCCTGTGATATCTCCTCACCCGGCTTCAGACGGAGGAAGATTATATCGTCCTTGAGCTCATCGTAGATCGTTTCGCTCGAAGTACGTCTCATTTTCCAAGCCTCTTCTCGCTCTTCTCGACAGCTTCCCAGAGTCCGAGGATGTACTCAGCGCCCAGAGCCCTGTCGTAAAGTCCGTATCCAGGCATCGAGACCTCGCCCCAGATAGCCCTGCCATGATCCGGGCGGATCGGGCCGTCGAAGCCTGTCTCATAGAGCGCACGGACAATCTCATAGAGGTCGAATGAACCATCCGATGAGAGATGTGCAGCCTCCTCGAAAACTCCCGGGGCGAAGTGATGGAGGTTCCTGACATGAGCGAAATGCACACGTCCGGGAAGAGCGCGGATGATTCCGGGAAGATCGTTCTTCGGATTCGTTCCGAAAGAACCTGCGCAGAATGTGAGTCCGTTGAACGGGGAATCGACAGCCTTCATGACGCGGAGGATCTTCTCCTTGGAAGTGATGATCCTCGGAAGCCCGAATACAGGCCATGCCGGATCATCGGGATGGATGGCCATCTTGATTCCGTACTTCTCACATACAGGCTGGATTGCCTTGAGGAAGTAGACGAGATTGTTGAACAGTGTCTCCTCATCGACATCCTTGTATGCCTCAAAAAGTTCCTTGACCTTCGAAAGCCTCTCCGGCTCCCAGCCCGGCATCACATAGCCGTTGGAATTGCTGTTTGTCTGATCGAAGAACTTCTGCGGATCGATGGAATCGACGACCTTCTGGTCATATGCGAGGACAGTCGCTCCGTCCGGGCGCATCTTCGCCAGATCCGTCCTTGTCCAGTCAAAGACAGGCATGAAGTTGTAGCATACGAGCTTGATGTCACACTTGGCGAGATTCTCCAAAGTCTGGATGTAGTTCTCGATATACTTGTCCCTCGAAGGCTTTCCTATCTTGATATCATCATGGATGTTGACGCTCTCGATTCCGGCTATGGTGAGTCCCGCATCCTCGACTTCCTTCTTGAGGGCTTCGATACGCTCAACAGGCCACAGCTCCCCCGCCGGGATATCATAGAGTGTCGTGATGACACCTGTCACACCTGGTACCTGCCTGATCTGCCACAGCTTGACGGAATCGAACTTGTCGCCGAACCATCTCATAGTCATCTGCATAGCTATTCCTCTCCTTATATGCAATCGTGATATACTAGTATTTTAGACGATGAAAAGATAGAAGTAAAGCGGAAAAAACGCGATTGCGCTAAAAGAGCAAAGCCTATATATTGACCGTTAGGAGAAAGACCGATGCGTATAACAATATGCGAGAACAAGCGTGAACTCGGACAGCAGGCCGCTTCACTTGGACGGCATTGCATTAAATCAACCATAGAGAAACTCGGCAGGGCGAATGTCGCCTTCGTGACAGGAACAAGCCAGATCGAGATGCTGACAGCCCTGAGGTCCAAGGATCTCCAGTGGGACAAGGTGAATGTGTTCCTTCTGGATGAGTTTGTCGGTCTGCCCGACGGGCACAAGGCCTCCTCTGAGACATTCCTCAAGGAGAATTTCCTCAACTACCTTCCCTCCATCGGTTCTTTCCATCCCATCTCCAGAAAGGCGGACTCCAGATCAACGCTGAAGGAAATGAATGCGCTGATGAAAGATTATCCTCTAGATGTCGCATTCATCTGCATCGGCGAGAACGGGCACCTCGCATTCAATGACCCTCCGGCGGATTTCGACACACGCGATCCCTATATCCAGGTGGAGCTCGAGAGAAGATCCAAACGGCAGCAGGTCGGGGAAGGATGGTTCAGCACAATCGACGAGGTTCCCAGCAAAGCGATCACCATGTCGGTTTTCGAGATTCTCACTGCACGCCACATCATCTGCGCCTGCCCCGACCAGAGGAAGGCGAAGGCTGTGGCATCCTGTATCTTCGACGACATTTCTCCAAACTCGCCTGCCGCATCCATCAGACGCAGGACAGAATGTGCCCTCTATCTCGACAGGCAGTCCAGCTGCCTCGTATTCGACGATTTCCGGCAGGGAAACTGAGAATCCGCCACATCGCAGGACAAACCCTCCTCATACCAGCCAGGAGGGTTTTTCATGTTCCTGACAGGAAATGGATCTGTCACGGAATACTCCGGTTTCTATGTATCTATGTATAATATACATATCATATAGGAACTGCTCAGCAATGTTACACAAAGCTGCCCTCTGTAACCCGATTTCTTCATATTTGCTGAAAAATTCACAAAAGCAACAGATTCCCCCGATAGCACACACTGAAACAATTCATTAGCATCAAAACTGGCATGATGGGACAAAGGGGGCTCATCAGGCCGCTTGAACTACTAAGGAGACAAACATGAAGATCCTACAGAAGATCCTGGTCCTGCTGGCCGTGATGATGCCGCTCGGAGCAGAGAGTCTTCCTGTCGTCACACTCGATGAGGCAATCGCCAGCGCGGAGGAAAACAACATAACGCTCAAGCAGCTTGCCGTATCACTGAATCAGACGATAAGGAATGAGAACAACTATGTAGCGGACTATCTGCCGACATTCGGATTGTCAGCAAAAGCAGATACGGGACTCACGTTTCCCAATGACGGCCCGCTGACAGCTGCCGACAAGACAGAGTTCGACGGCGTCGGACTAGATCTCAGCGCTTTCGCGAACTTCTCATACACCCTCGACGGCTCGAAGATAACTGACGGGGCATCGAGAAGGCTCAACAAGGAGGCTGCGACGCTCTCCTATGAGAGCAACAGGGACGATATCGTCCTCGGCGTAACATCGGCATACTGGACGCTTGCGACATATGACATCGCGGTGGAGAACGCACAGGCCGCGCTCAGCGATGCGGAAGCGACCTATGAGTCCACGCTCGAGATGTACAACAGCGGTATGGCGGATGAGCTCTCTATGTCACAGGTCGAGCTTGCGCTGAGCAATGCCTACATCACACTCAGCCAGGCGGAGAATGACAAGGCGCTTGCCCTTGCCTCCTTCAAGGCTATGACGGGACTCACTGAGGACTTCCAGACAGAGCCGCTTCCCGAGACAGTGGAGCTCGCCCTCCCCCAACCTTCCGTGCTTTTTGATGAATATGCGGAAGCAACATCCGCAATAAGGATTGCGCGCAACGAGCTTGCAGCAGCCCGGAACGCAGAGAAGACAATGACGCTGTCCCAGTACATGCCGACTGTCGATGTGGCTGTAGGATACACATACAATGGCGGCATCGACACCGATGCGAAGCAGTACAGTACAAACGCGCACAGCCTCTCGGGTTCCGTCACAGTCAGCATCCCCCTCAGCTCATACATCCCGGGCAGCACCGCTGATGAGTACAGGATGAATGCGAAGGACACTGTGACGCTCTCCTCTCTCTCGCTTCAGAGTACCCAGAATGATCTGATGGACACGATAAGGGAAAGCTCCATGGCGATCTCACAGCAGCAGCGCACGCTGGACATGCTCTCTGAAAGCCTCGGGATAGCAGAACGCACATATGCGCTTTCTGAGGAATCATATGAAGCGGGACTAATAACGGCGAATGACCTCGCAGAGCGGAGGACAGAGCTTCTGCAAGCAAGGAACTCACTCCTCTCGGCCCGCCTCAGCCATCTTCTATCTTCATACACTCTCGCCAATACACTTGGCATAGAACTGCAGGATCTGCAGGCAGAATATCCAGTTACGGAAAAGGAAACAGTATAAAATGAGCGACGAAACGAAAAAGACCGTCAGCGAGCCGGACTTCGAGAAGCTCGCGAAGACAACAGAACCGGGCAAGTTCAACAAGATCATCACGGTGATACTCACCGCGATCTGCATCGTGCTTGCTGCATTCATAATCTACAGGATGGCGACAACGGAATCCGGTACGTCGCTCGCCGCACCGGTGGCGGACAATGCGATCGGCGCAGTAAACGTCTCCGCAGAACCCGCCTCCATCAAGGACTTCGTGAAAATTTCCAGGCTCAACGGAGAGGTGATGAGATCAGGAGACAGCATCGCAGTCTATCCTGACATAACAGCAACGGGAACTGTCACAGGGATACTCGTCTCCAGAGGAGATACGGTGAACGCCGGGGACATCATCGCCTATGTCGATCCTTCCCGCCCCGGAGCCTCCTATAAGGAAAGCCCCGTCGTAGCTAAAGTCTCTGGAATCGTGAATGACATTCCTGTCGCAGTCGGGCAGACCGTATCAGCATCCCAGCCCATTGTTACTGTAGCTGGAACGACTGACCTCGTCGTGGAAGCCTCCATACCGGAGAAGTTCCTCGGAACAGTCTCTGAAGGAATGAATGCCACAATGGAGACAGTGGCCTACCCCGGAAAGCTCTACACGGGAATCCTTACATACATTGCCCCCACTGTCGATTCGACAACACGCTCCTCCGATATCGAGATACAGCTCACAGGAGATACATCGGGCCTCAAGGAAGGCATGTATATCCGCCTGAATCTCGAGACAGAGCATATCGCGGATGCGCTCATCGTACCCGATGCTGCACTTGATACATATCTCGGCGATGATATCGTCTACCTCGCAGACAACGGCACGGCCCGCCGCGTCATCGTCACAACGGGAAGCTCCAACGGAGTCGATACGGTCATCACATCGGGCCTCAGCGAAGGCGATATGGTCATCACAGCAGGAAACGTTACAGATGGCACAGCCATCAGCGTCGTGAATCAGGAGAACTAAATGACACTGTCCGAACTATCAGTAAGACGCCCAGTGCTCATGACAATGGTGTACGTCCTGATCTGCGTCATCTGCGTCGTGTTCCTGCCGCGTCTGGATATGGCACTCTATCCGGATGTCGATCTGCCGGTAATCTCGGTAATGGTCGACTGCAATGATGCAGGTCCGGAGGAAATAGAGCTTCAGGTCACGGAGAGGATGGAGGATTCCCTCAACTCACTGCAGAACCTGGATACAATGACCTCGATCTCCCAGGAAGGAAGGTCGATTATAATTCTAGAATTCGATTACGGCACAGATCTCGATGATGCCTCCGAGGATGTGAACACCATAACCTCGATGATGTCGAGAATGCTCCCCGACTGGGCGGAGAACCCGATGGTCATCCGCTTCGACTCGATGGGGTCTGGTTCGATCATGCGCCTCACTCTCACCGGCGACAGGACGGAGGATGAGCTCCAGTACATTGCGGAGAACACGATCCAGCCTCTCATTGAAAGAGTCGAAGGCGTGTCACAGGTCAATGTATACGGCGGTGCCCCGATTGAGTACAGCGTTGAGGTCGATCCCAACAGGCTCGAGGCTTACAACCTGACGATCTCCCAGATCTCGGCAATGATCGCGGCACGCAACATGCAGAGCACGGGCGGAGAGATAACCCAGCGCGGCATGGATTACCAGATCACGGCAGATGCACGCTACATGACGCTCGATGACATCAGGGAGACCATCGTAGGCTATACAGCGAAGGGAACCCCGATCTATCTGCAGGATGTCGCTGAGGTCGTTGAGGACACAGCGTCAGGCGGACGCCTCTCCTATCTCGACGGAAACGAGATCGTCACTATAAACATCTCCAATGAGTCCGACAGCAACGAGACAACTGTCGCCAAGGCTGTCAGGGAAGCGCTTCCGGAGATTCAGGCAGAGCTTCCAGAAGGTCTCGTGCTGGAGATCCAGCGTGATTCGACGGAGATGATCACCGACACTATGAACGAGGTCGTGAACTCAGCCATACAGGGAGTCATCCTCGCTGCACTCATCATCTTCGTCTTCCTCCGCGGAATAAAGACGACAATCATCATCTCGCTCTCAATGCCCATCTGTATCCTCATCACGCTCATGCTGATGTCGGTCACAGGCATGTCAGTCAACGCGATGAGTATGTCCGGCCTCATCCTCGGCATAGGAATGACAGTCGATGCATCGATCATCATCCTTGAGAACACCTACACCTTCCGCCAGAAGGGTGAGAGGAGCGCTGTCGCGGCTATCCTCGGCAGCAAGAACATGTTTACCGCAATCTGCGCATCGACGCTGACGACAATCTGCGTATTCGTGCCTATCCTCATCTACAAGTACGATATCGGCATGATCGGCATCATGTTCCAGGATCTCGTCATCACCGTATGTATCTCGCTCTTCGCCTCGCTCTTTGTCGCTGTCACGCTCGTGCCTGCTCTCTGCGGCTCGATCCTGAAGATCAACACAAGGACTCAGAAACCGCTCAGGTGGAAGCCGCTGAAAGCAATCGATGATGCGATGGTCAGAGGCGAGATGCACATGAGGAACGCATACGTCAGAGTGCTCAACTACTTCCTCAACAGGAAGTTCCTGCTGATCCTCCTGCTGGTGCTGCTCCTCATCGTCTCCCTCATCAAGTTCGGCGACCTCGGAATCTCGCTCTTCCCTGTCTCCACAACGGACGATGCCGTGACCCTCGACCTTACGCTCGATCAGGGAACGACGCAGGATGTGACAAAAGAATACGTCTTCGACATGGAGAAGAAGGTGCTTGCGACGCTTCCTGAGGACAGCTATGAGTCGATACTCACAGAAGTCGGCTCATCCAACACAGGCTCGATCGAGATCGATCTTCCGGATATCACAGAGCAGAAGTACTCTGTGACGGAGATACAGGACATGCTCAGGCCGCTGCTGAACGAGGATCCGGAGGCTGAATGGCTCTTCTCCGACATGAGATCAATGTCCGGCACCGGCATTCAGGTAACGATCCACTCGAATGACACCGATCAGGCATATCAGGTCGCGAATGATATCATGGACATACTCCACACCTATGTCCCGCAGGTCGAGAACATCGATTCCGATATCGACAACGGTGCTCCGAAGTATTCCGTGGTCATCGACCAGCAGAAGGCACGCGACCTCGGAGTCTCGATGAGCGACCTCATGACAACCGTGCAGGCGGCACTCACCGGCGTCACTGCAACCGAGATATCCACCTTCGACACCGACACGACATATGACCTTGTCGTAAGGGTCGATGAGGACCAGCTCCAGACGGTCGAGGACCTCGAGGCACTCATGGTCCCGACATCGAAGGGCGGCACCGTTCGTCTCGATGCTGTCGCTGACCTCGTAGAGGATACAGCGCCTATGACGATCATGAGGGAGAACAAGGAGCGTATCAACCACGTCTCCGCCTCCATCCTTGATGGTTATGCGGCCAATGAAGTGCAGGCGGCTGTTGACAGCGCGCTTGCCGAGCATCTCGTCCTTCCCGAGGGCGTGACACTCGAGCAGACCGGAGAGATGTCGACATTCGCAGAGTATCTTCCGACCATGCTGATGATAGTCGCGCTCGCCCTCTTCCTCGTCTATGCCGTCATGGCTGCGCAGTTCGAGTCCATGATCGACCCGCTCATCATCTTCGCGACAATCCCGCTGCTGATGATCGGTGTTATCTGGATCCACGTCGCCATGGGACAGCAGTTCTCGCTCTTCTCGATCGTCGGCATCATCGCGCTCATAGGAACGGTCGTAAACAACGGAATCGTTCTCGTGGACTGCATCAACCGCCTCGTCGAGCAGAAAGTGCCTGTCAAGCAGGCATGTCTGCAGGCGGCTTACGGACGTCTCAGGCCGATTCTCATGACAACGCTGACGACAATCCTGGGAATGATCCCGATGGCGTTCTTCCCCGGAGAGGGTGCGGAGATGATGCAGCCTCTTGCGGTCACGTTCACCGGAGGTATCATCACAGGTGCGTTCTTGACGCTGCTCCTCTCCCCTACGCTCTACCTGATCTTCAACAAGCACAGGGAGAAGAAGTACAACGATCCGGATACGCTTACAAACCAGCTCAGGGAATTCGATATGAGAAGGCTCACAAAGCTGGACGACATGATCTGAGATCACAAGAGGATCCCGGCACCGCGCCGGGATCTCTTTTTCACCCGATGATCAGCTTCAGCAGGAACACAGCTGCAAGCGCGGCAGTGGAAACAGAGACGGAGGAGAACTCCCTCTTCACAGCCTTGAGCACCACATAGGTGATGACCCCGGCCATCATGCCATCGGCTATGGAATAGGAAAGCACCATCATCAGCATGCATAGGAATGCGGGGATACCCTCCGACGGATCACGGAAATCGATCCCGCTGACAGGGCCCATCATAGAGAAGCCGACTATGACAAGCGCCGGAGCAGTGGCAGCGCGCGGTATAGAAAGGAAAAGCGGCGAGAGGAAGAGCGAGAAAAGGAAGAGGAGTGCGGCCACAAGCGCTGACAGCCCCGTCCTTCCTCCTGCGACGACACCTGCAGAGCTCTCTGCCGAGGTTGTCACGGTTGAAGTGCCGAGCATCGCCCCGATCGTCGTTCCCAGCGCATCGGAGAAGAGCGCTTCCTTGGCATTCGGTATGTTCCCTTCCTCATCCACCATCCCGGCCTCTGTCGCACATCCGATGAGCGTTCCGGCTGTATCGAACATATCGACAAAAAGGAACGTGAAGATGACAACGAGAAACTCAAAGGAGAAAATGCCGGAGAAATCGAACTGACAGAATGTGGGGGCGATGGAAGGCGGCAGGAAACTGCCTCCATGGTAATATGTGAGCCCCATCGGTATTCCGATGACTGAAGTGAGAGCGATCCCTATGAGAAGGGCTCCCCTTACCTTCAGCACGGAAAGAATCCCCATAATGAGGATCCCGGCTGATGCGAGAAGAGGAGGCCCCACAGCGGAGATATCCCCGAGGGCGACGAGATTCCGGCCTCCTGTTATGATGCCGGCCTCCTGCAGTCCTATAAAGGCGATGAAAAGCCCGATCCCGCCGCTTATTGCCTTCCTCAGCGTCAGGGGGACTGCGTTGATTATCGCCTGACGGACATTGAATATCGTGAGAATGATGAAGAGTATCCCCTCGATGAAAACAGCGGCGAGCGCGGTCTGCCAGGGATATCCCATCCCGAGCACCACGGTATATGCGAAGAACGCATTGAGTCCCATGCCGGGAGTGAGGGCATACGGCAGATTGGCCAGCAGCGCCATGACTGCGGTGGCAGCGGCAGACGAAAGCGCGGTCGCCGAGAAAACGGCTCCAGGATCCATGCCGGTTTCCCCCAGTATGGCCGGATTGACAATGAGTATATATGCCATGGCGAGGAACGTGGTGATGCCTGCGATAACCTCCGTGCGGACATCAGTCCCTCTTTCTCTGAGTCTGAAAAACTTCTCCATTCCTTCCTTCTTTCCCTATATTCTACACGCTGGCCTGCCACATACAAACATATTCGTTTTCTGAGCTATCCGACACTTTCTCTCCTCTGATAATGCAGAAAGAGCAGTTTGTCCATTTGGGTTTGCCACATACGGAAAACTGGCTTAGACTGATAACGGAGGCAGGAATGGACAGAACTAAAGTTTCAGCGCTCATAGATGCCGCAGCAGGAAGGAAGCAGTGCGATCTCGTCATAAAGAACGCGCGCGTTGTAGATGTATGCAACAAGGAGATATTCAGCGCCGATGTCTTCATCTCCGGCGGGATGATCGTGGGCTTCGGAGGAGACAGGACCGCAGCAAAGGAAATCGATGCGGGAGGAAGATACATGCTCCCGGGCCTCATCGATGCCCATTGCCATATAGAATCATCGCACCTCTCCCCTTCCGAGTTCTCGGATGCGGTGGTTCCGTGCGGAACTACGACGGTGATCGCCGATCCCCATGAGATATGCAATGTCACCGGCCTGGACGGCATGGCCTACATGCTGAAAACATCGGAGAAGATACCGCTCTCGGTTTTCCTGATGTTCCCGTCATGTGTTCCGGCAACACCGTTCGAACACTCGGGCGCGGTGCTGAAGGCTGCAGAAATTGAGAAGTATATCGACAACCCGAGAGTCCTGGGACTGGGCGAGATGATGAATTATCCGGGAGTCGCCGCGGCAGATGATGAGGTGATGGCCAAGCTGGATGAGGCATACAGGAGGGGAAAGAACATCGACGGACACGCCCCCTCCATCATAGGCCCTGCCCTCGACAGCTACGCAGCAGCCGGTATCACGACAGACCATGAGTGTGAGACCCCTGAGGAGCTCCACGACAAAGTCAGGAAAGGGATGTATGTCATGCTCAGGGAAGGGACAGCATGCAGGAATGTGCTGCAGCTCCTTCCCGGTATCACGGCAGGGAACAGCTCCCGCATCCTCTTCTGCACAGATGACAGGCAGCCCCAGTCGATCGTCAATGACGGCCATGTGAACTACGGCGTTTCACTCGCGATACAGCACGGCCTAGATCCAGTCACCGCAATCTCCATGGCCACGCTCAATGCGGCAATCTGCTACCGCCTCAGCGACCGCGGCATGATAGCCCCCGGAAAGCGCGCAGACTTCATCCTCACCTCTTCGATAGACAAGGGAATAAAACCGGAGGAGGTCTTCATCGGAGGATGCCTTGCGGCAATAGACGGGAAGATCATTGAGAAAGCGCCGCACACAAAGCCTGAGAATGTCGAAGGCCGCATGGATGTGAAGGACTTCTCCGTAAAGAAGCTCTCCCTCAGGCCGGGTTCCGACCATGTGAAGGTGATCGACATAATACCCGGCGGAGTTGTGACAGGAAAGGGAGAGGCCTGGATAAAGCGTGATGCGGACGGAGAATGGGTACATGAGGATGACAAGGACATCCTGAAGCTCGCCGTCATAGAACGTCACCACGGTACGGGCAATGCCGCCGTAGCCCTCATCAGAGGATATGGAATGAGGCACGGAGCTGTGGCGACATCCATCGCCCATGATTCTCACAACATAATAGTCATAGGAGACAATGACAGTGATATGGCGGCAGCTGTCAGGAAACTGATCGCGATCGGCGGCGGCATCACGATGTTCAGAGACGGCATAGAGCTTGGAACCCACAGGCTTGAGATAGCCGGTCTGATGACGGATCTGCCGCTTGAGGAAGTCACGGCATGCCTTGAAAGCATGCATGAGACAGCAAGGAAGGAGCTTCATGTGGCAGAAGGAATCGATCCGTTCATGACGCTCTGCTTCATGGCCCTGCCCGTCATACCGGCGCTGAAGCTGACGGACTGCGGATTATTTGACGTTGAGTCATTCGCCTTCACATCCCTCTCTGCCGAGGAGTGATACAGCTTCCCTGATCTCGCTTTCACGGAAGCCTTTCCTGAGGAGGGCAGCTCTTGCACCCTCCTCTCCCTTTCTGCGGCAGAGCGATGAATAATATTCAGCAAGAGGTTTTATGTAGAGCCCGTTTTCCCAGGCCGCAGAGAGCGCATCATCAGCGATGGAGGAAGGTGTCCCCTTCTCCCTGAGCCTCATTCTGAGGACAGGACGGCCTTCAGGACTTTTTCTCAGGCGCGATCTGATATAGCTTTCCGCAAAACGTTTCTCGGAAAGGCTTCCTTCCGCAATGAGGCGTCTGACAGCTTCATCCGTCTCATCCTCCCTGCACCCCTTGTCCATCAGCTTGCTGCGGATCTCCTTCTCCGTATGCTCCCTCATCGAAAGAAGCCTCAGAGCACGTTCATAAGCATCCATGACATGATGATAGAAAAAGGGGCCGGCAGATGCCAGCCCCCGCAGGTCTTCCCGACCTTACTCAACGACGACCTCGTAGATCGAAGCCGAAGGCCCATCCACGGTAAGCGTATATGTTCCATCCGCTGTGACAGGGTACTCGGCATAGGCAAGTGCGTTGTCATCAGTTGTACTCTCCAGCACCTCCGAGAGGCCTGCATCGGATGAGATCAGGAACGACAGTGCGCTTCCGTCCTGAGGAACCTGGGCATAGATCTTCACTGTCTCGCCGGATACGGCCGGGAATTCGAGGACGCTGCCCTGGGAAAGTGTCAGGACCTGGCTGTAAGCATTTCCAGAAGGATCGGCTGCAGGAACCGAGACGCTGTCGACGGATGCGCTTCCGTCTCCGACAACAAGATTCACACCGCCGAAGGATGAATCAGAGGCGACGGCTCCGGCAGGAAGCTCATCAGCCCTGGCATCAACTGCGGCGGAAAGTGTGAAGCCCGCAACAAGAAGCAGGCACAATGCGACTGTTAGTCTTTTCATTTTTTCCATCTCCTTGGCCCTGTATGCTAGGGCCGGAGTATGAAGGAATAATATAGAAAACTTAAAGATAAAGCAGAAAAATAATGGTCGATCTGTGTAGACCGACCACAATACTGAAAAGAAAGCAGTTATCTCTTGGAGAACTGGAAGCGCCTTCTTGCTCCCTTCTGACCATACTTCTTCCTCTCGACCATTCTGGAATCCCTGGTCATGAGGCCTGCTGCATGGAGAGACGGGCGGAGGTCAGCATCGTAATTCACGAGCGCCCTTGCAAGACCGTGCCTGCAAGCCTCTGCCTGTGAGCAGATTCCGCCGCCGGCGACAGTGATCACGAGATCATACTTTCCGGTTGTCTCAGTAACCTCGAACGGCTGGAGAACCTTCGCTGCGTTGATAGCATCGACGAAATACTCCTCGAGCGTTCTTCCATTGACCTTCACCTGGCCGTTTCCTTCCCTGAGGTAGACCCTTGCAACGGAAGTCTTGCGGCGTCCGACGCCGTGGCCGAGGTTGATTGACTTGTTATCTTCTTTCTTGGTAGCCATCTCGCCTCTCCTTAAATCTCAACAGCAACCGGCTGCTGTGCCATGTGCGGGTGCTCTGCACCAGCGTAGATCTTCACATTTGTGAAGAGCTTTCTTCCAAGCCTGTTGTTCGGAAGCATGCCCTTTACAGCGTGCTCCATCGGATAGGTGGGCTTGCGCGCTACCATCTTTCCATAAGACTCAGCCTTGAGTCCGCCTGGATACATGGAGTGGCGGTAATACATCTTGTCCGCTACTTTGTTGCCGGTGACTTTAGCCTTGGCTGCGTTGATGATGATGACGTAGTCACCTATCTCCTGGTGAGGTACATACTCTGCCTTGTTCTTGCCTCTGAGAAGAAAAGCAGCCTCTGCTGCGACTCTTCCGAGCGGCTTACCCTCTGCATCGATGAGATACCACTTTCTCTCGATCGACTGCGGTTTGATGAAAATAGTCTTCATAAACTCAACCTTCATTCTTTTTCTCTAAGGCATGGCCTCTCCCTTGCCTGTGCAAAGCACATCTGGGGGACGCATCGGTCCGGCATATGGACCGGAAAGAGGCAGTTCACCGAATCCCAGGGTCTTTTCAGCCTCCCGGAGTTCCCGGGGAAAGGAAGTATTCATTGAAGATTGCTCTTCGGCTCCGTAGAAGGAGAAAGAATACCTGAAATACCTGCATCTTCCGCTCATGCGAGAGCGTGCGTTTCCACGCACGGAACTGCATTATATAGGCAAACGCCTTGCCGTGTAAATAGATATGGCATAAAAAGGCGAACCGGCGTCAGAGTTTCTCCAGCACGGCAAAAGCCTCTATGAATTTCGCTGTCCTGCCATGGAAATCTATTATGAGGACGCGCTTCCCGTTCTTCTCCTCGACTTCCTTCACAACCCCCTCTCCATAGTTTGCGCTCCTGACCCTGTCGCCGGGGCGGAATGAACCCTTCTCATTGACGGGAGGCCTGTCATCCATCTTTCCAGTCTTTCCTGCAATTCTTATCGAGCTGGCCCATGACGGGGTGTTTTCCACTGCCGATGTACGGGCCCTGGGGACTATTCTGGAACCGATGTATTCCGCGGCGGATGCAGCACTGCGTCCATTGAGGAAGGCCATATCCCCGGCAAGCTGCTCCTGAGGGATCTCGGAGAGGAACCGTGACGGGATATGGTACTCGTTTCTGCCCCACATCGAACGGGAGGCGGCAAAAGAGAGATAGAGGCTTCTGCGCGCACGCGTCATGGCGACATAGAGAATCCTCCTCTCCTCCTCGACCTCCCTTGCTGATTCAATGCTGCGTCCCGGAACGATCTCATCCTCTATGCCGACGACGAAGACCCTGTCAAACTCGAGCCCCTTGGTATTGTGCATGGTCATCAGCGTGACACCTTTCTCATCACGCGGATCATGATCACCGAGCGTCGTTGAATCGAGCGTCAGCTTCTCCAGGAAAGATGAGAGTGCCTCACGCCCGCACCCCGCCTCGCTGAGAACGGAGACAAGCTCACCGAGATTCTCCAGCTTTGTCTTGCGGATCGTGCGGTCCGGCTCCTTGTTGTAGAGGTCATAGAGCTGGAACTCCTCCAGAGCCTTGTTCATCATGTCGCCGAGGTTCTCATCATCGGCAAGCCTCTTCTCCGCGTTCTTCCATGCGGTGAGGAATATGCGGGCGTTGCTGCCGGGTGTGCCTGCCGCCGATGCGGCGAATGCCTCCGTCGCAGCAAGAAGGTCGCTATCGAGCGAGAGTATCTTCTCAACCTTGGCCTCCCCGAGCCCGCGGGGCGGCTTGTTTATGACACGGCGGAAGCTGACAGCATCGCGGTGATTCATCATCAGGCGCAGAAGCGAAAGCGCATCCTTTACCTCCTCGCGCTCGTAGAAGCGGAGCGCTCCCACAACCTTGTAGGGAATGCGCCGGTCCGTAAAGGCCTGCTCGAAGGCCTGTGACTGGGCATTCGTGCGGTACAGCACCGCAGTATTGTCGTAATCGCCGAGATTCCTTATCAGGTTACCGACCCTCTCCGCCTCCGCCTTTCCGTTCATGCTGAACATCAATGAGGGTTTCGGCCCCTGCAGATCATCAGCGCTCACAAGAGCCTTGCTGTGCCTCTCCTTATTATGGGAAATGAGCGATGCCGCGGCTGAGAGGATCTCCGCCGTTGAGCGGTAGTTCTTCTCCAGCTTTATCTCCCTCACGTTCTCGAACGATGAGGCGAATGTGAGTATATTGCCTATGTCTGCTCCGCGGAACGAATAGATGGACTGATCATCATCGCCGACTACCA
This sequence comes from uncultured Spirochaetales bacterium, assembly GCA_949292445.1. The sequence continues at coordinate 15,688 of CASEZU010000026.1, read as the reverse complement.
CAAGCTGTGTTGATGGCCCGACGAGAGAACGGAGGAATTCAAACTGCATCCTGTTGGAATCCTGGTACTCATCGACCAGAACCATCCTGAAGCGGCCGCGGATGGCATCTCCAGCTTCCTTGTCCGAGGTAAGCAGCTGGGTAGGCTTGGTTATCAGATCGGCGAAATCAGCATTCCCGGAAAGAGCGAGCGCATCCTCGTATTTCCTGAAAAGCGTGGGGAAATCATAGTCGGGAAGCAGTTTGTCCAGCCCGGGGGAATCTGGGGTGAGCCCCTTGTCCTTTGCCTTCGATATCGCTTTCACGACCTCACGCAGCGACTTCTTGTCGAGAGAGGAGACAGTATCGAGAAGTGAGAGAGAATCGGAGTCATCATAGATGCAGAAATCCTGGCTGAGTCCGACTCTGGTCCCATACCGGCGGAGAAGGTAGGCTCCGAATGAGTGGAATGTGCGCATCTCCAGCCCGGAAAGGTCGGTGTCCGGAAGCATGGCCTCGACACGGCTCCGCATCTCTGACGCGGCACGGTTGGTGAAAGTCACTGCAAGTATCTGATACGGCCGGTATATGCCGTTTTCAATGGCATAGGCGATCTTCGAGGTTATCGTACGGGTCTTGCCTGACCCCGCACACGCGAGGATCAGCAGGTTGTGATCAAAGTCTAAAACTGCCTCACGCTGCTCTGCGTTGAGGTTTGAGAGATCAGTCAATCAGGACTCCTTCGAGGTCCACTCCCCTCGTTCTCGTGATGCCGACACGGACCCGGTCCCCGCTCTTCATGCCGCGTCCCATTATGACAGTAAGGCCATCGACATCGGGAGCCTGTGCATAGATACGGCCTATGGCCAGATCCTCCCCTTCCACTTTCTCCTCGATGAGCGCCGTGTATTCATGGCCGGCAAAGCGGCCAAGCCGCTCAGCGGTTATCTTCTCCTGCAGGGCCTCGAGTTCCTTCTGCCATTTCGCAGCTTTCTTCTGGGCCTTGAGGTGCTCTTCCTCACCGCGCATGTCATAGGCGGGAGTATCCTCCTCACGCGAATAAAGGAAGGAACCCATCCAGTCGAAGCGGGCTGCTTTCACGAAATCAAGGAGTGTGTCAAAAGCCTCCCTGTCCTCTCCGGGGAATCCGAGCATCAGCGTCGTCCTGATGACGGCATCCGGAAGCGCGCTGCGGATACGGCCGATGAGATCGAGATATATCTCCGGGTTTCCGGTCCTCTTCATCGGACGCAGCACCTTGGGATCGGCATGCTGGAACGGTATGTCGAAATAAGGAAGGATCTTCTTCCGTTCGCGGCAGAGCTCGATGAGTCCATCCGGGAATGTGTCGGGGTGTATATAGAGCATCCTGAGGACGAAATCCCCGTCGAGCGACGAGAGCCTGTCCATAAGCTCCACGAACCGTGATTTCCCTCCGTCATCAGTGCCGTATGCGCCGAGATCCTGAGCCACGATATTTATCTCATAGACGCCTTCAGTTATCAGCCTTTCAGCCTCCGCCACGATCTTATCCATCGGCCTCGAGCGGAGCGGGCCGCGTATCACCGGGATCGCACAGTAAGCGCAGCGGTGATTGCAGCCTTCGCTGATCTTGAGGTAAGCGGACCCCGGATAATTGAGAAGGATTTTCCTGTCATCCCTCTCCCTGTCAGGATCGGGGTAATCGGGGATAAGCAGCTTCTCCTTTCCTTCGAGAACATCTGGAAAGAGCGAGAGATCCCTGTTGCCGAAGATGGCATCTGCCTCTTCGAGATCCATCTCCTTGCCATATCTCTCTGCCAGGCATCCGGCGAGGATTATGCGGGCCTCAGGATTCAGTTCATGAAGGGAGAAGAATGTGTCTATCGACTCCTTCTTGGCACTCTCTATGAAACCGCATGTGTTGACGACAATGACATCCGCCTCTGCCGCATCCTCCGTACGCTCATAGCCGTTTTCGAGCGCATAGGTAAGTAGAATCTCCGAATCAACCTGATTCTTGGCACAGCCAAGGCTCTCTATGTATATCCGCTTCACATGCGCAATCGTAGTCGATAGCAGAAGCTATTGCAACAACGGTTAAGGGAGGAGAAGATGAACGTATGGACAGGACCATCAGGGTACGCAGCCTCATCACGGACCGGGCGGAAGCGGAACTCTCCGCACTTGGGAGAAGAAAGGAGGAAGAGCTGGAGAAAGCAGGTATCATCTCCTCGCCGCTCTTTCACGGCATCTGCATCGCCCCTTCCCCCGAGGAGGGGAGGCTGGGCTATTTCTCCGCCTCCAGCCGCCTTATTGTCATCGATGAAGCCGTGATAGAGGAATGTTCCCAGGAGACTGTGCGGAACATATTCCTGCATGAGCTCGCCCATGCGCTGGACTACAATCTTCATGGCTCGCTTTCCGGACACTCTCCCCTTTTCAGGGAGTGCTGCAGGATCGTCGGCGTCGCTCCCGGATTCGAGAAAAGCCGCGTCAGGGCATCACTTGCCGGCAGCAGGAACAGGAAGGACAGGATCAGGAAGCTCCTCGCACTCTCTGCATCCCCTTTTGAGAATGAAGCTGCTGAAGCGATAAAGAAGGCTAAGATGCTGATGGCAAGAGACGGTCTAAGCCTTAGAGATAGCAGAGAGGAGAGAATTTACATGGTACCGCTCTACAGGGCGAAACGCTTTTCATTCTCAATGCGGCTGCTCCTCTCTTATATATCGGATACGACTGGCGTCTACATTGTCACCTCGCAGGATGAGGAGGGGAAGACAGCCGTCGCATATGGCTCTCTGGAGGAGACTGAGGCCTCGATATACCTCTACGATTTCCTCATCTCCTCATCCGAGGCGGAGATAGAGAAAGAGCGGAAAGAGGGGAAAAGGATCTCAAAGGACAGCTTCATGCGGGGAATGCTCTCCGTACTATCGGGCAGGACTGCAGACAAAGGCTCCGACAACGCCATCATTCTCATCAGGGATGAGAACAGGAGGCTGGCGCAGAAGATAGTCTTCAGCGGCGTCAGGCTGCACAAAAGCGTGGCGCGATCACGCGGAGGGGATGCCGGAAGCTATGCGGCAGGACGCAGTTTCGGCTCCAGGATTGATGTACCCGGCGGCATAGGCAGAAAAGAGCTCGGGCAAGGGCGGTGAATATGGGACAATAGCGGCGATGCTGGTATAATCGCCCTATGATTTCCCTAGAACCAAGGAAGATGAGGGGAACCGTCGAGGTACCCGCATCGAAGAGCCAGACAATAAGGGCCTTCCTGATCGCCGCTGCGGCATCGGGAAGATCAGTAATACGCCATCCCCTGATATCATCGGACACGCTCTCATGCATTGAAGCTGTGAAAGCAATGGGGGCTGAGATAGAGCTGTCAGCAGACAGCAGCACTGCCTATGTCGATTCCTCCGGACTCTCGCTCAAGGCTCCGGTCACAGTCGATGCCGGCAACAGCGGTACAACGACGTATCTGCTGCTGCCGATGGCCGCGTCCCTCACCGTACCTGTCACGATCACAGGAGATGAGCAATTAAGAAGAAGGCCGACACATCCTCTGGTTGAAGCGATAAAAGCAATGGGAGCGGCTGCAAAGGACAATGGAGGCGTTCCTCCCGTAACTGTCAGAGGACCGCTTCTAGGCGGCAAAGTCTCCATAGAATGCAGGACAAGCCAGTACCTCTCAGGGCTCCTTCTCGCCTCACCGCTCGCAGAAGGAAATACAGTGATAGACTGCCCCATACTCTATGAGAAACCCTATGTCTCGCTCACTCTCGGGTGGCTGGACAGGCAGGGAATCAGATACAGGATCTCTGAGGACTACACACATTCCGAGATAGAGGGAGGACAGAGCTACAGGCCGTTTGATGAGTATATCAACGGGGACTTCTCATCCGCTTCGTTCTTTTTCGCTGCCGCGGCTGTATCGGGAACGGAGATCACGGTCTGCGGCCTGGACAGGAATGACCCGCAGGGTGACAAGGAGATACTCACCATTCTTGAGAAAATGGGCTGCACCGTCTCATGGAATGGCAACTCCGTGACGGTAAAGGGTCCGGAGAAGCTCTCCGGGGGCAGGTTCGATCTCAACGCGATCCCCGACACCCTTCCAGTCCTTGCGGTGGCAGCTGCAGCCGCAGAAGGAGATACTCTGCTGACGAACGTGCCTCAGGCGAGGATAAAGGAGACCGACAGGATCCGCTGCATGCATGAGAATCTCTCCGTTCTGGGCGTAGAGGCTGAAGAAGAGGAGGATGGAATACTCATCCATGGCAGAGGAGGATTCTCCGGCGGCAATGTGAAAGGCTACGGGGACCACAGGATAATAATGGCGATGGCTGTGGCTGCAGGAGCGGCCTCCAGCCCTGTCGTGATAGATGACGAGAAGGCGGCGGCGGTCACATTCCCCGCATTCTTCGACCTTCTTGAGACACTGAGGAGATAGGATATGCTTGATTTCAGATCTGATACGTTCACACAGCCCACAGAGGCGATGAGAAAGGCCATGTACGAGGCCGAGACAGGCGATGATGTCTACGGAGAGGATCCGACCGCACAGAAGCTGCAGAGAATCGCGGAGGAGCTGACAGGAAAGGAGGAATCCCTGATTGTCTCATCAGGCTGCATGGGCAATCTCATCCCGCACATGATAAAAGGCGGCCGGGGCAAGGAAGTGCTCTGTGCGCCTCAGTCCCATATTGTCAGGCACGAGATAGGAGCTGTTGTATCGCTTTCGGGCACGCTCCCGGTTTCCGTCCCCTCTGAGTACGGGATCATGGAGGCAGAGGATGTGGAGAAGAACATCCACGGCTATGCCTATGACATGTCGGAGACAGCCATGATCGAGACGGAGAATACCACCTCCGGCCTTGTCTATCCGATGGAGAACCTCCGTGCGATCAAAAGCATCGCAGAGAAAAACGGCCTCTGGGTGCATATGGACGGTGCAAGGATTTTCAATGCCTCGGTCGAGACGGGAATAGCTGTGAAGGAATATGCAGAGACTGCTGATGACATCACGTTCTGCCTTTCCAAGGGACTGGGCTGCCCCGCATTCTCCGTCCTATCCTCTTCGAAGGAGTTCATCAGGGAAGCCAAGAGATGCCGCAAGATACTCGGCGGCGGCATGAGGCAGATAGGTATATTCGCCGCAGCCGGAATCTATGCGCTGGAGCACAACATTGAAAGGCTCAGGGATGACCATGAGCACCGGAGGGCGATTTCAGAGGCGCTCATGAAAACCGGCTGGGCAGATATCCGCATATCCTCGACAAACATGATATTCTTCACCTCCAGGTATCCTATCTCCGCCATAACGGCGGCTTTCAGGAAAAAGGGCATACTCTTCCTTGAGGACGGAGGCATGGGCAGGATCGTCACATCGCTCAACAACACGGATGAGGACACAGCAGAAGCCGTGAGGATCATCGAGAGCATGGATGAAGCGGAGTTCAGAGCATGAGAACAGTGATAGCACTTCATACAGGTACAGGTAACAGCCTCTGCATCGCGAAGGCAGTGCCGGAGGCCGAGATACACTTCATCGATGAGTTCCTTTCGGGGAAATACAGCCTGCCGGAGGATACGGAGAGGCTCGGGATCATATTCCCCGTCTACTGCTGGGGACTGCCCTATCCTGTGCGGGAATTCATTTCCAGCTGCCTTGCAAAGCGTGACAACTCCGCTCTCGGCTATGTCTTTGCCTTCGCAACCTGCGGGGCATTTCCGCTCTATACCCTCCACGACCTTTCCTCAGCCCTTTCGGATGCCGGGATAGCCCTCTCATACGGGGAATGGTTCCGCATGCCGGACGCATATCTTCCCCTGAAGAAGAAGGCTGTGACGCCCCAGGAGGCAGGGAAACAGCTTGGGGCAATACAGGAAAAGCTGAAGAAGGCCATCGATGAAACGGAGAGGGAGGAGATAAGAATCCCCAGAAGAGGACCGGGCTGGAGGCTTGTCAGGGCACTCTCAAAATCCGCAATGCTCCCCAGAAAAAATGATGCTCTCAGGGTCAGTGCAGGATGCACGGGATGCGGCACATGCGCATCAATATGCCCGATGGAAAACATCGTGATGGAGAAGGGGAAACCCATATACGGGGACAGATGCCTCTCATGCTTCGCCTGCTATCACAGATGTCCGGTCAGTGCTATAGAATATAAGGGAGCTGAGGGCCAGTATGAAGGTCTTGTCAGCACAAAGGAGCTTTTCAGGAGATGAACTTCAACATATCTGCAGATCGCCGCAACACAAACAGCATAAAGTGGAACAGGGATGCGATAGAGAACATCTCGGCCAATCCGGTGGCTGAGCCGTTCTGGGTAGCCGACATGGACTTCTATCCGGAGCCGCATGTCCAGGAGGCGGGGAAAACGCTCGCCGGACTCGGCATTTACGGATACCCGTCATTCCCGAAGGACACAGCCGCGGTTGCGGCATGGCTGAGGACCAAGCATGGCTGGATTCTTCCCAAGGAGAAGATAGCCTTCGCCCAGGGGCTTCTTCACGCGCTTGCACTCTCAATGGACCTGTTCTCGGAAGAAGGCGCGAGAATACTTGTCCCCTCCCCCATGTACAGACCGTTCAGGGAGATTCCCGCAAGAAACGGCAGAGCCCTCATCGAACATGCGCTCGGCTATGAGGACGGGAAATTCTTCCTCGACAGGGAACGGTTCGCCTCCGATGCCGCAGAAGCTGACATGATCGTCTTCTGCTCTCCGCAGAACCCGTCCGGGCTTGTATTCTCCGAGGATGACCTCGCATTCGTGCTGAGAACCGCGAAAGAGAGGGATATCGTGATAATCTCCGATGAGATACACTCCGACCTCGTTCATCCGGGCGCAAGGCACATACCGATGGGCCTTGCAAACGAGAAGATCGGAGCGAAGTGCATCACGCTGTTCGCGCCTTCGAAGACATTCAACATAGCAGGAGAGCACTGTGCTTTCGCCTCATTCTCCGACAGCGATATGGAAGAGAGATTCAGGAAAGCTGAAAGCGCCCTGTGGCTTGATGAGCCGGGACTCAGCATAGGAGAGCTTGCATATGCCGCATACTCCAAGGGAGCCGAATACAACAAGGCGCTCTGCCGCTACCTCGGAGAGACAGTAGAGGAGATGAGGAAATACCTCGAAGCAAACTGTCCCGGCATGAAAATCGTGAACGGACAGGCATCTTTCGTAACGTTCATCGACTGCAGCGAATACTACGACAGAATTGAATCTGAAGTGCTCGGCCACCCTGACAGATACAAGGGAGGAGCCGGCGGAGGAATCCTTTCCCGCTTTTTCGGTGTTGCCGCCGGAGTGGCAATGAATGACGGGACATGGTTCGGCAACGACTGGAAGTGTTTCGTACGCTTCAACTACGGGACATCAAGGGACCGCGTCATAAAGGCGCTGGAAAGAATGGTCAGAGCCGTGAAAGCCCTCTGACAGGTTTCCCCTCGCTGTTCACAAAGGTGCCTTGCCGCCATCCTCTGACATAGAGGAGCACGGCGAGGCATTTCTTCTCATAAAGGCTCTCCATGGCTTCCGCATATGCCATTATCTGCCCCATGTGAACGGACTCATCCATATATCTGTCTGTCTTGTAGTCGACAACGAGATTATATTCATTTCCGAATATCAGAAGATCGGCAGCTCCTTCCGCCACGCCTCCATCCGCAGGATAATAGAAACGGACCTCAGTTTCACTTCTGTGTCCATCTATGAATGTGCGGAAGAACTCCGACGAAAGGAAGGATGCGGTTATTTCTGAAAGCGCTTCCAGAAGAGCACCGCGTTCACTTCCTGACAGAGAAGGAGGGAATGAGTAAACAGCCTCTTTGCCGGAAACCGCAGCCTCAAGAGCCGCATGTACCATTGTACCGAATTCCTGCTGTATGGAATGCGCCATGACAATGCTGTCCGATGGCAATGGCGGAAGCTCCTCCCCTCCGCCCTGCGTCCACTCCCGCTCCCTGTGGGATGCGTCCTTCACTCCGAACCGGCGCTCAGAGAACCCAGGTTCAGGCGCGACAGGCTGCAGGTACCATTCAAGATTCCTTTCAGCTTTCTCTTCCGGGAAGAGAGAAGATGCAGGAACCGGCGGGATTGTCTCAGCAGCGATGCTGCACCCTTCGCGGTAGATATCAAGAAGAGACAGCCCTGTCCTCCTCTTTCTCAGGTGTGCGGTCACAACGATATGATCGACAGCCCTTGTGAGTGCGACATACAAAAGCCTTCTAAGCTCCGCCTCCTCCCGTCTTTTCCTGTATCCGGCCATTTCCTGCAGTATGATGTTTGGTCCCTCATCATCTGTGAGGTCAGGCATTATGCAGGGCTTGGAGCCCTCAAGCGCAATGAGGCGGCTGCGCCCCGCGAGGTTCCCCGGTCCGTGATCGGCATCAGAGAGGAATACTATGGGGAACTGCAGCCCCTTGGATCTGTGGATAGTCATTATCTGGACGCCGTCAGTCTCCAGATGCTGGACAGAGGCATTCTGCAGCTTCTTCGCCTGCCCTATCAGAGGCCGGAGATAATCGAGGAACTCCGGAAGCGGCCTCGAAGCTGAATCATAGAGAGAGGCCGCCGCCCAAAGATATTCGAAATGCTCTGCATAAACCGAGAGATATGGCGATGACTGCAGATAGGTGCTGTAGCCGCTCTCGTGGAAAAGGCGCGATATTATGGAGGCTATCCTCCTTCGTCCTGCCATACCGCGGAGCTCGAAGTACAGGGCCTTGACGTTTTCATACGCCTTCCTGTCAGACTCGGAGCGGAAAGAAGGATCGGAGGAGAATGCGGCAGCGTTGTCGGCTCTGAGAAAGAGAAGCCCTTCATCGGAGATACGGGCAAAAGGAGAACGGAGCACTGCCATATAGGCAAGCCTGTCCTCCGGGTACACGATAAGCTGCAGGAATGCGTAGATATCCCAGCCTATACCCTCTATTGTGGCCGAAGTGCTCTCCTGTACAACATAGGGTATGCCGTACATCCTGAAAGCCCTCTCCACAGGCATCTGCGGAGCTGTCGTCCTGAGCAGCACCGCGATATCCCCGAAGCGCGGATGACGGAGCCCTCCTTTCCCGTCCGGAATCATGTACCCGTCATCTTCCATCATCTCAAGGATGCGCCTTGCTATGAAAACAGCCTCGGCATCATCCGGAGAAGCCATATCCTCACCGCATTCATCAGCGGGAATTGCTGCCATCTCTATTCTGGGAACCACCCCGGGATAAGGGCTGCGCGCCCTGATAGTCTCCGCTGAGGCGTGAAAAGAAGAAAAGGATACGCCGGTGAAGGCACTCATAAGCTCTTCCTTCTCCATATCCTCCTCCGAAAGGCCTGTGCTGAACACCTCGGAAAAGACATTATTAAAGTGATCTATCAGCGCAGGTTCGGAACGGTAATTTGCTGACAATGATAGATTTTTGCCTCCGATACGGAGGATATCCTCCTTGAGCGATCTGAATACAGAAACATCCGCGCCGCGGAAATAATAGATCGACTGCTTGTCATCGCCGACGAAAAAGAGCTTGTCAGGATCAATGTCACCGGCTTCTGGGATACTGTCTCCATGTATATCAGGACGCTCTGAAAGCAGATACAGAAGGTCACGCTGGCTCCCGTTGTTGTCCTGGAACTCGTCAACCATTATGTAGCGGAAGCTCTCCTTGTAATATGACCGGACATCATGATTTGTCAGCAGAACAGCGCGACAGAGAGCCTCGACATCGCGGTACGAAAGCAGGCCGAGCTGTCTTTTCCTGCTCTGGAGGGCTGATATGAAAGATGCTATCACATCCGATACAGCCGCTGCGTCATCCGCTGTCTTCTCAATTGCAGCTATACTGCGCAGGACTGCGAAATATCCTTTGCAGTCCTCTTCCTTGATGAAGCTCTGGATTTTCCTGTCCGCGGCCTTGCGGAGCTTGTTCAGATTGAATGAAGGAAGCGACATCCAGTCCTCGCTGCGGTACGCCTCGAGCGCCTGCTGTATCTCCGCATGCTGCCCGTTCGCTGGATTCTCAGCATCGAGATCCGAAAGCGATGAGAATATGTAGTCAGCACGCTCTCCGCAGTACCGGTCACGCAGCAGGCTGATGAAAGCAAGGTATGATGACGTGTTGCCTGCAGCATCGAAAGATGTGAGTATGTCCGTATGCTCGGAGGCGATATCCCCCAGAATGGAAAGGATCTCATCGGAGCGGTAGATTTCAGAAAGCACCATGAAACCCCGCTCAAGGCCGCTCCTTCCCTGAAGCTCTTCATACACATTCCTCACAAGATCATCCGCTGCAGCCTCATCGCCTTCCAGAAACTGGAAATCACGGGCGATGCCGAAACGGAGGGAGTCAGTACGGGCTATCTCGCTCCAGAAGGAATCCATCGTAGATATCCTTGCTTTAGGGAAGTGCTCCCTGAGCTCAGCAGCTGTCTCATCAGAACTCTCTGCGGCAATGGAAAGCAGCCTGTATATCCTCTCATACATCTCCGCAGCGGCCTTGCGCGTGAACGTGAGGGTAAGTATCTCATCGGCATGAGCCTTTCCGTCCAGCACCAGGCGCACAAAGCGGAGCGAAAGCACGGTGGTCTTTCCTGAGCCTGCGCCGGCCGATACAACAGTTGCCGTATCGGAAAGGACAGCGGCAAGCTGCTCATCCGAAAGCTGGATTGATGAGGCTGAAAGCAGTTCTTCAAAAGTCATCTTACGCTGAACCTCCTCCGGCATATGCCTCTACAGCTGCAGCCTTTGCAGTTATCATCACTGCTCTCCGCGTGCCAGTCTCCTCCGGCTATACCGGCGGCAGCTCCGCCAAGCGAAGCCTCAAGCTCCTCTGCCGGCGGAGAGGCGGATGCTTCGGAGAAGCAGCCGTCAAGCAGCGAGATGAAGAAAGCTCCGGAAACCGGGTGTGAAAAGCGTCCGTCTGAACCGATCAGCAGCCTGTATACATGGAACTGCCAGCTCTTCTCAGCTCTGAGAGCGCTCTGGAACCTGCGTCCCTTCTTATAGTCGTAGACAATGTATGACGCCCCGTCCTTTGACAGTGCTATCCTGTCAGCACGGCCCTCAAGCGAGAAGCCCTTTTCCGGGAAACTGCAGCAAAGAGGCTCTTCAATGCCCAGTCCTCCGGGAAGTGGGACCGAGACTGAGTCCATTTCCCTGACAACTGCCTCGAGGCGCCCTAGGTATCTTCTGCGGAGATAGCTTATGAGGAAGGCTGTCGGACGGGATGCGGAGCCAGGCATATCAGCGACAAGGCCATCGTCACCGAAACGCCTGCCATCGCTCCAGAGCGCCATCTCCTCCTCGAAAAGACGCGGTACATCACGGGATGGGGAACTGCAGCCTTCTCTGTAGTATCTTTCCAGGATGCTGTGCAGCCTCGAGCCTATCTCGAGGTGGTCCATGTCCTGCGGTTCAAACGCCGGAAGGTTCCTGAGGCCGAACTCATACTGAAGCGCGTAGAGATACGGACAGCGGGCATAGGCATTGTATGACGTGTATGAGAGCGTCACCGGAAGTTCCTTGCCAGGGCCTCTCAGGGAGAATGTCATGTCATCATCCCGTTTTCTTATCCGCAGAGCGCCTGAGAGCGCATGCTCATATCCGCAGCGCTGGAGAGGAAGGATCGCTGAGGAGTTTCCAGTGCGCTCCAGAGCCACGGGATCACCGGCAGGAACCTGCCCCTTCACGGCTGTGGTCAGCATCGAGGTGAGAGGAAGGGAGAAACCGGCATATGTCTCGTACGATGCGCTCAGGAAAAGCCTTCTGCTCATCGCCGCATACAGCGAGAGGAGTATGCCGGTTATCTCCTCATCGCTCCGCTCCGCTGCAATTTCGAAATCAGAGAGGAATGCAGCTTTCCTCACAGTCTCCGCCCCCTCCTTCTCATTCAGTCCGATGATGAACCTGTAGCTGAACGGGATGGCGGCATCCTGCGTGAAAGGATAGACTGAAACACCTCTGACTCTCTCCCGCGGGACATACCGGAGATTGCCAAGATAGCTGATGAATGCAGGAAAAACGGGTTCGCCAGAGGAGAATCCGGACTCATCAGCCTCCGATACTGCCGAGAGGAAATCAGAGAGCGCTTTCATCGAGAATGAGTAAACAGCCTCATCCTCAGTATTCCCGTGGAACTCCTCGTCGGCAAGCATCCCTGACATTATAGTATGGAGTTCTCCCTCGACACACCCGGGATCGGTTTCCGTCATCAGCTTGTCGAGAGTGAGCCTCAGCAGCCTATAATACTCCTGACCGGAATCTTTCGGGAGCCTCATGTACCTGTCATTCCGCCTGTCCGGTGCGCTCGTGATCGAGAACCGTACGGAATCTGCGATGAAGCGCCTCAGCACCTCAGGCTCCCTGAAGGGAATTGAAGGATTGAGCATGAATGATTTAAGCGAGTCCAGCGAATAGGATGATGAGTATATGGCGGCGAGATCTGAGAGAAACGCGCCTGGAGCTGTGGAAAGCAGCGGGATGCCTTCACGGAAATCAAGCGGGATCCCGAAAAGATATGCTTCCTCCTCAAGATATGGCCTGAGCCGTTCAAACGGAGCAACAGAAAGGGCGATGCAGTCCATCGTAACCCCGCTGTCAGTCAGTTTCCTGATAGCAAGGAAGAGCGAGCGTATCTCGCTTTTCTCATTGGGATAGACTGTCATGGCCGGCACTTCTGACGAGAGATCATCGACTCTCACAACATCAGGATGTCCTGCAAGAGCCCGCATCAGACGTTCTTCCTTGGGAAATGCGTCAGGCATTATAACAGCATAATGCCTGTCCAGACGGTCAGGAACAGTGAACTCCATGAACGGGCTCTCATAAAGCCTCATGGCTTCCAGGAACCGGCCGTATTCATTACGCAGAAGCAGGAGATCCTCCGAAGCCCTGCGGCTCTTCTTGGGTATCGCAACCGCCTCATCAAGGCCGGGGAGTATCGTACGGAAGAACGCGGCAAGACGGCCTCGCATCTCCGGATACTCGGAAGAGGCGAAATACTGCAGCCTGCCGGAGAGCACGGATGAGGCATATGAGGCGAACACTGATCTTGCGGCGTCACTGGCCTGCACGTGCCCATCAAGCCCCGGCATGAACAGAGATGCAAAGCTGTCGAAGGCCAGGCATGAAGAGGCCAGAAGCCCCCTGCCGCGCTCCAGCACATAGAGGGATGAGAATGCCCTGGCACTCTCCTCCGTGGGAAAAACGAGGACGGTCCCATCCTCGATCAGATCCATAAGCTCTCTTAAACCGGCCATGCAGGGATTATAGGCTGAAAACAGCTTATGTGCTAACCTCCAGGTCATGACCATAGGAGAAAATGCATCCTTCACAGCTCTAAGAGGAATCACAGTGCTGCTCATCGCACTTGTCTCCTGGCTTGTCATAGGCCCGCTTGCTGCCATTGTCTTCATGAATGCGGCAGGCCTCTCCAATACGGATTCGGCTCTGGCCTCATACATGGCGATACACATACCGTATCTGGTCCTGTTCGCAGCACTCATGCTCTCATCGCGCCTTATACTGCACATGAATCTGCGTACCCTTCTGGGGGCCGCGGACGGATTCCGCTGGTGTTTTGCCGCAGAAAGCGGCCTGCTGTATCTGGCAGTAATGGCGGCAGCTGTGCCATTTGTTTCCGGAGGAATCTCCCGCGGCGCGGCGCTCAGCGGGATAATGCCTTTCATGCTGCCGGTGCTCTTCCTGACACCGGTCCAGGCTGTATCAGAGGAAATTATTTTCAGGGCACTGCCCGCCAGGACAGCTTATGGGAACACGCTTCCGGACACATTCCTCTCAGCCCTTCCTCCTGTCATACTCTCCGGTATTGTCTTTGCCTTTCCGCATATGTGGAATCAGGAGGTTGTCACCGCTTCATCGGCGCTTCTTCCCGCTCTCTGCTATTTCTCATGGGGTGCCCTGGCAATGCTTCTGGCAATTGCCACAGGAGGTTTCGAGGCTCCTGCAGCCATGCACGCGGCAAACAATCTTTTCATAGCACTCATCGTCAACTACCGCGGCTCATCAATGCCCACATCCTCCTTCCTGATAGCTGACAAGGCAGGCTCAGCGGCGACGCTGGCAGAGACGGCTGCGGCATTCGCGATCATCTATCTCCTGGCTCGCAGGAAAGGCTGCTGCCGTGCCGGCTTCGGGATCAAAAAACACGATTGAGGCTATAATCATACGCGTGAGGAGAAACTGAATTGGCCAGAAAAAGCAAATCCGGCAGGAAGTGGAAGAAGCTGAAAAGGCTTCTGCTGACCCTTCTTGTACTTGTCATAATCTTCATTGTCCTGTGTTTCATAACACCCTCAGAGGAAAAGAACGGAATAACGCCATCGGGAGAGATCCAGGGCCTTGAACTGCCTGCTCCGGTGCCCGGAGAGCAGATAATAAGCCATACAGGCTATACGCTCTCATACAATGAGGAATATGAGGTGCCGTCATATGTGGCATATGAGCTGACAAGGGATGAGGTTCTCGGAGGCAGCGAGAGGGAGGACAGCTTCAAAGCAGATCCCAAGGTCCGCACAGGCTCCGCCGAGCTCGATGATTACCGCGGTTCAGGATACGACAGGGGACACATGGCACCAGCTGCTGACTTCAAATGGTCCGAAGAGGCCATGAGCGACACATTCTATCTTTCGAACATGTGTCCGCAGGATCCTTCATTCAACAGAGGCATCTGGGCTGATCTCGAAGCTGTCGTCAGGACAATGGCCTATGACAACGGAAAGGTGTATGTCGTGACAGGCCCGGTCCTCACCGACGGACCATACAAAACGATCGGCAGCAGCAAGGTCGCAGTCCCGAAACGCTTCTACAAGGTAGTCCTCGACTACACGGATCCTGATGTGAAGGCCATCGGGTTCGTCCTGCCGAATGAGAATTCAGACAAGTCACTGCAGAGCTTCGCCATGACCGTTGATGAGGTTGAGAGCATCACAGGGCTCGACTTCTACCCGGCCCTCCCTGACGATGAGGAGGCCGTGATTGAAAGCCATATGAAGACATCGGACTGGAATTTCACCCAGTATATCCCCACAGGGGAAGAGGCCGATCCGTCTCAGCTTGATTATGTAGCTCCGTCTTCCTCACTCGCCGACAAGGTGCTGGATGCGGCTGTGAATGTGTTCGTTGACATAAAGACGGAACTCTTCAGCATGCTTGGAATCGAAGGTATTGCGAAGGCTGCCGGTCTCCTGTAGCCATAGCAGGAATCAGATGTATAATGCGCTTATGGATGATTTGTTTGAGCTGAACAGAGGAAAACTGGGCTTCGGCCTGATGAGGCTTCCCAAGGATGGAAGCGGCAAGATAGATGAGAAGGCAACGGCGGACATGGCCGACCGCTTCCTTGAAAGGGGTTTCACCTACTTCGATACCGCATATATCTACCCGGGGTCCGAGGAGGTATTCGGCAAAGTCATAAGCTCAAGGCACAGGAGGGGCAGCTATACAGTCGCCTCGAAGATGTCTGGATGGGCACTCACCGATGACTTCACACCAGAAAAGATGTTCGAAGAACAGCTCAGGCGCACAGGCCTTGAATACTTCGACTTCTACCTTCTGCACAGCCTGCAGGCATCCCATCTGCCGACTTATGAGAAGTATGATACCTGGTCATACTGCATGAAGCTGAAAAAGGAAGGGAAGATCAGGCATCTGGGATTCTCTTTCCACGACTCGCCGGAGATGCTGGACAGGATCCTGACAGAACATCC
>CASEZU010000025.1 GCA_949292445.1 uncultured Spirochaetales bacterium | reverse complement strand
GAGGAACTCAAGAAGGATCAGATTACCCGCATGAAAGCACTGCTGGAACGCAATAAGAAATAATATCCATATGGAAATAATATATTTTAACTGCTAAAACTATCATGATTTATATAAATATCCATAAATCTGATTAATTTATAACCAATAAATCATTCCAAATATGGAAATAATATTTGTTAACATATAAATAATAAGCCAGGAGGAAATCTCTGCATGAGAGCTGAGCAGATCTTGAACAAAGGCACACTTCCCCTGCCTCCGGAAATAAAATCCATACGCTTTTGTTTACACAAACAATAGAGAATAAAACGATGGCAGCAGCAGAAAAAGATAAGGCTTGCATAGAGAACCGAAGTTCTCTATGCAAGCTCTTGAACAAAAATACGGATACCTAATTCAGTTCGTGTCAGTTCTCTTCTGAGTATTTCTTGTAAAACTCGCGAAGCGCAAATCTGACACCGGCAGCCCATCCCAGACCCATGTCCGAGAAGAGCTCCTCAAGCTCTGCCTTGAAAGAAGGCTCAATTGAGAAAGTGGTGAGAATCTTCTTCTCCTTCTCCGAGTTGGAGAACACTCTCTTCGCCTTCATTCCACTCAGGCTTTCATTCTGCATAACTTCTTCCTTCCCGTCAACTCTTCTTAGTGCCATTTTTCACCACCCTCACTTCCAGATGTCCTTATCCAGCTCCATCAGCGCCTGCACAGTAGCAGGTTTCAGCCCCCGTCCGCGAACCTTGAAAAGCTGCGGTGCCTTGGATGCCTCCTGCGCCTTCCTGAAAAGCGGATCCACAGGAATCCTGTAAACCTTAAACCTTCCGGAAGACTCAGCCGCAGCGTAGATGTCGCGATGCTGTCTGATCCTCTCATCATACGAATTGATGATGATCTTGTTGTGACGGACATTGGACCGCATGTTCTTCTTAAGCCGCTGCAGCTCATCAATGAATATCTCAAGGCCATCGAGGCTGAACACCTCTGGCGTCATTGGCGTAATGATCTCATCGCTGGCAATCAGGGCAGAGCGCTCAAGCCTGCCGAGACCTGGAGATAGGTCAAGAAGGATGTGTTCATACTCCTCGGAGATTTCCTTCACAAGATCCTGCAATATGAATGGTTCTTCGGAGAGCTTCGTCTCGCTGTAGTTCTTGAGCGTGCCGCCGATACCGAAGGTCGGAAGCACATAGAGGTTCTCCACCTCCGGGATACTTACTATGGCGTTGCGAGCAAAGCATCTTCCCTGCAGGACGTCCGCGAGTTCATACTTCGGGGGCTCCTTGAGAAACCAGGATGAAAGATTGCCCTGAGGATCGCAGTCGATGGCAAGCGTCTTCTTTCCATCAAGAGCAGACTGACAGGCAAGCGTGCCGGAAATCGTAGTCTTTCCAACGCCCCCCTTCTGCAGATGAAATGCAACTGTCTTCGACATCAATATCCTCCGAACACTGCCATGATTATATTCCACTTCCATGATTGCTACAACGTTTATTCATCAAAAATAAATGAAAATCTATAAATGCCAATAACAGTTGTATCAGAATCGTATGTTTGTCTATTACAATAGTATCAACATAATTTGGTTCAGTATCGAATAACATACATTTAAGGGCAATTTCAAATGGATTTGAATATCTGGAAGATATCCAGCACCACCCCTCTTTCCTGCTGAACACAGAGATTATATATCCCATATGCCCATTTGTGAAGTAAATAGGCTTCATTCAGGACAAATCATTGTCTAGAATGACTGTATGAGATTGATAAGCTGGAACGTGAATGGAATAAGGTCGTGTCTTGCAAAAGGCTTCATGGAATTTGCCGCCTCCTCCGATGCCGACATCATTGCAGTGCAGGAGGTGAAGGCCTCCGAGGGTGCCATCGATATAAACATCCCGGGATACCGCAGCTGGTTCTCCTATGCCGACAGGAAAGGCTACAGCGGGACTGCTGTGTTCTCAAGAACTGACCCCATCGCAGTGTCCTATGGACTTCCCGATGACACCTACAACCATGAAGGCCGTGTGATAACACTTGAATTTGACACGTTCTTCTTCATCACCGTTTATGTACCGAACAGCCAGACAGAGCTGAAGCGTCTTGATTTCAGGCTCGGTTTCGATGAAGCGCTTAGAGCGTACATAACAGCTCTCAGGAAACGCAAGGGCGTCATAGCGACCGGTGACTTCAATGTCGCTAGAAAGCCGATAGACCTAAAGAACCCGAAACAGAATGAAGGCCATGCAGGCTACTCTGAGGAGGAACGCAGCAGCTTTGAAAAACTTCTCGGCACCGGCATGATCGACTCCTTCCGCCATTTCTATCCGGACACGGAAGGAGCCTATTCCTGGTGGAGCTATATGTTCCATGCACGGGAGAAGAATGCAGGCTGGCGTATCGATTATTTCCTTGTGTCGGAGGAGCTCCGGGAGAGGATGCAAGATGCCGGAATCATGGCTGATGTCATGGGCTCAGACCATGCTCCGGTATTCCTGGACATCATTTAGTAATGCACGATAATTTACTTACAGTAAAAAGAGTTATGCAATGATAACAGAAGGCCCCGCTTTCTTCCGCGGGGCCTTTGTAATTGGTCAGTACAAACTTCATTTCAGAAGATATGCAGGAATCGAGCCGCGCGACTGGAGTATCTTCCTCTGCTGCGTGTTCAGCACCTTCTTGCACATCCTGATGGAAAGAGGCGTGACCTCCACAAGCTCATCATCCTTTATGAACTGTATGGCCTGTTCAAGCGAGGGCTTCACGACAGGTGTCAGCGACACAGCCTCATCATGGCCGGATGCCCTGAGATTTGTCAGCTTCTTCGTCTTTGTGGGGTTGAGCATGAGATCGAGATCCTTGTTTCTCTCTCCGACGACCTCTCCCTCATAGACAGGGTCACCAGGAACGATGAAGAAACGGCCTCTGTCCTCAAGCTCCCAGATTCCATATGCGACAGCAACCCCGTCGCGGTCACAGACAAGCGATCCGGAAAGACGCTCAGGGAAATCCCCCTTGTACGGCTCATATCCCTTGAGATAGCTGTTCATGATGCCGAAACCCTTCGTATCCGTCAAAAACTCATCGCGGAAGCCGATGAGTCCCCGCGCCGGTATATCGAAGCGTATCTTCACTCTTCCGTTGTCCGTATATGTTATATCGCTCATAACGGCTTTGCGCCTGCCGAGCTTCTCCATCACGGTACCGGAGAATTCCTCCGGGCAGTCAACGAGCAGGACCTCTACAGGCTCTGTCTTCCTTCCTTCAGAATCGGTATGGAAGATGACATGGGGCCTTCCGACACAGAACTCGAAGCCCTCGCGCCTCATCTCCTCTGCGATTATAGCCATCTGGAATTCACCCCGCCCCTTGACGGTGAATGAATCATCAGGATTCTTCTCCACACGGATTGATACATTGCGCAGTGCCTCGCGCTGGAGACGCTCCCATATCTTCGCACTTGTGACGGCCTTGCCCTCTTTTCCGGCAAGCGGCGAGATGTTCTTCGAGAAAAGCATCGATACAGTCGGTTCATCAACCTCGATGCGCGGCAGAGCCTTCACCTCCTCCTTCGTGCAGATCGTGTCGCCTATCGAGACATCATTCACGCCTGCAAGTACTATGATGTCCCCGCTCTGGGCTTTGGCACAGTCCACCATCTGCGGTCCGTCATACGCCTGTATGCGCGTCACTCTCAGCTGTTCGACTGAATCGCTTTTGACACAGACAAGCGTGTCATTTGTCTCCGCAGAGCCATTCATGACCTTTCCGATGGCAAGACGCCCGAGGAAGTCGGAATAGGAGAGATCGGAGACGAGCATCTGGAACGGCTCCTCATCATCATACTCCGGAGCAGGGATATCGGAGAGAATGGCATCGAGAAGCTCATGCAGATTGCTGCTGATATCATCCAGGCTGCGGCCGCAGGTGCCTTCCCTTCCGTTTGCATAGAAGACCGGGACCTCCAGCATCCGCTCATCCGGAGAAAGCTCAAGGAGGAGATCATAGACCTCATTCAGGACGTCATCCGGGCGGGCATCCTTGCGGTCGATTTTATTTATGACGACTATGAGAGGCAGATTCTTCTGCAGCGCCTTCTCGAGAACGAACCTCGTCTGAGGAAGAGGCCCTTCCGCAGCATCAACAAGGAGGATTGCCCCGTCGACCATTGAAAGGCCCCTTTCGACCTCGCCGCCGAAATCAGCATGGCCCGGGGTGTCGATGATGTTTATCTTCACGCCCTTCCAGTGGATCGCGCAGTTCTTTGCGCTGATGGTGATGCCGCGCTCTTTTTCAATCGCGCCGCTGTCCATGATCCTGACCCCGTCCATTCCCTTGCCGACGAGTCCGCTCTGCCTGAAGAGCGCATCGACGAGGGTCGTCTTGCCATGATCGACGTGGGCGATGATCGCTATATTCCTTATCTTCTCATTCCTGACTCTCATAACACACGGAATATACAACTATTGCGGAGTTTGCGCCATATG
>CASEZU010000024.1 GCA_949292445.1 uncultured Spirochaetales bacterium | reverse complement strand
CTCTTTGAGGAACTTCTCCACCCGTTTCATTCCCTGTTCGTCCTTCACCTTCGCAAGGGCATTCTCGACAGTATATACAGCGTTGTAGTAGGTGAAATCCAGTTCTCCTGCCTGGTTGGTCTTCTTCGCCTTATAGATTATATGCTTCTTTTCGGGAGGCCCGTCGAAGACAATCTCTTTCTCCTTGTCCGTCAGGTCGCGGAAGGGAACATCCGTGCGCACTCCCATTTCCCTGCATACATCCGTCATCAATGACCACATCAGGGAGTTCCATGGAGCAACCGCACCCTGGTCTATTGTAAGGGAATCGTCGGGAACCAGAGTGTTCCTGTCGACAGTCCTGATGATCCCTGTCCCGTTGCAGCTGCGGCAGGCTCCCTGGCTGTTGAACGAGAGATCCTCCGCAGAGGGAGCATAAAATGATGCACCGCAGACAGGGCAGACAAGCGCTTTTCCTCTGGCTGCATCCAGCGACGGTTCAAGGTAGTGTCCATTTGGACAGCGATGGCTTGCGAGGCGTGAGAACATAAGACGGAGGATGTTCAGCAGCTCGGTGCCTGTGCCGAACGTGCTTCTTATTCCCGGTACGCCCGGCCTCTGCCTCAGGGCAAGGGCGGCAGGAATGTAAAGGACCTCATCAACGTCTGCCTGTGCTGCCTGCGTGAGCCGGCGGCGCGTATAGGTTGAGAGAGCTTCCAGATACCTTCTGGATCCCTCTGCATATAGTGTTCCAAGGGCCAGTGATGATTTCCCTGATCCCGATACACCTGCTATGGCGACGAGTTTTCCCAGCGGTATCTCGGCATCTATGTTCTTCAGATTGTGTACTCTGGCACCATGCACCACTATGTGGTCAGGCATTGCTTCTTTCCCGTCCATATTCTCTATGTATTACTTTCCTGCCGTTTTTTCCAGTAGCCGCAGCTGACGGGATGCTTTCAGGGTGTCATCTCTATCAGGTTGCCGAGGCAGTTTCCGTCACAGCCATACTCGGTTCTGTGCGAGCCTCTTACCATATTAATCATAGCAGGGAAAGCGGCCGGAGGGCCGCCTCCGCATCTCAGAATTCTATCAGCTCGTATTCTCTTGTTCCGATCCCCAGCTCTGCCGCGGCTTCGATGGTGTGTATTCCGTTGCGGCTGTTCACTCTCTCCATGAAGTGCTCCTTTCCCGGATCGTCTGAGTTCATCACGAGATCGATACATGCCTGGTCGATGGCGACAGGATCGAGTGAGGAAAGTATCCCTATATCCTTCATGCATGGATCCTCGGCGACCTCGCAGCAGTCACAGTCGACGGAGAGATTCTTCATCACGTTTATGAAGGCGATGTTCTTTCCGAAATGCTTCACGACGCTTGCTGCCGCATCGGCCATTGCTTCGGGGAACACCACGCTGCTTGCATGCTTCTGCCAGGTCTCGAATCTGTCGTCAGTCACGCCTGCCGAGTGGATCAGTGCCTTGCCGGCACGGCTTGCACAGCCGATGGAGAGCTGCTTCAGCGCTCCGCCGTATCCTCCCATCGGATGGCCTTTGAAGTGGGCGAGGACAAGCATGGAACTGTAGTTGAGGATATTCTTACCCACATGGTTTTCCTTCAGGACTTTTCCATATGGCATAGGCCAGATCACATCAGGGCCTTCCGCATCCATGAGATCGACATCGAAATACTCCGTCCAGCCATGGTCCTTAAGCAGCTGCAGATGTGATTCAGTGTTGTCACGACCTCCTCCTGCCGCATCGCCGTATGCCGTATTGCACTCGACGATTGTGCCATGCACCGCTTCGACCATCGGGCGCCAGAACTCCGGGCGGAGATAATTCTGGTTGCCTCTTTCTCCCGAGTGGATCTTCACTGCTGTTTTTCCTGGCAGCTGTATGCCGAGCTTCTCATATGCCTCCACGACTTTCTCAGGTGTGAGTTCGCGGGTGAAATAGACTTTTGCCTTCATGTTTCCTCCTTGTTCAGATGATGTCCGCTTATATCGAGTTCAGGGTAGCTGGCCCTGAGATCATTCACTGCATACTCCAGCTGGCTTCCTCCGGATGTGGCGAATATGACAATCTGCTTTCCCTGCAGATCACAGCTTTCGATGAATGTGCTGATGATGCGGGGTGCGACTCCCCACCAGATGGGGAAGCCGATGCAGATCATGTCATAGCGCCCGGTGTCCGGAAGCGGTCCTCTGATCGCGGGGCGTGAGGCCCTGTCCTTCATCTCCGCAGAGCTTCTGCTATTCTTGTCCGTCCAGTCCAGATCAGCAGCAGAGTAGGGCTTTTCCGGTTTTATCTCATAGAGATCCGAAGCTGTCAGGGAGGCAAGTTCCCTTGCGGCTTTTGCTGTCACTCCGCTTGCTGAGAAATATGCTGTAAGTCTTTTCATATTCACTCCTTCACACGAGGCCGCGGAGAAGACTGCTCACAAATCTTCTGGTAAGGTCGTGTATCGATATCTCCGTGCTTTCCACTTCGGCCAGACGCATGGCATCTCTCTGCTTCTCAGTCGGATGGGTGTATGGATAGATACCGTAGAGGAAGGAGAGAAGCTCGAGAAGGAACAGGCTGCGGTCATCCGAGCTCATCTGCGGAAAGAATTTCCCGATGCAGGAGGAAATCATCCCGGTTGTCCTCTTATACTCCTTCTTGAAGCTGACAAGACGTTCCATCCTGCTGTTTTCCTCTATCTCATAGAGATTCATGCAGAGTATGCGGAGCATTCTCTCCCTGCCCTCAAGCGATGCTGCCAGTCCTGAGGCGAAATCATCGATGCTCATCGTGTCATTCTCATTTAGCATCCTCTCAAGCGCCTCTCCCCATTGCCTGTATTCATCCTGCAGCAGGGCAAGGAATATCTCCTCCTTTGTCTGGTAGTAGTTGTAGATGGACGGCCGCGACAGGCTTGTCAGTCCGCTTATGTCCTTCAGCGTTATTTCCCTGAATGGCTTCGTGTCATAAAGCTCCCTGCATGCAGAGAGTATTTCCTCGGGCCTTTTCTCGGCTATAACCCTTGCGACTTTTCCCATAATCTGACCTCGCGTCAGTAAAATACAGCCATTCTGACACTGTGTCAATATTTCTCGATAAATTATCTTCATGTACAAAGGTGTTAGCAGTTTATACATCCATTATCGGTATTTTATATATTTTATAATGGTAATAAACCGTCATGCCTGCACTTTTCACGATATTGACAATGCTTCGCTGCATCTGTTAATTTTACTGAGCATATTTTGCGTGCCCTTGTAGCTCAGTCGGTAGAGCGCAACCATGGTAAGGTTGAGGTCACCGGTTCGAATCCGGTCGGGGGCTCTTTTTTTGATTCCTGCATATGTATCCTTTTGACCATGAGAATATATTATTTTGAATAATAGGGATACGATAGGGCCCACAGTAAATACCTAGGCCCATGATACGGAGTTATTCCGCTAAGAATGCATTATTGTCACATGCAGCCATCATCCAGTGTGTCTCCACCGAGCCATTCTCTGCCGAGTGCTAATGAATAGTATTTTTCCAGTCCTTCTTCAGAAAAGAATCTGTCGCACTTGTGGATGAACCAGTAATTGCTGTCATAAGTTATCGTAACAAGGATATTTTCTTTTACTGCTTTATTGTCCTTTGCTTTGACTGCAATAATTTTTTTGTCTTCTGAGAGCTCATAGGCTTCTGTTATATATTCATGGCCATCGTGATAGAAGATAGGCTCGCCGATTATTATGTTTTCCATGTATTCTTCAAGTGATGAGTTCTCATGTTGAGGGCAGCATGGAAAAAAACCGGCAGGGAACCAGCCATCTGCTT
Source organism: uncultured Spirochaetales bacterium (assembly GCA_949292445.1). The sequence goes on along the minus strand of CASEZU010000024.1, from coordinate 3,366 downwards.
GTATTGCATATGCTGTCTTTGAATTTGATGTTTTATTGTCTTCAATATAGATTGATTTATTTTTCACTGGCTTATTTGCTTGTTCGACTATATGTCTCCGCATATTTTCTACTTCCTTTTCTGATATGCCTGCAGTTAGCCATGACCAGTTCTTTGGGAGTTTCAGAGAATGGAGGATATCGGGATTATCAAGTATTTCCTCTAGTTTCATACCTGTGACATGTTCCAACTTTTGTCTCGTATACTGATTATTGGCAACATTTTCAAACCTCGTGACATAGTGCAGGTTTGAAGGTCTGTTATTCACCTTGATTGTATCCTTGTGATCAATAACGAGTCCTTCTGGTTTTGTACCAAGGAATGCTTCCGCAATAATAAGATGTATGCGTACCCCCGCAATGGCTGGATATCCTGCGCTATCAGTTTTGCCGAATGTCCAGATGTCATCATTTACGGTTTTACGCTTTCCCTTCTCAGACAGGCGCATGACTGAACCATTATCCCTTGCCTTGTATCTGCGCCCATTGAATATACACTGCTTCTCAATAGTGAATTCTTCATCCGGATGAATCATATCAACTCCTTTTTATTTTATAAAAGTTCTGGATCAAACCAGTCAGGGAGTCTCATTCTGCCTGCTCTGAACACAGGTGGAATAAGGGACATAGCCTTTTTATCTGGCCAAGTACCAACGATAGCAGCAGAACTTGTTATACGCGGATTACTTATGAGGCTAAGTTCCAGCTGACCTCTCTCCTGGTCTGAGAATAATCTTGGATGGACACGATCTGCCCAGCCTCCATCAATATTGATCTCGAATAAACTTTTCGCATGTGGAAGTATGTCTATCTGATGTGCTCTTATGCCAAGATAACCAATTTTAATTAAATCCGGTACAAACTCACCGTTTGTATAATAGGTTACCGGCTCATAACCTCTTGTCGGTAAATCTGTAATAACTGGGATTCGCCACTCTCCACCTATTTTAGTTGCATTTCTGAGTTTGCCACGCCTTATCCACTGCCTTACAGTGACTGGCTTGATATTGTTCTTTTCGCTGAATTCCTCAACAGTAAGTGTTTCGACCGGATAATTCATCAGACAGAATCTTTCATCATAGGCTGTCTCGAAGTTTGCAGCTCTGCAGTCATCGGTTATTGACGGGAGAGGTGCCTGATGTTTGATGAAAAGTCTTGCGACCCTGTTTGTTATCTCAAAGGAAAAATACCAGTCATCTTTCGCATCAAATAGATTTCTGCTGCTTGCTTCAAATTCAAAATTCTGAATTAGAAAAAGGATTGACCTGTAGTATGAAAGCGAATGCTGAGGTGCCTCGATCATTTCAGCTTTGATGTCATTTTGCAGATTTTCAAGCATTGTAAGAACTTCAGTTTTTGTTTTAGGAAACGGCATGTTTCTTATCTCCTACAATTTATAATTACAATACAAAAATATAAAAGTCAATACAAAAGTTAGGGCAAGTAGATTATACATTTCTCCAGCTCTTATCTTGTTGTGACTTCACCCTGGAGGTCATATGTGCTTCGGTTAAAGTGTAGTTATGGCGGCTTACGATCAGGTTAATAAATATATTGATATTAATTATCATAAAATAGCATTTAGGTATTTTAAGGATTATCTTGCGATGAATTGTCAGTATCAGTGATTTTCCTTGATTCATCTGACTGGCTGGACTAATGTTTTCGAAGGGGGTTCTGCTATGTTCAGTTTTCTGCCTGGAGTTCCATCTCCCGATAATCTGGAAGCGCTGAAACAGTTTCAGACTGATCTGCATCTGGTCATGTGCTGCCAGCTGCGTGAGAAATGGTTCCCCAGAATTCCTCTCCGCAGAGGCTGAGGAATAATCTGCATGGTATTGGCTGTTTTCACCGTTGCTGTGGCAGCCGTTCTGATGATTGATACGGAGCCGTTGGTCGTAACATCTATCATTTCAGCTGCTGCTGTCATTCTGCTGCCGCCTGCGATTGTCTCATTGAGAAGCAAGGCCTCTCCTGCATCCTATGTGCTGGGCAGTATCTTCTGGACTTTATTCATTATCCTGCTGCTTTCGGTCATCCTGCCGAAAAGCTCATTCATCATGCGTGAACTGGATGACGATATGCTGAGGATGCTGCCGTCATTCCTCTTCCTTGGCTGTGCCCTGATTGCTTCCGGCGATGGCAGATTCCCGGCCGTTCCGGAGGTCTTGGGTCTTCTGGCCTTCTGCGGTACGGGTTTCCTGGTGTATGGGGATGATCTCAGAGCTGCGATAAGTACTGGCTATTCTCCGCAGCTTGCTGAGGTATTCCGCTATATATTTCTTCTTGTTCTTGTCTGGATAAGCGGGATTAATGCCAGAGGAGGGAAGTGGTGGCTTATGCTTCTGCTCCTTGCTGTTCCGGCTATTATATATTTCGGTCTCTCCTATCATGAGACAGGGCTTGCCAATGCCTTTGATATTTCAGCGGGAATCGTGACTGCTGCCATGGTAATCTCATTGAGGTTCAAGGGCTTTGCATCATGGTGCGCCATAGTAATTCCTCCCTTGCTTTTCTTCCTTTCTTTATACTGCCCTGAATCTGTTTCAGCTCTCGGGCATCTCGATGCCAGTCACCTCATATTGCTGTTCTCTGCCGGAGTCATGATGCATGGCGCATATGTATATGGCAGTTATAAGAAGCTCTTTGAGAAGTATGAATGTTATTACCGGCTGTTCAGAGCATACCGGGAGGATTCACCCTTCAGCGCTGAGTGTGATTTCTGAGAGGAGATTTTCCAATGTCTAAACGATATGTTGATTCATCCGGCAATGTGTATAAGAAGGATTTTACCGGGAAATACAAGGATTTCTGGGGAAACAGATATACGCTTGTAAGCACTCCATTCAACGGGCTCTATGGGTTTATCGGCTGTGCTTTGATTATCGGGGCTATAGGATACTGGGCATACAGGAATCCTGAGACGGCTTCCATTGCAGCATCCCTTATTACCTGTGCTGTCACCCTGATCGCCGGCCTGGTTTCCCGTAAAAGCAGAAACTTCGTGACTCCGGCGGCGCTCTCAATCTCACTGATGACAGGTTCCTACGGCTTTTATATGTATTCCACCGGCAGCCGCATCAGCTGGTATACCATTCTGGTCATCATTGTCTTCATGTTCTATGCAGCCTCATTCATCTCCATGAGGAAGAAGCTGACCATATTTTTCTTCCTGCTCTGCATTGCCATGTTCGGATATGCTCTCTATGCGGAGATACCCTGGATGGTCTCAAGATTGCGACGTGAATGGGATCTCCGCTATATATTCGGATTGCTTGCATTGCCTCTGGCTGCGCTGATCCTGTTCCTGTTTCCTTTCATGTATCAC
>CASEZU010000023.1 GCA_949292445.1 uncultured Spirochaetales bacterium | reverse complement strand
CTCTCCCTCTCCTACTGTGACATTCTCTATCACCGCACCATTAGATATGACTCCAGCCACGACTGCCATGTAGATCTGGTTCGTGTCGCTGGAATATACAGGCGGTGCAGGGATCTCATAATCCTCGAAACTGAGTCCGCTGATGACTCCTCCGTCAAGCGACTGAATGAACGCACTGAAAGTCCTTTTTCCATCCATGACATAGCCGCCTGCGGCCTCATACTCCTCTGCTGTGGAATACTCTGCTACCCTCAGCCCCCTTATCACATGGCCGTTTCCGATCAGATTTCCCTTGAAAACGGGAATAGGATCAAATTCTTCTGTAAGGACAATGTCACCGGTAAGCTCGTAGTATACTCCCTCAGTATCAGCTGAACGCAGTGCTTTCAGATCCTCTGCTGAAGATATCCTGTAAGGATTGCTCTCAGATCCTGGAACGCCCGGATTAACAAGCGGCGGATACGGAACAATCACAGCGGCCTGTCGGCACGATATTGCGGTAAGAAGAAGCGCGGCAATGAGAAGAGCAACAACACCCCCCCCCAGTGACATGCTTCATGGACCTCTTTTCTTTCCTATGTCCTAAAAACATATTCACCTCCACGATACTTAAGATTCTACCGGTCATCTCTTGTCATGGCAAGAAAAAGACCGACCCTCTCGAGCCGGTCAGGGAGTATTTGCATTAAGCTGATGTCAGCCCTTGATTCCGCTCATTGCGATTCCTTCCATGATATGGCGGCGGAAGAAGATGAAGAGTAGCATAGCCGGCACAAGCGCGACGGCACATCCAGCCATCATCTGGCCGTAATCAGTGAAGTACTCATCCTGCAGGAGCGTAAGTCCGATCTCAAGCACGAACATATCCTTGCTTGTGGCAATGACAAGAGGCCAGAGGTAATCAGACCATGCCGTGATGAAGAGAAGGATGGAGAGAACGGAGAGCGCTGATACGGAAAGCGGCATGATGATAGTGCGGAGAATATGCCAGTTCCCTGCACCATCGATTTTTGCTGCCTCCACAAGCGCATCCGGAATCTGCTCCATGTTCTGCTTCATGAAGAAGATGCCGAAACTGCTTATGATACTCGGGAAGACAAGTCCGAAGTAGCTGTTGACTCCGCCCACACTCCTGACGAAATTGTAGAGCGGGACTATGAATGACTCGAACGGGACCATGATGGTCGCGAGAATCGCATAGAAGAAAACAGACTTCAGCGGGAACCTGAACTTCGCGAAGACATATCCTGCAAGCGCAGAGCCGATGACACTGACCACAGTGACTATCACAGATGTTATGACACTGTTGAGGAAGTAGCGGAGGAAGAACTCGTCATGGAATATCTTGGAGTAATTCCCCATATAAACATCATGCGGATACAGCGTGATCGGAACCTGGTTTATCTCCTCCGGCGTCTTGAACGACGTTATGAGCATGAAGAAGAGCGGGAACAGCGTGATTATGACCAGCGCGAAGAAAATCACGAGACATACGACATCGAAAACAGTCAGCTTCTTTGTAAGTGAACTCATCGCCAGCCTCCTCAGTCTTCCTTATCCAGACGCATCTGGATAGCGGTCAGTATGAAAACGATGAGGAGCAGCACCATAGCTGCAGCCGAAGCCCTTCCCATCGAATGCAGAGAGAAGCCCTGCTGATAAACATAGTAAACAAGCGTCTTGAATATATTGCCGGAGCTCTGGCTTCCGCTCGTCATTGTGATGGCCTGCGTGAAGACCTTCACGAACTTGATCATAGCCATGACGCAGACGAAGAGTGTCACAGGCTTGAGCTGCGGAAGAGTGATATATCTCAGCCTCTGCCAGTGGTTTACACCATCGAGCGCTGCTGATTCATAGAGCTCTCTGGAGATAGCCTTGAGACCGACGTAGAAGATCATCATGTTGTATCCCATCTCCTTCCACACGGAGACGACTATGATCGGTACGACAACAAGGCTGTCGTTATTTATCCAGTTTATGCTTTGGATTCCAAATACGTTCAGAATCTGGTTCACGACGCCAATGTTGTAGTCGAAAAGCATCTTCCACATAAGCGTCGACGGAACAAGGGAGACGATGACAGGGATGAAAAGAAGTGCCTGCCACAGCTTCATTCCCTTTCTTCCGGAATTGACAACAGAAGCGAGGAACAATCCGCCGATGACGGAAAGCGACATCGCGAAAACTGTTATATAGAATGTATTCTTGAGAGACTTGAGGAACTCGGGATCGGTGAGAACATAGGCGTAGTTCTCTATTCCGATGAACTTCTGTCCCGGTCTTATCATGCTCTTCTGGAAGAACGAGATGACGAATGTCTCAATAATTGGTATGAACCTGATGACAGCGAAGAGAAGCATTATCGGAATAAGGATCGCCATGCAGAATCCGAAATCCACCTTCTCCTGCTTGTTCATCTTCAGTAGTTTATTGCGTTGTGCCATGAGCCCTCCGGTAAAATACAGGGTTGCCGCCACAGCAGCAGCAACCCCCAAAAGTCCTTAGACCACCGAATCTTATTCGGCGTACTCGTCGAACTCCTTGTAAGCGTCGTTGAAGATCTCAGCGAGCCTGTGTACTGCATCCTTGATTCCCTCAGGATTATCAAGAAGCGTAGCATCTGCGAAGATGTTCGGAAGAGCCTCGCCGATTCTGATCATAGCGGTATCGTATGCGCTGTGAACAGGAACTGAGTAGTATACGAGGTCCTCAGGATCTGTGAATGCAGGAACAAGTCTCTCATCAAGACCAGCAGTGCGGTCAGCGCCGACATACGGGTTGAATCCGTATCTCTCTGCTGTCTGGATCTCGAACATCTCCTCGGATGTTGCGAACTCGATGAACTTCCTTGCATAGTCCTTGTGCTGTCCATCCTTAGGAACATAGAGGTTGAGAGAGATGAGGAACGTTGCTCTCTGTACCGGTCCCTTCGGCATCGGGGAAGCTACCCAGTTGATGTCCGGTCCCTGCTCGACGATGGATGTAGCGGAGCTGGCTTCGCGCATGTTGATAGCTGTCTTTCCATTAGCGAAAGCCTCTGTATCCTTCATGCTGGCGAAATCATCGACCTGATACTTGTAAAGAAGATCGATATAAGTCTTGAGGGCATTGTAGCCGCCTTCATTGTCGAATCCGGCGTGGAACTTGCCAGGCTCAGTCGTGCACTCCTCATACCAGTTGACTCCGTTGGGAAGAAGTCCGAGAACCCAGAACTTCTGGCTTGTACCGGACGGGTTGCCGCCAAGTCTCATTGAGAAGCCGGATCTTGTGATCTTTCCTGTCTCGTCGCGCTGGGTCATCTTCACTGCAGCCTCAACAACCTCATCCCATGTGTCGGGGATCTCGGTGTATCCGGCTTCAGCGAGCATGTCAGTATTCCAGAAGAAGAGCTCATGGAACGGTGCCACAGGAACGCCCCACTGCTTTCCATCCCATGTAAGACAATCTTTGAGGGAAGGAATCATCTTGTCGAGAATAGCGTTGAGCTCAGGAGTATTCTCCTCGAAATAACCAGCCGTTACATACGGAGTTGCCCAAGAATCCTCGATCTCCATGATGTCAGGAACCTCACCTGCGGGGAGAACGACAGCAAGGCGCTGTACGAAGTCCTCGATCGGCATGTAGAGAACCTCAACATCCTTTACCTCAGGATACTTCTCGATGAATGCCGGGATGACTGTCTCCTCATAGAAATCGACCATCGTCTGTGACGAGCCCCAAAGCGTAAGCGTTATGCCGTCCTCTTCGCTCTCTTTGCTTCCACCAGCGAAGACAGTAACGACAGCAAGGGAGAGAACAAGTATAAATGCTAATACCTTCTTCATCCAAACCCTCCTTGAATTGGTCTGTAAAAGATATTCCTGAGCATCATCCACTGACGTGAAAATGCGAGAATATGCTTATGCTGATTATTCTCCCTCGACAGAGCATTCGTCAAACAAAAATTACAGAAAATGAAATAAAAATTCATTTTTTATTTTGTTTTACATAAACAGAAGGTTTTTCCATTATTTTTACAACTCGCAGTTTTTCCCGAATATCTGCTTTTATTTCAAGACATTATCTGAACGGAATTGAAATAGGCATTATTTTCTGCGTTCAGATTCTGCTTTTTCTGATGGTTTTTTGAAAAC
>CASEZU010000022.1 GCA_949292445.1 uncultured Spirochaetales bacterium | reverse complement strand
GACCAGCTGACTGTCGCGGTAACGCCTTCAATGGTGCTGTTATATCCTTCTGCCGGTGCCGTTATTTCGGCCTGGCTGTTAAGGATGCTCATAACGTCGACAAATTCAGAAGCCCTGAGGACAATATTGCTTCCACGTCCTCCATATACAGTCTTGACCTTTTCCGCATAGCAGGATTCAACCGTTATGTTTATCGGATCGCTCTTCGAGGATGAATATACAGGATAGCTGATCTCCGGGTCCCCATAGAAATGGCAGTTGCGCACCGTGACATTATGTGCATACCACTCAGCGTTTCCATCGACGTTCTTTCCCAGGCGGACAGCTATGGAGCAGTTATTAGTTGCAGTGTCACCATCCTTGCCGACAAGACCCGCTGTAGCGATATGGAAATCTATGCCATCGATCACCAGTGTATCAGAGCCGGATCTGTTGCCTTCTCCTGATACATAGAAAATGTGATTCACTTTTCCAGCCTCACCGGCATCGTGCATCACGACGCCGCGCAGTGTCTCAGCCTTGATGGTGAGGTTCCTGCCTTCTTTCTGCCTGATGACGATATCATACTCCCTGTACTCACCGTTCCTGATCGTCAGGGTATAATTACCGTCTTCCTCTTCATTCCAGGCATTTACAGCGTCCTTTATGGAATCATAGCCAGTAGACTCCGTTCCATTGGACAGGGTCGCGATCTTCTCCTCTGCAGCAGTGTATTCCGTTCTTTCAGAATATCCGCAGACAGTACAGGTCTTCACCACATAAGCTGTGTCACCAGTTGCATCGATTGTTTCCACGAAATCATGCAGACCATAACCAGAAGTGATGTCATGGCCGCATGTAGCTTCATGCCAGTGAGCAGCGGAATCAAATGACCACGCAGATGCGTATCTATGCACATGCGGGAGCCCAATAATCACAGGGTTCTGTTGCGTACATGAGACGAAAATCATGATGACAGCGAGCAGAATCACAGACAAGGTCTTTCTCATATCCTAATCCTCCACCCGCTTAATATACCCCCCCCCCCGTTATTTCATGTCAATATTTTTCCTTCGTCCTGAATTGGAAATGTCAGTCCCTCGACAGCGCTGCCATCGGTTCCAGCTTTGCAGCTTTGGCTGCAGGATACCATCCGAAGAAGACGCCTATCGCGAGGGAGAAGATGAGCGATACGACTATGGCCGCGCCGGAGATGTGCATCTCCCATCCTGCCGCATTCACGGCAGCGAAGCTCAGGAGGCTTCCTATGATGAGCCCGATGGCCCCGCCGGAAAGCGACAAAGTGACGGACTCGACGAGGAACTGTGACTTTATCATGGAGGGAGTGGCCCCCAAGGCCTTGCGTATTCCTATCTCCCCTGTTCTCTCGACAACGGACACAAGCATTATGTTCATGATCCCTATTCCGCCGACCACCAGGGATATCGCAGCAATAGCAGCGAGGAATGAGGAGAATGTGCCAGTGACGGAATCAGCCATCTCCTTGATCGTCGCAGGACTGAAAATACGGTAGTAATCGGACCCCGCTATCTGATTGAGATACTCCTCTATGTCCTCCGCAACCGCAATGGCATCCGCATCATCCGCGGTCTTTATCATATAAGTCCCCACCTGATCAGTACGCCGGAAACGCTGCACATATGTGTTGTACGGCATGAATGCGGCATCGTTGTAAGACGTTCCCATCGCTGCATCCCTCTCCTCAAGAACCCCTACTACAAGGAAGCTCTTGGCCTGGCGGCGGAAAACCGAGACATAGCGCCCCACAGCATCCCCAGAGGGGAAAAGCTCCTCAGCCAGCTCAGAGCCGAGGACAATGACCTGCCTCCTGTTTATGTTGTCCAGAGCAGAGAAGAAAGATCCGGATGAAACGGAAAGCGATGAGGAGGAGAAGAAACCTGAGGTGACTCCCTGCACGAGCACGCTCTCGGCTATCTCCTGCCCGTTCCTTATATTCGCATAGGAGGAAACCATAGGAAGCACCTCCTTTATACCGTCAATCTCACTCATCAGGCTGTATGAGAATTCCTCGGTGAAAATCATTGTCTCCCGAGCACTTCCCCGCGGCATCACGCTCACTGTATCAAGCCCGCCGGAATCGAATGAGGCGACAATGCTCTCTGATGCGCTCCTGCCGAGATTGAGTATGGCCACAACCGACGCGACGCCGATCATTATCCCCAGAAGCGAAAGGAATGTCCTCAGCCTGTTCCCGGCCATCGAGGAGAATGCCATCCTGATGTTCTCACGCACCATCATCAGCGATCCTCCCGTCCCTGATGGGGATTATCCTCCCGCATTCCGACGCAAGTGCGCGGTCATGAGTCACGAACACGATCGTATGCCCCTCCTCATTGAGCGCATGGAAAAGCTCCATCACCTCATGTCCTGTAGCCGAATCCAGAGCGCCTGTAGGCTCATCCGCAAGGAGTATGGCGGGATCATTGACGAGGGCACGGGCTATGGCGACACGCTGTTTCTGCCCGCCGGAGAGCTCGGAGGGCCTGTGCCTCAGGCGTTCAGCGAGGCCCACGCGGCAAAGCATCTCCTCAGCCCTCTCCCTTCTCTCCTTCAGCGGAACTCCCGCATAAAGAAGAGGCAGGGCCGCATTGTCCAGCGCATTAAGTTTGGGGAGGAGGGAGAAGTGCTGGAATACAAAGCCTATCTTCCTGTTCCTTATGTATGCAAGCTCCTCCTCACCGAGAGCACCGATCTCCACACCGTCTATCCAGATGCGTCCCGATGTCGGTGTATCCAGACACCCAATAAGCGACATGAGCGTTGATTTGCCGGAACCGGAGGGGCCCATTATAGCGGTGAATGAACGGTTCTCGATGGACAGGGAGACACCATCGAGGGCCCTGACAACACTGTCCCCCACGACATAGCACCTGCTCACATCCTCAAGCTCTATCACCCCACCTGTCACAGCATGAATCCTCCCAGCTGGCTTCTGGACTCATAGACAAGCACATCGCCTTCCTTCAGATTGCCTGAAAGCAGCTCGGAAAGCCCCTCGCCAAGATACTCGGTGCGTACGCTCACTGTTTCCACACTGCCGTCCGGACGCCTGACATCAACTGTTTCCGAACCGCCGCGGCCGCGCGTTATCGCACTCTGCGGGATCAGAAGCATCGAGACTTCCTCCTCCGCTGCGAGCGTACCTTCAAATGTGAATCCGGGCATTATCCCTTCAGGAGGATCCTCTATCATCAGCTCGACATCCGCAACTCCGATTCCCTGATCGGTGTAACGCCCGAGCATCGGGATGTATGAGACGTACGCACTGACAGTCATATCAGGCCTGGATTCGAAGACAAGGGATGCCTCCTGGCCAAGCCGGACATACTGCATGTCGATCTCGTCGATCTCGACAGTGGCCTTAAGCCTCGACCTGTCTACTATCGTGATCACGGAATCCCCGGCCTCGAAATAATCCTCCTCAGACACATCCACAGAAGCGACCTCACCGTCGAACGCCGCATAGAGATTCGTATAATCCAGCGAATTCTCGGCACTGGTCTCGCGGAGGCGGAGAAGCTCAAGCTCTCGTTTGGATCCGCTCAGCTCAGCCTCCTCTATCTGATCGCGTATCTCCTGCAGCGCGGCAAGCTGCTGCGTGTTGTCGATCGAGGCAAGGAGATCACCCTTCAGCACCTTGTCGCCCTCTTCCACGAAGACCCCGGTCACAGCTCCTGTGGAACGGAATTTAGTCTCCTGCGTGTCATATGGCTCGACATAGCCTGAGATATCTATGATCTGGGTATATGTATTTGAGACAACCTCAGCTTCCCTGAGAGACGGAGCTGCATCCGCCTCAGCCTCCTCGGGCCTGAGCATAAGGAAAGCAGCAGCTGCCAAGAGGAGTATAACTGTCACGGTTATGACAGCTGTCCTCCGCCTCTTCCTTCTTCTTTTCCTGTCCCTTTCTTTCAGCAATCCCTCATCATTCATATAAAACCTCAGAGTATATGCACGCTGCACTCAGCTTCCAGCTGAAGTCCCTCGAGAAGCAGCAGATCCATATCCATGGATGCCAGGCGGAGCTCCACCTCGGCATCATGGACATCCTCTTCTATGGCAAGGCCCCTCTCCAGCCTTATCCGGAGGCTGTCAAGGAGCGCTTTTCTGTAATCCATCTCGGCCTCAAGCTCAGCCATGCTGCGCTCCCAGGAGAGTATCCTGTTCCACAGTTCGCCGCTTTCCTCACCGAATGCCCTCAGCTCTGAAAGGTATTCGCTTCTCCGGAGTATCGCCTCGTTTCTCAGAGAGCTCAGCATGAGCTCATCGGAGCGCGAGGATGGCCGGCTCTGCCATGTGCCTCCGACCGACAGGGACGGAGAGAAGCTGTGGTCATCATTCCACCTTCCGCCGCCGGAGAGCGATACCGACCACTCGCGGCCTTCCCATCCGACAGATCCGGAGACGTTTACAGAGTCCTCCTCCCTCATGCCGCTCACCATGAGCCCTGATCCGAGATAGATGCTGCCGCCGGCTTCAGCCCCCACAGTCAGCCTTGACGGATTCTGCTCAGACTCCTCCAGGAGGTACTCCTCCTCAGCGATTCTCGCATAGAGATCGGCCTCCTCCAGTGCGGATGATGTCGTGACAGAAAGAATGTCCGGAAATTCAGGATACGGGATATCCTCGACCCCGTCCCATTCCATACCGGTCAGATTGCCGAACCTCGTGACAAGCTCATCTCTTTCCCTGTCCAGTATCGAGATGGCATTCTCTGATCGCTCTATCTGGAGCATTGACTCCCTGTAGAGAATGGAATCCTCCGTGATATCCCCGAGGCTCAAGGCTTCGGAAAGGGTCCGTTCAAGGTCGCGGAGGTCCTCCTCTTCCTCCGTTCTGTCCCGGTCATTTGAGAGAATTGAGCTCACAGCGCTTATGACACTCATGCGGAGAGAGAGCAGGTCCGATTCATATACCCTCTCCACCGAAAGCCTCGACGACGCAGTCTGCAGATCCTCAAGCATATCATCGCTGCGCCCCCAGTCGAATATGTGGGAAACAGATGCCGATGGCGAGACAAGTCCTCCCCGGCCGTCATAACGCACGCTGAACGGAACCGAGGCCTCTATCGAGGTATCATCATCGGGAAGATGGACAGCAAATGAGAGATCGCTGACTGCGGCTATCTCTGCGTCCTCCTCCAGAGGCTCAAGAGAGAGTGAAATTGAGTATGAAGGGTTATCATCAAGTTCGGACTGTTCTATGGATATCATCCCGGCATCATGCCTCAGCCTCGCCCCCTCTGCCTCGAGGCTGACAGCTGCGGCGCTCTCAGCAATGCTGCTGAACGAAGCACCGGAGAGCGCTGATGCGGCAAAAATGAAAAATGGAAGAACAAACCATCTCATGAAAAAAAGCTACCATAAAACCGGGGAGGAAAACAGAGCCGGACGGTAGTTGCAAATTAAATTGATTTCAAACAATACTCTTACCGCTATGGAACATGAAGCAAATGAGAACATAATGGGATATGAATCGATCCCCAGGCTCATCATGAAGCTATCGCTTCCGCTGATGCTCTCGATGCTGATACAGGCGCTGTATAACGTCGTGGACAGCATCTTTGTAGCCCGCGTGTCGGAGACAGCCCTCACGGCAGTCTCCCTCGCCTATCCGCTGCAGAGCCTGATGATCGCATTCGGAATAGGAACCGCCGTCGGCGTCAACTCCTACCTGGCGAGAAAGCTGGGAGAGAAAAGAGGTGATGAGGCGGAAGCTGCCGCGGACAACGGCTTCTTTCTCGCAATCATCACATGGATCGTATTCGCGCTTTTCGGCATCTTCAGCACAAAGCCCTTCATATCGCTCTTTACGGATGATCCGGAGCTGCTCCGCCTGACATCGGAGTATGCGAGCATATGCCTCATCTTCTCGTTCGGCATCTTCATCGACATAACCGCCGAGAGGATCATGCAGGCGACAGGAGACTCCATCCACCCGATGATATCCCAGTCGCTGGGAGCAATCACGAACATCATCCTAGATCCTGTCTTCATCTTCGGCTTCGGCATGAGCGTCAAAGGAGCTGCCATAGCCACAGTCATCGGACAGATCGTCTCCATGATCGCCGCGCTGTTCTTCGTCAGCAGGAATAAGTATGTCCGCCTCCACCTGACGCTGAAAGGCTTCCGCCCCTCGGGAAGAATCATCAAGGAGATATACGCAGTCGGCATCCCGACAATCATCATGAACAGCGTGGGAACTGTCAGCGTGAGCGCGATGAACTCCATCCTCATCTCGTTCACGGCTACGGCGGTATCGGTTCTCGGTGTGTACTTCAAGCTGCAGTCATTCATCTTCATGCCGGTCTTCGGGCTCCAGGCCGGAATGATACCGATAATCGCATTCAACTACGGCGCACGCAAGAAGCATAGAATGCTCGCAACACTCAGGACCGGAGGATCGGTCGCCGTCGTCATCATGGTGCTCGGCTTCCTACTCTTCCAGCTTGTGCCCGGTGTGCTTCTTTCGATGTTCGCGGCATCCGACGAGATGCTCAGAATCGGCAGCAGGGCCCTCCGTCTGATCTCCCTCTGCTTCATACCAGCGGCTGTATCCATCAGTTTCACATCCGTATTCCAGGCGACAGGTGTCGGCTATGCATCGGCAATTGTCTCAGTCGTCCGCCAGATAGCGGTGCTCCTGCCAGTGGCGTGGTTCCTCGCCTCAACAGGCATACTGGACAATGTCTGGCTCGCATTCGGCATTGCGGAGATATTCGGTCTCACGCTCTCCATCATTTTCTTCATACGGATATACAGGAAGAAGATCAAACCGATCAGCGCCTGACGCATGCCACCTCCGGGTGGCATTTTTCTTGTGTTCAGCAGAGAGCGCCAGCATAATGGAAATAACCCCTGCCGGGGGTTATGGAGGCAGTATGGAACACCACCACACGGAGACGAAGATTGTGATAGACAGGCTCTCCAGGACAATCGGCCACCTTGAGAAAGTGAGAGAGATGGTGGAGGAAGGCAGGGACTGCAGCGATGTGCTGATACAGCTCTCCGCCGTGCGTGCCTCCCTTGCCGGCATCGGCCGGGTGATCATCAGTGATCACCTTGAACACTGTATACGGGAAGCAGTGGAATCAGGGGACAGCAAAGCCCTCGATGACTTCAGGGCCGCGCTGGAGATGTTCGTGAAATGAAGCTCAATCCAATCTCCATGGCAGTTCTTGCCGCCGCGCTGTATGCAGTCAGCACCCCCATTTCCAAGCTGCTTCTCTCTGAGATACAGCCTGTGTTCCTCGCCTCCCTCCTGTATCTCGGAGCAGGCATCGGGATGCTCATCCTCCAGCTTCCGGAAAGAAAGCAGAGAACTGAGCACACCCTCACACAGAAGGATCTTCCATATACAGCTGGCATGGTGATCCTCGACATTGCCGCCCCAATACTGATGATGCTGGGGCTGAGAAGTGCCACGGCCGCGAATGCGTCGCTCCTGAACAATTTCGAGATAGTGGCGACCTCGCTCATAGCACTGATTGTCTTCCATGAACGGATAGGGAAAAGGCTCTGGGCCGCGATAGCGCTCATCACTGCAGCGAGCATGCTGCTCTCGCTCGAGGGAAAGGATAGCCTCACGTTCTCCGCCGGATCAGTGCTTGTGCTCCTTGCCTGCACGGCATGGGGACTCGAGAATAACTGCACGAGGATGATATCAGGAAGCGACCCGCAGGAAATCGTCATCATAAAAGGGCTTGGATCAGGAGCAGGATCGGCGGCAATAGCGCTGCTCTCCGGAGAGGCCTTCCCTCCTCTCCCGCTCATCATTCCTGCCCTCCTGCTCGGTTTCGCCTCCTATGGACTCAGCGTCTTCTTCTATGTCTATGCTCAGCGTTATCTGGGGGCAGCACGGACAAGCGCATACTACGCGCTCTCCCCGTTCATAGGAAGCGCCCTTTCATTCATAATGCTCAGGGAAACCCCGTCAGCTGCATTCATCACAGCTCTCATCCTCATGACAGCCGGAGCATTCCTCGCCTCAGGGCGCGATCAGCAGGACTGAAAACCGGCAAGACTTTTCTGCACGGTATCGAGGATCTCCGCCGACACCACGTCAGGGCTTCTCTCCATGCCGCTCATGAGCCAGCCGTCAAAGAGCGTGACGGCGCCGCCCGCGATGAATGTGGCCACGATCCTGCGCTTGAGTTCGGACAAATGAGAATAAGCAGGTTCCGATGAGAGATAGATATTCAGCATCTCCCCCATCTTGCGCCTCAGTATGAGCGTTGTATCAGCATGTTTCGGAGAATGATAGAGTGCGAGGATCAGGGCCCTGTTCCTGTCTGCGTAATCGATGAAATCAGGAATGACCCTGTTCCAGTTGCCTGCAGAGGACTCGACGATTCTCGCAACCTCAGTGTCGAAGAGCCAGGAGACAAGATCCTGGATGCCCTTGAAATGATAGTAGAACGTGTGCCTGTCATACCCTGCAGCGGCGGCTATGTCCTTGACGGTTATCCTCTGTGAAGGGCTCACGGACTGCAGTTTCCTGTAAGCCTCGGCAAAGGCGGCCTTGGTGCTGTCTTCTCCTCTTTCCATACAGAGATAATCGCAGAGGGAAAGAGGAAAAGGCAAGAGGAAATCAGGAAAGACCCAGAAGCATGCCGATCACATGCACGGCAAATGAGGCTATCCAGGCAACGGAACACTGCAGGACAACCACCCCGAGTGCCCACCTTCTTCCCAGCTCACGGCGCAC
Source organism: uncultured Spirochaetales bacterium (assembly GCA_949292445.1). Next base: position 17,670 of record CASEZU010000022.1, on the reverse strand, counting down.
CGTTGCTATGGCAGCGACACAAGGCGTGTAGAGAAGCGTGAAGATCAGGAAACCGAATGCGGTGAATGGGCTGAAGAGCGTGCCAAGAACAGAGGCTGAACCGCCGAGAAGGACAGTGAGGGTGCTCACCACGCTCTCCTTGGCAGTGAAGCCGGTGATGAGCGCCGTCGATATCCTCCAGTCATCGAAACCGAGCGGACGGAACAGAGGGGCGATCAGGGAGCCGATCGCGGCAAGCATGCTGTCAGCGGAATCCGTGACAGGGTTGAGCCTGATGTCGAAGCTCTGCAGGAACCAGATGATGATTGATGCAAGGAAGATTATCGTGAAAGCCCTGGTGACGAAATCCTTTGTCTTCTCCCAGATCAGCTGCATCACGGACCTTGCGCTCGGCATCCTGTAGTTCGGCAGCTCAAGCACGAAGGGAACAGGATTGCCCTTGAAACCAGTATGCTTGAGAATCAGCGACATCACAATGCCCATCACGATTCCGAAAAGATAGAGGCTGATCATTACAAGCGCGCCGCAGTCAGGGAAGAACGCATAGGTGAACATGGCATAGATCGGCAGCTTGGCGGAACAGGACATGAACGGTACAAGGAGTATCGTCATCTTCCTGTCCCTCTCCGATGAGAGCGTTCTGGTGGCCATGATCGCCGGCACAGAACAGCCGAAGCCGATGAGCATCGGGACGAAGCTGCGCCCGGAGAGGCCTATCTTCCTCAGCAGCTTGTCCATCACGAATGAGACTCTGGCCATATAGCCGCTGTCCTCGAGTATAGAGAGGAAGAAGAAGAGCACGACGATGATCGGCAGGAATGACAGGACGCTGCCGACACCTGCGAAGACGCCGTCTATGATCAGCGAATGGACGATGGGATTGAGGGCGTATGCAGTCAATGCGCCATCGACAGCAGCTGTCAGCTTGTCTATCGCAAGGGAAAGAAGATCCGAAAGGAATGATCCCACAGGGCCGAATGTCAGATAAAAGATAGCCGCCATTATGAGGATGAACGAGGGAATAGCCGTGTACTTCCCCGTCAGGATCCTGTCCGCCCTGAGCGAGCGGAGCCTCTCCTTCGATTCATGCGGCTTGACCACACTCTCCCCGCAGACGCGTTCTATGAAACGGAATCGCGCATCGGCTAGTGCGGCATCGCGGTCCGTGCCGCTTTCCGTCTCCAGCTGCTTCAGTATGTGCTCAAGAGTCTCCTCCTCATTGCTGTCCAGGGAAAGCGCCTTCATCACAGGCTCATCGCCCTCGATGAGCTTGGCGGCAGCGAACCTCACGGGCAGTCCTGCCCTCTCTGCATGATCCTGCACAAGATGCATGATCGCATGGAGACAGCGATGGATCGCGACATCCTTGGCCTCACCCTCTGCGGGGCAGAAATCCTTCAGGCCAGGGGATTCCTTGAAACGCGCGACATGTATCGCGTGCTTCACGAGCTCCTCTACACCCTCATTCTTCGCAGCGGAGATCGGAACGACTGCGACCCCGAGGCTCTCCTCGAGCTGGTTGACATCGATCGTTCCGCCGTTGTCGCGCACCTCATCCATCATGTTCAGCGCGATGACAATGGGGACGTCGAGCTCTATCAGCTGCATCGTGAGATAGAGATTACGTTCTATGTTCGTGGCATCGACTATGTTTATGATGCCGTCGGGCTTCCCTTTCAATATGAAGTCCCTGGTGACTATCTCCTCGTTGGTATAGGGGGAAAGCGAGTAGATGCCGGGAAGGTCGACGACGGTGGCATCCTCATGGCCTCTTATCTTTCCGGATTTGCTGTCGACAGTAACACCGGGAAAATTTCCCACATGCTGGTTCGAGCCTGTAAGCTGGTTGAAGAGCGTCGTCTTGCCGCAGTTCTGGTTGCCCGCGAGGGCGAAGACTATGGGAGTGGTTTCGGGAATGAGCGGTTTATCTCCGGGCTTATGTGTCTCCGCCTCTCCCACTTGGGGATGCTGGATCATGCGATGCGGTGCCTGCTGCTTTTTCATAATGGGGGCCGAGGCAGCCTCGCACGAGATACGGGCGGCATCTTCCCTGCGGAGTGTCAGCTCATAACCGCGGACGAATATCTCCAGAGGATCTCCCATCGGAGCTTTCTTGACGAGGGTGACGACTGTATCAGGAGTGAGGCCCATATCCAGGAAATGACGGCGGAGGGCCGCATCACCGCCTACGGTGAGGATTCTGGCACTCTCACCAATTTTAAGGTTATCCAATGTCATAAACATCTCTCTCGCCGTGATTATAGCGAGAGCCTGCCTCCTGTGCTACATGCCGGAATGCAAAGGCGCCCGCAGCGGGGCGCCTGAAGTCCTGAAGAGGGGGAATCAGTATGCGGCATTGAGCCACTCGATTCCATCGATCTGCACCGTGAAGTACGGAGCGGACTGGAATACAGACTCGTGGAATGCGCCGTCGTATACAGCCTCTTCTGAATCTGCTGTGAAATCACCATCGGTATCGAGGGCGAAGGCATGTGTGAGAACCTCACCGCCGACTGTGAATGTACTTGTATCGAAGACCTGGAGAGAGCCGTCGGCAATAGCTGCCTCTACCTCTGCGATCTTCTCTGCCGTTCCAGGAGCTGCGATGGCCTCATTGAGAGGAGTCATGACGACAGCACCATCCCCCATGCCCTTGCACCAGTCCTGAGGAATCTCCTCTCCGTTGACATATGCCTTGATGGCCTCATAGAAGTAGATGCCCCAGTCGATCCTTGTGGAAATGAGCGATGCATTGGGAGCAACACCTGTCATATCGTTGTTGTATCCTGTGTGGAATACGCCGCGTGACTGTGCCGCCGTGGCCGGAGTCGTGTTGTCGGAGTGCTGGGAGATCATGATACAGCCCTGATCGGCAAGCGCGAGAGCAGCATCTGACTCAGCCGTGGCATCGGACCATGAACCGACGAATGAGACCTTCATCGTTACTGACGGGCATACAGACCTTGCACCGAGGAAGTAGGACGTGAAGCCGGAGATAACCTCTGCGAAGGAATATGCACCGACGTATCCGATGACAGCCTGATCAGGAGTGATCGTGCCTTCATCTATAAGCTGCTGGAGCTTCATGCCGGCAACGACACCTGCGATATACCTGCCCTCGTATATATTGGCGAATGCGTTATGAGTGTTGTCCCTGCCGTCGAACGCGGAAGCGCAGTTGGTGCAGCTGATGAACTCGATATCAGGATACTCATCGACAACCTCGAGCATGAACGGCTCGAAACCATAGCTGTTATTGATAATGATCTGGCATCCTTCCTCAGCAGCCTCGATATTGGCGTCTGTACAGGTGGCATCCTCTCCGATATTGAATTTGGTCACCCACTCAACGTTGATTCCGTCAGCCTTGAGCATCTCCGTGGCCTCGTCGCGGCCCCTGATGAAGTTGTAGGTATAGCCCTGATCGTTTTCATCACCGATGCAAAGAAGACCTACCTTCACTGTGTTCGGGTCGGACGCAGCAGCCGCAGTCTCACCGCTTCCGCTGGCAAAAGCGAATCCGGAAAGAAGCGTCAGCACGATAAGTACGAACGATAATTTTCTCATATACTCTCCTTTTTCGGTCTCTTTGATCGGAAACCTCAATTAAATTCTAACAGCATTTCAGTATTTCGCAATTGCTAAAACGTTGTCATAAGAAAAATTACAGTTCCTGTATTGCAGAAAATGAAGATTATTGCAACAGAAAATACCGCATGTTGCAGAAAATGCAACACACGGCAACATCCTGATAATCCCTCAGCGCTCTTCTCTGAAATAGTTGTTGCCGAGCGATGCCGGCGGCTGCTTATCCCTGCTGTTCCGCATGCTTGTGAGTACGAGAACGATAACGGTCACTATATAGGGAAGTATCTTGTACAGCTCCGTCGGGATGAACGGTATCGACACTCTGAGGTACATGATCATCATGGCGCCGAAAAGGACGGAGCCCCATATGGCATTCAGCGGCCGCCACATGCAGAATATGACGAGAGCGACTGCAAGCCAGCCGACACCAGAAAGGCCCTCATGGTTCCAGACACATCCTGCGGTCGTCATTATGTACACCATGCCGCCGATTGCCGAGATACCGCCTCCGATCATCGTGGCAAGGTACTTGTACTTCGTGATGCTGATACCGGCCGCGTCAGAAGTGGACGGTGACTCGCCGACTGCGGTGAGATACATGCCCCACCTTGTTTTCTTCAGGAAGAGATACATCAGCACAGCCACGACAATAGCAAGGTAGAAGAAGACGGTATGCGAGAAGAGGATGCGCCCTATTACTGGTATGTTCACGAGCGCATCGGGGAAGATCACAGCGGAGAACGAATCCTTGAGGCTGTTTCCGAGAGCTACATACCCGCCTTCGCTCACGCGCATGAACTCACCGACGAACTGCCCTATTCCCGTGCCGAAGATGGAGAGCGCGAGGCCGGTCACGTTCTGGTTTGCCCTCAGAGTGATGGTCAGGAAACTGTAAATCGCCGATGCCGCCACCCCTGCGGCAAATGCGGCAAGGAGCGCAAGGGTTATCGCGACAGGGCCGCTTGCGGCGGCTCCTGCGGCTTTCTCGTAATAGAACGCGCCGGCAAGGCCGAATGCTCCGCCCATATACATGATGCCCTCGACGCCGAGGTTCAGGTTCCCTGACTTCTCCGTGAGTATCTCACCCAGCGTTCCGTACATCAGGACAGTACCGAAAGTGACTGCCGCAACAATCAGAGTGATCAGAGTCGTCATGCGTTCACCTCCTTGTCCCTGTGCCTGAATATCAGGCGGTAGTTTATGAAGAACTCGCAGCTGAGCATGCAGAAGAGTAGTATTCCGGTAATGATGTCTGCAATGGATGCAGGTACCTCCATCCTCGTCTGCAGCGTGTTTGAACCCTTCTCAAGGATGGCGAGTATCATGGATATCGCGATCATGGCGAATGAATTCAGCTGTGAAAGCCATGCGACTGTGATCGATGTGAAGCCGACACCGTCCGCAACACCGCTGTAGAGCGTGAAGTTAGCGCCGGAAACGACGATGAAGCCGACAAGGCCGCTTATCGCGCCGGATATGAACATCGTGCGCATCATTATCCATCCCACATTCATGCCTGCATAGCGGGCAGTATTCACGGAGTCCCCGATGACAGCGATCTCATAGCCCTGCTTCGTCTTGTTCATGTAGATGTACATCAGCACGACAAGCACGAGGACGATGATCCAGCCGCAGTTGACGCCCAGCACCTTGGGAAGCCTCGCTGCATCGCTGAACATCGGTATCAGCTGTGATCCTTTCCTTCCCTCCCAAGGGCCGCCCTGAAGCCAGGCGACGATGCCGATGGCGATATAGTTCATCATCAGCGTGAAGAGAGTCTCGTTCGTGTTCCACTTCGCCTTGAAGAAAGCGGGAATGAGCGCCCATATGCCTCCTGCGATGGCCCCGGTGACGGCCATTATGATGAGAAGCGGCACATGGGGAATCCTGTCCGACCAGTAGAGTGCGAAATATGTCGCGAACACTGCCCCCATCGTTATCTGCCCCTCAGCTCCGATGTTCCAGAACTTCATCTTGAAGCACGGTGCTATCGCGAGAGCGCAGCCGAGGAGCGGAATTGCTGTCCTGATGGTCTGCTTGAGATAGACAGGACGGGAAACAGAGCCCTGGATTATGATGCTGTACGCCTCGACAGGATTGGTGCCGGTCAGGAGCATCGGCAGGCAGCCCAGGATCAGGGCTATCACGATTGAACCCACGCGGATGAGCCACATGCTGCGGCGGCTCATGTCAGTGCGCTTGGCAAGTCTCACGAAAGGAGTCCTGTTCTCATTGCTCATCGCTCATCCTCCTTTGTCCTGAACTGGGTCATCAGGAGGCCTATCTCCTCCTTCGTGGCGCTGCGGGCATCGACGATGCCTGCGACCTGGCCTCCGCAGAGGACGAGAATCCTGTCCGCCAGCTCGAGAAGTACATCGAGATCCTCGCCTATATAGAGGACAGCAACGCCCTTCATCTTCTGCTCGGTGAGCAGGTTGTAGATTGTGTACGAGGTGTTTATATCGAGGCCGCGGACAGCATATGCAGTCATCAGCACCTCCGGCTCGCTCGCGATCTCGCGTCCGACAAGGACTTTCTGGACATTTCCTCCAGAGAGCCGGCGTACAGGATAGTCGACATCCGGCGTGATGACATCGAGCTCTTCCATGACCTTCTCGGCAAGGGCTTCCGGCTCCTTGCGCCTGATGAGGGCACCCCTGCCCTTCTTCCATGAGCGGAGAAGCATGTTGCCCGTCATTCCCATGGACCCGACAAGGCCCATTCCCAGCCTGTCCTCTGGCACAAACGCCATGCCGACACCGGACTCGCGTATTCGCTTCGGCGTCTTGCCCACGAGCTCGACTTCCCTGCCATCGCTCTCGATGAAGCGGATACTGCCATTCTTTATCGGGTAGAGTCCTGCAATAGCCTCCAGAAGCTCCTTCTGGCCGGATCCTGAAATACCTGCCACACCAAGGATCTCACCGGTATTTGCCGTGAATGAGACATTGTCGAGCCTGGTTATGCCCTCATCATCCACGCATGTGAGGCTCTCGACGATGAGCTTCTGCCTCGGGTCGGAATACCTGGGCCTGCTGATATTGAGAGAGACAGCATGGCCGACCATCATGTCGGTGAGCGCCTGCGGATTGGTCGCAGCCGTCTCGACAGTGCCGATGAGCCTGCCTTTTCTCAGTACCGTGACCTTGTCAGAAACCTCCATAACCTCATTGAGCTTGTGGGTTATGATGACGATCGCCTTGCCGTCCTCCTTCATGTTCCTCAGGACGGTGAAGAGCTTCTTCGTTTCCTGGGGAGTGAGGACCGCAGTCGGTTCATCGAGGATGAGGATGTCCGCACCGCGGTAGAGAACCTTGACTATCTCAACAGTCTGCTTCTGTGAAACCGACATGTCATAGACCTTCTCCGCCGGATCGATCTCAAAGCCGTAGCGGGAGCATATCTCGCCGACCTTCGCCTCAGCTCCGCGGAGATCCATCCTGCCGTCATTGAGGCCAAGGATGATGTTCTGTGTCGATGTGAATACCTCGACGAGCTTGTAATGCTGATGGATCATGCCGATCCCGTACTCATATGCATCGCGCGGGGATCTGATGTATATCTGGCTGCCATCCTTCCAGATCTCACCCTCATCAGGCTGATAGATTCCGGAGAGCATGTTCATGAGCGTTGTCTTTCCGCTGCCATTCTCACCGAGAAGTGCCAGAATCTCTCCACGGTTGATCCTCAGATCGACGCTGTCGTTTGCCACGACCTGCCCGAACCGCTTGGTGATGCCCCTCATTTCGATTGCACAGTTCTTTTCCAAAGCATTACCTCTCGATGTCTACATCTTACCACAGGTTGCCCGTCAGAAAAGGGGAAAAGCAACAAACTACAACAGAAACAGCATTTCGAGACGGTTTATATCCTATTATCAGGCAAACAGTTATCTGTACATAAATTCATAAAACGTCAGAATAAACCCAGATTATCCACTGCTCCGTGTGCCATATGACTGGACAAATCCACGTATCTGGAGCAAAGGAAACAGGCGGAAGGCACCAGCCTACATCGATATCATTCTCTTCAGAATTTGAAGCGAAACTGGATATTCGATTCAGAATCTGACTTGAATCTCACATATTTCATCTGCATAATTTGTTATATGGTATCTGATCTCTATGTCTGGCAGAAAAAGGAATGGCCATCATTCAAGTGGGACAATCAGAAACTTCAGCCTCTGCTCTATGAGACAATCAGGAATGAAGCCTATTTCCTAGGAAAAATCTCAGCACTTGGAATGGAGCTGGGCACTGCCTCCCTCGCCGCGGCACTGGAGGACGAGATAGTATCATCCAGTTCCATTGAGGACATAATGCTGGACAGGGCTTCAGTGCGTTCATCAATTCTGCATAGACTTGGATATGAGAGTGAAGGATTGCAGAACTCCGACCGCTGTACCGAAGGCGCGGTGAGTATTGTCATCGACGCCGTCATGCATCGGAATGCTCCGCTGACAAAGGAAAGGCTGTTCGGATGGCATGCAGAACTGTTTCCGGAAGGATTCAGCGAAGGACGGAGAATCATAGCAGGCCGGTGGCGGCAGGGTGAAATGTACATTGTCTCAGGACGGACAGGAAAGGAAATAATACACTATGAAGCTCCCCCTGCAGAGTCGGTTGATAAGGAAATGGATGCTTTTCTCAGCTTCATTAACGAAGAAGATGAGATGAACCCTGTCATAAAAGCGGCAGTCGCACATTTCTGGTTTGTCTCAATCCATCCGTTTGCAGACGGAAATGGGAGAATAGCCAGGACAATCTCAGAAATGCTGCTGGCAAGAGCTGATGGTACAGACCACCGGTATTACAGCCTGTCTGCCGCAATAATGAAAACAAGGAATGAGTATTATGAGGTACTCGAGTATTGCCAGAAAGGGAATCTGGATATAACAGGATTCATCAGATACTTCCTGAAAACTCTCAGCAGTGCAATTGCCGAGGCTGAGAACAATATTCAGAAATCAATAGCAAAAACCATGTTCTGGGATTCTCTCAGGCTGATTCCTCTGAATGAAAGGGAAACGAAACTCATCAACAGGCTGATCGATGGATTCGAAGGCAGGCTCACGACTGAGAAATGGGCCAAAATAGCAAAATGCTCACATTCCACAGCCTTGAGAGACATCAACGATCTGATCTGTAAGGGTATCCTGAAAGAGGATGGCGGCGGAAGCAGGAACAAAGGATACAAGCTGAATTACTCGGCGGAATCAAAGAACTCCATCCTGCGTGAAGACAATGCTTTGGATATCCGATTTCACTAAGGTCTATACTCCAGGGCCTCAATATCCCGATTTATATTATTCCTATGATCATACATTACCATTGAGATGATGTAATAAGAGGAATGCTCAGCATAATCACCAAAGTATCCTGATTCATCAACAAATATACTGAACTCTTTCATTTTGCTTACCTTTGGATACTAAAAAAGCGGGTGTCTTACCCGCCATCAGGGGGGGGCCAAGGCCTTCCGGCCAACCCCTAACTGGCTATACCAGCTACCTATAATATAACTAAAAATGAGAGAATTAATAATTCATTTTTATAGCCAGGAATTCGATTGGACTCAAGTTGAATTATTGTCTGCCTGGATGTCCCTGGATTCTCAGTCCCATGGAAAACCGCTGAATACAGGTACGCCTGTATATATTCTTGCCTTCTTCTCTCCTCTCATGACACGGAGCGTCTCATAGCACAGCTCTTCCTGTTCGACCTCTCCAGGGTATACGGAAACAGGAGCTATCCATGAACACCGCTTCTCTATTCCGCTCACGATGTCGCTGAAGCGTACAAGTCCGCCAGTGAGGAGTATGCCATCCACCCTGCCTTCAAGCACTGAAGCCATCGCACCTATCGATTTCGCGATCTGGTAAATCATCGCCTCCCAGACAATGGAGGCATGAGCATCCCCCTCCTCAGCCATCCTGTGTACTTTGTCGGAATCTGAAGTGCCGAAGTGACTGACGAAGCCTCCGGAACGGGAGCACATCGCCTCAAGTTCTGCGGCAGAATGCGTCTCCAGATACTTCGCGGTCTCCATCAGGGGAATGCTGCCAAGGCGCGTGGGAGTGAAAGGGCCGTCTCCGCCTGCGCCCTCAGTGCCATCGATCATCCTCCCGTTCTTATGGGCCGCAATGGTGATGCCGCCATCTATATGGCAGACAATGAAACGGCACTCCCCATACTTCTTCCCCAGCTTCCCAGCATGAATGCGGGCAATGCCTTTCTGATTGAGCACATGGGACTGTGCCCTCCTGTAAACGCCCTTGAGCCCTGTGATCCTCGCCACGTCCTCGAATTCATCGACATTGGTCGGATTCAGGGTGAACATCGGCTTTCCATACTCCTTTCCCAGCTCATAGGCCATCATCACGCCCAGCTTCGCAGGATGGTCACTGCCTCCTTTATCATCCCTCGTGTCCTCATAGAGACGCTGATCTATGACCATCACTCCTTCTTCCTGAGAATAGGCACAGCCTCCGCGTCCGACGAACACATCCACAGATTCAATGGGAATGCCATGGCGCGAAAGCATCTCCATGACAACGCTGCGGCGGAATGGCAGCTGCTCATTCGTGGTACTGAACTGAAGAAGCACAGGAGCATCGTGGAAGGCGCTTTCAGTGAATACATTGATCTCATCGTCGAACACGCTGACTTTAGTAGAAGTCGAACCCGGGTTGATTATCAGAAGCCTCATGGCCTTATTCTACATCTTCTGAGCGAAGACTGCAGCTGAGGCTGTTTGGTACTCCGCGGGGGCCTCTGACGGAATACACACCATATTCCTCCTTTAGAAGGAAGCGCGGAAAAGCGGAAGGAGAATACCTCCGTTCCAGACGGAGCAGCATCGCCTTTCTCACGACAAGGTCGCGGCTCTGCCATTCCCGGGGAATATCCGTATCAAGTACCATGCAGCGGAAAAGAACCGCCCCTACTGGCTCCCCTGCATAGATATAGACCGTGTCGCCCTTTCTTATACCCGCGCCCTGTTTCCAGTGGATGGTATCTGCAGAATCGAAGGCATGGACGATGTCGAAATATATGGGATTTGCCGGAATGAGCCACTCCTTCGGAGGCCTGGGCACCGCAGAGCGGGAAGAGACAGCGGTCCAGCCTGTATCGAGCAGGGAGAATAGCGACGCTTCCGGCACTGAGCCGTCGAGACTGGCGGAGACCCAGTTCCCCCGCGGAACCTCAGCAGAGGGAAATAAGCCCGGAGCATGCACAAGAGCATCCCATGTGAGGATGTCTGGAGCTTTGACTGAAAGGACGTTCTCTGAGATGACCGCGAAGCGCTTTCCGCCTCTCTTCCTGTAAAGTGTCACACGCCCTCTCATCGCGCTGACCACGATCTCATCCCTGTATTTCCCGCATGCATATTCCGTCAGAACGTCACTCATATGCCCCTCCTTGGTAACCTCCATTGGAAATTATATACTCAAAGCAAACAAGGAGAACTTCGATGCGGCTGAGGATACGCCGGGATTTCTTCATCTACTGCATATTCGGGGCAATGGCCACGCTTGTGAACATGCTCGGCTATGAGCTTCTCTATGCTGCCGCAGGGCTTCCCAACACAGCTGCCGTGGCTCTTGCCTGGTTTCTTGCCGTTACATTTGCGTTCTTCACGAACAAATTCATCGTCTTCAGGGAGAAAGGCAGGGAAAACAGACATGGCATCATCATGGAGCTGCTCAGCTTCTACCTCTGCCGGCTGGCCAGCGGTCTGCTGGATATCGCGATAATGTTCCTCGCTGTCGATGTGATGGACTGGAACCATACACTCTGGAAATTCATCTCCAACCTCGTCATGGGCATCTGCAACTACCTTGCCGGACGTTTCTTCATCTTTGCAAAGAAAACCTGATCTGCATTTTATGTGTAAATAATAATCAATTTGTTAATATAATAACATTATGTTAATATATAGACATATTTGTTACTTTAAGCTATTCTCCGTGGAAGAGGAGGCTCCATGAGGATAGCAATAGTCGGATACGGAAAGATGGGAAGAACTGTCAGGAGGATAATCGAGGACGGATCAGCTCACACAGTCTCCGCCATCATTGATCCGTTCTGCCATGACAGCGCCGTGACATCTGCCGGTATCAGTAGCACCAGTCTCGCCGGCTCCGAAGTCATCATAGACTTCTCCGCTCCGGAGGCCGTACCGGAGAACCTCCTGCTTTACTCTGAACTCGGCATCCCCGCAGTGATAGGAACAACAGGATGGCTCGGAGAGCTGGCGGAACTGACGAAGAAAATGAACATGGAAAAGACCAGGATCATCTGGTCCGGAAACTTCTCCGTCGGAGTGGCAATCTTCCTGCAGCTGGTTGAGCGCGCAGGAAGGCTGATTGATACCTCGGAAGAATATGATGTCTCCGTCGCTGAGATACATCACAGGGAAAAGAAGGATGCCCCGTCAGGAACAGCGATGATGGCTGCGGAGAAGCTCCTGAAGACAATAGGACGCAAAAGCGGCATCCTGCCAGGGAACCCTGTGGGAAGGATCGGGAAGGAGATGATAAATGTCTCATCGCTCCGCACCGGATTCATTCCCGGAGTGCATACTGTGCTGATAGACGGTCCCTCGGACACGATAGAGATCAGGCACACGGCAAGAAACAGGGACGGCTTCGCTTCCGGCGCGGTGAAAGCAGCAGAATGGATCGTCTCCCAGAAACCGGGAATCTACACGATGGATGATTTCATATCTGATCTTACAGGAGGATGCAATGCATAGATTCAGAGGAGTATATACAGCGCTGGTGACACCGTTCACCGATCTCGGGACAGTCGACTACCAGGCGCTTGAGAGAATAGTGAACCAGCAGATCGAATCCGGCATAGACGGACTCGTGCCGTGCGGGACAACAGGAGAGAGCCCCACCCTCTCGCACGAGGAACATGACAGGGTCATAGCGCAGACCGTGAAGTATGCGGCGGGAAGAGTCCCCGTAATAGCCGGCACAGGATCCAATGCAACGACTGAAGCGATAAGGCTCTCGCAGCATGCGGAAGACTCGGGCGCGGATGCCGTGCTCCTCGTCAATCCCTATTACAACAAGCCGACACAGAAGGGACTGTATCTTCATTTCAAGGCAATAGCCGATTCGGTGAAGATCCCATGCATCCTCTACAACATCAAGGGGCGCACCGGGGTGAATCTGGAGACAGATACGCTGACAAGGCTGGCGTCGGAGTGCCCGAACATCGTCGCAGTGAAGGAGGCATCGGGCTCGCTTGAGCAGATGAGAGCCGTCATCAGCTCGACGGATGATGATTTCATGGTCCTCTCCGGTGATGATAATCTGGCGCTGGACCTCTTACGCATGGGCGGAGACGGCGTGGTCTCCGTGGCCTCAAACCTCTTTCCCGCAGAGATGGTGAGGATGATCCATGCCGCACTCGAAAGCAGATGGGATGAGGCGGAGAGGCTCGGAGCATGGTTCTCAGACTTCTTCTCCGCCTGCTTCATCGAGACAAATCCGATACCGATCAAGACGGCAATGGCAAGAATGGGATGGTGCAGGGAGTCATTCAGGCTGCCGATGTGCACGCTTGAATCAGAGGAGCACAGGGCAATGCTCTTCCAGATAGTCGACAGGATGGCAGAGGACAGCAAGGAGGGAAGAATCTGATGGCAAGGGCGAATGAAGATTTCCTGCGTCTGCAGTCGGGATACCTCTTCCCGGAGGTTGCAAGGCGCATCAGGGCATGGCAGGAAAGAAACGGCGGGGAAAATGTGATGAGGCTGAGCATTGGCAACACCACGGAGGCCATTACCCCTCATATTGCCGAGGCGATGAGAAGGAAGATTGACCTCCTCACGGACAGGTCAACCTATACAGGCTATGGCGATGAACAGGGAGACACACCTCTGCGCGAGGCGCTCTCTGCTCACTACGCTGAAGAATACGGAGTCGAGCTTTCCCCTTCTGCCTTCTTCATCTCGGACGGGGCAAAAAGCGATGCGGGGAACATCCAGTCAATCTTCAGCAGGGATTCAATACCGGCTATCCAGGACCCCGCCTACCCCGTCTACGTCGACTCCAATGTCGCCGGAGGGCACACCGGGAACTACGACAGCAGGACAGGAGGTTACAGCGGCATCGTATACATGAGGGCGGATGCGGCTAACGGTTTCGTTGCCCAGCCGCCGGAGGAGCATGCTGATCTTATCTATCTCTGCTTCCCCAACAATCCTACGGGGGCTGCAGCCACACGCAGCCAGCTCAGGGCTTTTGTGGATTATGCGCACAGGGAGAAAGCCGTCATCATCTTCGACAGCGCCTACTCCGACTATATCGAGACGGAGGGAATACCCAACTCAATCTACGAGATAGAGGGAGCGGAGGACTGTGCGATCGAGATAGGCTCGTTCTCGAAGAATGCAGGCTTCACCGGAGTAAGGCTGGGATGGACGATAGTGCCGGAGACACTGAGGGCAGAAGGTTCGCCGGACGGGACACTGCACAGACTGTGGAACAGGAGGCAGTGCACGTTCTTCAACGGAGCTTCCAACATAGCTCAGGCGGGAGGACTTGCAGCACTTTCTGAGGAAGGCCGGAAGGAATGCATGTCGCTTGTCAATTACTACAAGGAGAATGCCAGGATAATCCTGGAAGGAGTCTCATCGGCAGGGTTCAGATGCCACGGCGGCATCGACAGTCCATACATCTGGACGGAGTGCCCCGATGGCATGACAAGCTGGGAGTTCTTCGACCTGCTGCTCGACAAAGCCCATGTGGCGGTCACTCCTGGCTCCGGATTCGGCAATGCGGGAGAGGGATTTGTCAGGATATCCGCATACGGCCACAGGGAAGATGTGGAGAGAGCTGTCGCCTCGATAAAGGAGAACATCCGATGACAGAGAAAAGACTTCCGCTTCCAGATGATGAGCTTGAGGCATTTGCGGCAAAAGCCGGTACTCCGTTCCATATCTACGACGGCCCCGGCATAAGGAAAAACGCAAGAAGCATGATGCAGGCGTTCTCATGGTCGGATGGGTTCATCAACTACTTCGCAGTGAAGGCCCTGCCGAATGTGAACATTCTCCGCCTTCTTGCCTCTGAGGGATTCGGAGCTGACTGCTCATCGCTGCCAGAGCTCAGGCTCGCTGTAGAGGCAGGCATTCCCGGAGAGAGGATAATGTTCTCATCCAATGACACACCGGATGAGGAATTCGCCGAGGCCATGCGCTTAGGGGCGGTCCTCAATTTCGACGATGCCTCTCATATCGATGACGTGATACGCATAGCAGGAAAGCTGCCGGAAGTGATCTCCTTCAGATACAATCCCGGACCTGAACGCACAGGAAACGCAATCATCGGCAATCCCGTCGAGGCTAAGTACGGAGTGACACACTCACAGCTCGCCGGCTGCTACCTTAGAGCCGCAGAGCATGGTGCGAGGCGTCTCATGCTGCATACGATGGTAGCCTCGAACGAACTGAATGAGGATTACATAGTCGAGACTGCGAGAATGCTTTTCTCCCTTGTGAAGGAGATACATGGGAGCACCGGAATACGCATAGAGCAGGTGGATCTGGGAGGAGGCATAGGAATACCGTACAGGCCGGAGGAGACGGCCATCAGCTTCTCCAGTCTTTCAGAACGGATACACACGCTCTATACGGAAATGATCGAAGCTGAGGGTCTTGCTCCGCTCCGCATCTCATTTGAATGCGGGCGCTGCATCACAGGCCCCTATGGCTGGCTTGTATCACGGGTAAGGCATGTCGCGAGGAAATACAAGGACTTTGTGGGCCTGGATGCCTCGATGGCAGATCTCATGCGGCCGGCGATGTACGGTGCATACCACCATATAACCGCAGTCGGAAAGGAGAATGAAAAGCCCAGCCATATGTATGATGTCACGGGATCGCTCTGTGAGAACAATGACAAGTTCGCAGTCGACAGGATGCTGCCCGAGCTTGAGAGAGGCGATCTGATTGTCATCCACGATACAGGTGCCCACGGACACTCAATGGGATTCAACTACAACGCGAAACTGCGACATGCAGAGTATCTGATTGAAGACGGAGGACGTATTTTCCGCATCAGGAGAGCTGAGACATACGAGGATTACGTGCGGACGCAGCTGGATGAACCCCAGGAGGTCTGAATGATCACCATCAGAGACGGCAGCGACCATGCTGCCCTCTCCTGATGTTCAGAACCCCGGTCTTCCGGAAGGGTGCTATAATCCTCATATGGAAAACAGCAGAGAGCTACTTTTCGAGATGAACGGGCGCCTGCCCGCGGCAAAATACTCGCTTCCGCTCGCGCTGCAGCATCTCGTTGCGATGATCGTCGGATGCGTTACTCCTGCGATCATAATATCCTCGGCAGCAGGGCTGGACAGCCCCATGAGGATCCTGCTGATACAGTCGTCGCTGGTATGTGCTGCTGTATCTACGCTGCTGCAGCTTTTCGGCATCCGCGGCCTCTGCGGAGCACGGCTCCCCCTCATAATGGGCGTCAGCTTCGCCTATCTTGCGACAATGCAGGACATCGCCGCGAATTTCGGTCTGGGAGAGATTTTCGGCGCACAGATAGCCGGAGGAACGGTTGCTGTATTGATCGGCATATTCGCGAAGAAGCTGAGAAAGCTCTTTCCTCCGCTGATAACAGGCACGGTGGTGTTCACCATCGGTCTCTCGCTCTATCCCACGGCAATCTCATACATGGCAGGAGGAAGCGGAAGCGCTTCATTCGGTTCATGGCAGAACTGGACTGTCTCGATATTCACCCTCGTGGTTGTAACTGTCCTGAACCATTTCGGCCGCGGCATGCTCAAGCTCGCCTCCATCCTCCTCGGCATAGCCGCCGGATACCTCTTCTCAGCGCTTTTCGGCATGGTGGATCTCTCACCTGTCTCCTCGTCCGGCATTTTCTCCCTTCCGCAGGTGGCTCCATTCGGCATCAGGTTCGAGTTCTCATCCTGCCTTGCATTCTCAATCCTCTTCGCAATCAATGCGGTACAGGCCATCGGTGATATGTCAGCAACCACAATCGGAGGACTCGGGAGGGAGCCTGACGGGGACGAGCTCCGCGGCGGCATAATAGGATTCGGCCTCTCCAACCTCCTCTCCGCCCTCTTCGGAGGCCTTCCGAACGCCACCTACTCACAGAACGTCGGCATAGTATCATCCACGAAAGTCGTCAACCGGAAAGTACTCGCCATAACAGCGGCACTGCTCCTCGCGGCAGGACTTGTACCGAAATTCTCAGCCCTACTTACGACAATCCCGCAGTGCGTGCTCGGAGGAGCCACTGTATCAGTATTCGCCTCAATCGCGATGACGGGAATGAAACTGGTCGCCATGCAGCCGATGAGCTACAGGAACACCTCGATAGTAGGCCTGTCGGCGGCGCTGGGAATGGGCGTGAGCATGGTGAGCGAGTCCCTGTCCCAGTTTCCGGAATGGGTATCGATGGTGTTCGCCTCTTCTCCTGTGGTGATCTCCGCCATCGTGGCCATAATACTCAACATCATCCTCCCCAAAGAAGAGAAGCGGAATGATTGAGGCAGGCGGAAAGCAGATTACCCTTTTCCCGGGGGAAAGGCCGGATGCGCCGCTTGTGATCCTCAATACGGTACAGGAAGAAGGCGAAGCGGTATTCAAGGAACTGAAAAAACTGACAGATGAGGATTTCTCGCTCGCGGCCATAAGCGGGATCGACTGGAACAGCGAGATGTCTCCCTGGGCAGCAGAGCCTGCCGCAGGCTGGGACGGCCCATATGAAGGGATGGCCGGGAACTATCTCATATCACTCACTGAAACGATCATGCCGGCCATCACAGATGCACTGGGAAATGAACCCCGCTGCAAAGCTCTTGCAGGGTACTCGCTCGGAGGACTTTTCGCGCTCTATGCAATGTACAGGACAGCTGTCTTCAGCCGCTTCATAAGCGCATCAGGCTCGCTGTGGTTTCCGGGATTCTGCGAGTTTGTACTGTCAAACGCGCCGCTTTCGAGGCCGGAGAGCATCTATATCTCGCTCGGCAGCAGGGAATCGAAGGCAAGGAACAGGATGGGGGAAGTCGGGGAAAAGACAGATCT
>CASEZU010000021.1 GCA_949292445.1 uncultured Spirochaetales bacterium | reverse complement strand
CACAGGTCCCTTCTCACTTTCATTCATCAGCCAGACCATGCCCATCGCAGTGGGACCGCGGAGCGCCGCCACAGAGACATCGGCAGCGGAAAGAGAGACTGCTGCGGAAAGCAGGACCAGCATATAGGATATGAATTTCTTCATAGTTTCACCTCCAGAGTTGGATTCTACCCCTTTCGGCGCTCATCTGCTACAGCCCGATGCCATATTCCTGTATCTTGCTGATCAGAGTCCTTCTCGATATCCCCAGTTCCTCGGCAGCATGCGTCCTGTTGCCATCCCAGCGCTGGAGCGACCTTATTATCGCAGCCTTCTCCGCATCGCGCAGCGTCAGTGTCTCAGCCATCTCCGGCACGCCTGCCTTGCCGTCCTGATGGACAGATGATGTGCGGAGATCGAGATCATCGGCATCTATTGTGTCGGAATCGGCGAATATCATGGCACGCTCGATGATGTTCTCCAGCTCCCTCACATTGCCGAAGAAGCTGTGGTTCCTCAGAGCTTCGATAGCCTCAGGCGTGAATCCGGTGACCTTGACTCCCATCTCCCTGCTGTATTTGGCGATTATATGGGCAACAAGAAGCGGAATGTCACCCTTCCTGTCACGAAGCGGCGGAAGGATGATGCGCACGACGTTCAGCCTGTAGAAGAGATCCTCCCTGAAGCTGCCATCCCTGACCTGCTTCTCCAGGTCCTTGTTCGTCGCAGCTATAATGCGGGCATTGATCGGCATCGGCTCGGTGCCTCCAAGCCTCGTTATCTTCCTCTCCTGCAAGACGCGGAGTATCTTTACCTGCAGCGAGAGCGGCATATCTCCGATCTCGTCCAGAAAGAGCGTTCCTCCTGCCGCCAGCTCGAAAAGACCGGTCTTGCGCTGCACAGCACCTGTGAATGCGCCCTTCTCATAGCCGAAGAGCTCGGACTCAAGCAGATTCTCCGGCACGCCGCCGATATTTATCGCCACGAAAGGGCCCTCCGAGAGCTTGGACTGCCTGTGTATCTCCCTGGCGACAACCTCCTTGCCGGTCCCGGACTCACCCGTTATGAGGACAGTCGCCTGCGACGGGGCGATCCTGCTTATGATCCGCTTTATGGACTGCATCTCAGGACTTTCTCCTATCAGGCTTCCGGCTCCGGGCATTCCGTTCTCCGCGATTGAACGGAGCGCCGCGGCTTCAACGAGGCTCTTTATCCTGATCACGACCTCTTCAGGATCGAACGGCTTGACGATATAATCCTGTGCACCTTCCTTGAGCGCTGTCACCGCATCGGTAATGTCACCATGGGCGCTTATCATTATGACAGGTATCCTGAAGCCCTCCTCGCGCATCCAGCGGATGACATCGAGTCCACTCTTTCCAGGCATCCTCAGGTCTATGAGCATGGCATCATACGGGCTTTCCCTCAGGAGCCGCTCGGCAGACAGTCCGTTCTCCGCGGTGTCAGCATCGATGCCCTCCATCGCCAGGAAACGCTTCATCAGATTCCTGATATTCTCCTCGTCATCGCAGACAAGCACTCTCATTGTCTCTTTCCTCCTACCCCGTCAATCGCCCCATGATAAGGAAGCGTGGCCTCCGCTGTGGTCCCGCCGCCGGTACGGCTGTAAAGTCTCAGAGAGCCGCCTGCGGCCTTCAGGAACTGGGAACTTATCGAGAGCCCGATACCGGAACCGTTTATCTTCGTCGTGAAGAACGGATTGAATATCTTCTCCTTATCCGAGTCATCGATACCGCATCCCCTGTCCCGGATGAAGACATGGAAGAACCCGGAAGTGTCTGAGGTGATCTCTGCCTCGACATCCACATTCATGCCATCGCAGGCCTCAACTGCGTTTTTCATGAGATTCTCCAGGACAGAGCGCAGCTTGTCCCTGTCGAAGAATACAGGAGCCGTCTGCATTCCGGGTTCAATCATCCGTACGTTCCCATGAAAAACAGGCAGAAGAGAGCGCATCTCCTCCACAAGATCAAGCGCCTCAGGCTGCCCCACAGGATTGCGCAGGAACTCCGACACCTTGTTTGTGAGCTTTCTGAGCCTCTCCGCCTCATGGTCTATTATCATGACATCGGGAAGTACCTCAGGCCTGACCTCGCGCTTGAGGATCGCAAGCTGGATGGTTATCGCGGAGAGCGGATTCTTTATCTCATGTGTAAGCGTCCTCGCAGCCTCTCCAAGGCTCACGAGGTTCTCCTGCCGCCTCATCGTCTCCCTTATCCTGCGGTTATCAGAGAGAATCTTCATTGTCAGCAGGTAGATCACGATGACGACCACGAAGGCACAGAGGGAGACAATGCGGGTCATCATCACCCTCTCCTGGAATGAGGAGGCATCAAACGCCAGATAGATTATGTCCGGGAAATTGAGCATGTCACCGCTGCGGTGGAAAATATTGTCGAGATCAAAGGACATGGACCGGGCATAGCGCATGCACTCAATGCGGCCAGTATCGGGATCGAAGGATATCATCGTATCAGAAAGCCCGGAAGCCTCATCAAAAGCCGAGAACGGGAGAATCCTGTAAGCCTCTCCCCAGATAAGTATGGGACTTCCTGTATATGTATAGTAGCCGAAGCCGAGCACATTCTTGTTCTGCAGCGTCATCGGCATCGATTCATTGCCGTTCTGCAGAGCGACAATGACATCGCCGAAAGCCCTCTCCACAGCATTCTCCAGCCGGAGATTCTCCGAAGAGACCACAAGGGATGTCATGAAGATGAGGAAGACGAGGAAAATGAGGAATGGTACAGTGACAGCTATATTTGTCACCCATTTATCCTTCCTCTCGGGAGCCCACCTCTTCTTCTCTCTTCTTCCCATATCCGGATTATAACCCAGAACAGGAATATAGTCTTGCTCTGCCGCGGCATAACTCTGAGCCTCTCTTCACCCATACTCCATATTTCCTACAGGCGGTCTACACCGGATCATTATTATTTTTAAGATCAGAACCGGCAGGAGTATCCGGATTTACAAGGAAGGACAAAATGGAAACCGATCCGAAAGGAAAAATGCTTGAGACCTCCGACAGCAGGCAGCACAGGAAAAAAGAAGAGGAACCAGGGCTTCATACAGGCGAGAACGGCAATAATTCGAAGAAGAAGTTCACCTTCTCTATCTGGTACTTTGTCATAGCCTTCATCCTCATAATAATATTCAACAACCTTTTCTTCTCCTCGAATCTCAATGAGGCTGTGAGCATAGACTACAGCCAGTTCAAGGAATATATAGAGAACGGAACGATCGTGCAGGTCGCCTTCGACGGAGACCAGTACATAGGATACGGCCTGACAAAGAAGGAAGCTGCCTCCACACTGCAGCAGATAGCAGCCACGAGACATATTCCTTCATCGATAGACACTTCCGCGATATTCGCTTACCAGACATACATGATCGACGATCCGTCATTCGTGCCTCTCCTCGACTCGAAAGGCGTGGAGTATTACGCGACGGAGCCGGCAGAACCTTCACTGATGAGCTATCTTGTCTCGATGCTGCTGCCGATCATCATCTTCTTCATCTTCTATGCATGGCTTTCCAGAAAGATGACAGGCGGAGCGCAGGGCGTCATGTCCTTCAGCCAGAACAAGAGCAAGCTCGTCGCCGAGAACGATACCGGCGTGAGATTCGCCGATGTCGCGGGAGAGGATGAGGCGAAAGCAGAGCTTGAGGAGGTCGTTGACTTCCTGAAGAATCCCCAGAAGTATACGGAAATGGGAGCGCATATTCCCAAGGGAGTGCTGCTCGTGGGGCCTCCGGGAACTGGAAAGACACTCCTTGCCAAGGCGGTCGCGGGAGAAGCCGGCGTACCGTTCTTCCGCATGAGCGGCGCTGATTTCGTCGAGATGTTCGTAGGTGTAGGTGCAGCCAGAGTGCGCGATCTCTTCAAGCAGGCAAAGGAAAAGAGCCCCTGCATCATCTTCATAGACGAGATAGATGCTATCGGACGCAAGCGTTCCGATGCCTCCATCGGCGGAAATGATGAGCGTGAACAAACCCTCAACCAGCTCCTTGTCGAGATGGACGGCTTCGATTCACGTACCGGCGTCATCATCCTTGGTGCCACGAACCGCGCAGAGGTTCTCGACCCCGCCCTGCTCCGCCCCGGCAGATTCGACAGGCAGGTGCTTGTCGACAAACCCGATCTCGGCGGCAGGGAAGCAATACTGAGGATACACACCAAAGGCATGAAGCTCGCGCCGGACGTCGATCTCAGGAAGATAGCCCAGGGCTCAGCAGGGCTTGCAGGCGCAGATCTTGCCAATATAGCGAATGAGGCAGCACTGCAGGCGGTAAGGCTGGGACACACGGCGGTGACGCAGAGCGACTTTGAGGAAGCGATAGAGAAATCGATCGCAGGCCTTGAGAGGAAAAGCAGGGTGCTGGATGAAAAGGAGCGCATAAGAGTGGCCTATCATGAAACAGGGCACGCACTCACCGCCTATCTCACGGAAGGCTCCTCCCCTGTCTCCAAGATATCCATCATACCCAGGGGCTATGGTGCTCTGGGATACACGCTGCAGTACCCGACGGAAGACAGGTTCCTGCTCTCGGAATCCGAGCTCCTCGGTTCTGTCGATGTGCTTCTCGGCGGAAGGGCCGCAGAGGAGACCGTATTCGGAGACATTTCGACAGGTGCCGGCAATGACATCTCAAGAGCCTCTGACACTGTCAGGCAGATGATCACGGAATACGGCATGTCCGAAAAATACCGCAACATGACACTGCCGAAGACAAACTCCGGAATCGAAGGAGTGGCAGGAGGACGGGAATACTCGGAAGCTGCGCAGGAGTATATCGACAACGAGACAGAGAGGATCATACAGTCCCGTTACGCCCATGTTCTTGACAACCTCAGGAAAAACAGGGAGGCACTGGAGAAAATCGCCAAGGCGCTTCTCGACAAGGAGGTGCTGGAAGGCAGTGAGTTCGAAGCACTTGCCAAACAGTTTGCTGTCAAATAAGCTACAGCTATGATTTCCAGAGCTATAGAGGACAGGGAACTTCTAAATCATATCGCCTCTCTTCCGCACGATGGAAGGGAGGTTTTTCTCATAGCCGACGAAAGCGTGAGAGTATCGGTGGTAGCAGCCACCGGAATGGTCAACCAGATGCGGGCCAACCACAGGACAGGACTTCTCGAGACATACATACTCGGACAGGGTTACATCGCAGGTGCGCTGTTGTCATCCACGGTGAAAGGCAATGACCGCATACAGATGGATATAGAATGCGGAGGACCCGTGAAGGGCATGTCGATAGAAGCATGGGCATCAGGTGCGGTCAGAGGATACCTCAGGAACAATCCGATTCCGCTGGAAAAGCCTCTGGAGTCGCTTGACACCTCCGAGATATACGGTCCGGGATTCATGACAGTGACAAAGATACTTGAAGGAAGCAGGACACAGTTCTCAGGACAGGTGATGCTCGGCTACGGAAACCTGGCCAATGATCTCGCGCTCTATTTCCATGAGTCCGAACAGACCCCTACGCTCTTCTACCTCTCGATCAGATTCGACAGAAAAGGACGGATATGGGGTGCAGGCGGACTTTTCATCCAGGCTCTTCCGGGCTGTCCGGAAAAGACGCTGCAGGAACTGCAGGATAAGGCAGGGTCGATGGCCAATCTCGGCGAGGCGCTCTCCGAGGGAATGAGCGCGGAGGAATACGGGCTCAGGGAATTCGCGGCATACGGCCCCAGGCATATTGCCCATACGCCTGTAGGTTTCTCATGCCCATGCTCAAAGGAGCATTTCGAGGGATACCTCAGGTCGCTTCCTGAAAATGAAAAGAAAGCGATACTGGAAGGCAGCTTCCCTCTTGTGCTGGAGTGCTTCAACTGCGGCACTGATTACACATTCACAAAGGACGAGACAGAACAACTTTTCAGGGAGGATCTATGATATTCTTCGCAGCATGCGCAGCGAATCAGGGAGACCTTGTGGCCGATGAGGCAAGGAAGGCCGGATCAGAGGATGTGAGACAGACTGCATCCGGAGTGGAGTTCGAGGGATCATGGGAGACAGGCATGAGGTTCTGCCTCTGGTCCAGAATAGCCTCCAGGCTGCTCATGGCACTCTATATCGATGAAGACACCGAGAGCGATGAGGAGCTCTATGAATCCACAATGCAGCTGCCCTGGGAGGAATGGATCACGCCAGAAAAGACGATGAAGGTCACATGCACAACCCAGAGCTGCAGCTGGATCCGCAACAACCATTATGCCGCACTGAAGGTCAAGGACGGAATATGCGACCACCTGAAGGAGAAATTCGACGGAGCAAGACCTGACATCGACACAGAGCATCCCGATGTGGAGTTCCACGTCCATGTTCATGGCAATGTCGTCAAATGGTATGCTGATTTCTCCGGTGAGGGACTGCATCAGAGAGGCTACAGGGATGATCAGACAGAGGCGGTTCTCAAGGAGCACCTTGCAGCAGCGCTCGTCTCAAGAAGCGAGTGGAAGCGCACTGCAGCCGATGGAGACCCGGGCATTTTCATGGATCCATTCTGCGGCTCGGGAACAATCGCCATCGAAGCTGCGCTCATGGCTGCCGATATAGCTCCCGGTCTGATAAGGAAACGCCCTTACGCGTTCCAGACACTCCCCGGATTTGATCCTCAGCTGTGGCAGGATATTCTCTCCGAGGCAGAGGAGAGAAGACAGAAAGCACTCGATGAGAGGGATATAAGGATCTATGCATCCGACATCTCACCCAAAGCTGTCAGAATCGCCAGAGAAGCGGCGGAGAGAGCAGGTGTGGACGGCCTTATCGATTTCAGCGTGAAGGACTTCACGGCATTCACCGTAAATGATGTCCCCGGAGAGAAAGGCTACATTGTAACAGATCCTCCCTACGGCGAGAGGATGAAGGTCGAGGATATAGACAGGCTCTATACTGAGATCGGCCGTACCCTTCAGAGATGTTTCAAAGGATGGAGGGCCACGATCCTCACAGGATCCAGCGATCTTCTGGCGAACATCGACATGAAGCCGGACAGGACGAACTCCCTCTACAACGGGGGCATTCTCTGCCAGGCAGCCCACTACATCATCTTCACGGAAGAGGAGAAGGAAGCGCTGATAGAGCGCGCCAAGGAGAAGAAGCGCATCCGCCTCTCCACCCCGCTCTCGGAAGGTGCCGAGATTGTATACCGCAAGCTGATGAAGAATCTGGAGGCTCTCAGGCCTGAGATGGAAAAGGAGGGTGTCACATGCTACCGTATCTACGATGCCGACATTCCGGAGTATGCGGCTGCAATAGATATCTATGAAGGCAAGTGGATCAATCTCTCCGAGTATGCCGCTCCTGATTACATCGACAGGGAAAAAGCCGAGGAAAGGCTCAATGAGATAATCTTCGCCGCCGAGCGCGCCACAGGAATCGATATCGAGAACATCTTTGTCAAGGAAAGAAAGAGCCAGAAGGGAGCGAACCAGTACAACAGGCTCGCCACATCAAACAGGTTCAACATCGTCAGGGAAAACGGCCTCAGGCTTCTTGTCAATTTCCAGGATTATCTCGACACCGGCGTCTTCCTCGATCACAGGCCTGTCAGGCAGATGATACAGGAAATGGCAGAAGGAAAGAGATTCCTCAACCTCTTCTGCTACACAGGCACGGCGACGCTGAATGCGATAAAAGGCGGAGCTGTATCCACAGTCTCCGTGGATGCCTCCTCCACCTATCTTGACTGGGCAATAGAGAACCTGAAGATCAACGGCTACACGACCGATATAGGGAACTTCTTCTACCGCGATGATGCCATCGACTGGCTCTGGGAGACATATGATAGATATGACCTCATTTTCTGCGATCCTCCCACATTCTCGAACAGCAAGGACAGGAGGACATTCGATGTCCAGCGCGATCACTGGAAGCTGATCAGAGCAGCAGCGATGCATCTTGCTCCGGGCGGAGTCCTGATCTTCAGCACGAACTTCCGGCGCTTCCGCATGGACGAGAGGATCAAAGAGGATTTCTCTGTCGAGGATATCACGGAAAAGACAATCGGAAAGGACTTCGAGAATGATCCGAATATCCACAAGTGCTATCTGATAAAGAACAAGGTCAAAGTCTCGGTGCCGAAGAAGAAAAGCTATAGGCCGAGGGGCTGAAAGGACTTAACCGATGGAACCAGATCACATGCCGGTCTGGTTCTTTTTTATCTGCAGGACCATGCAGGAAGAAAAGAAAAACCCTGCAGAGCAGGGCCTGGGATCCGGATGGAAACAATCATCACTCACCGTCATCGGATACGGGAATGACTATTTCCTCCAACACATCTATCAGAGCCTGGTAATCACCATCAAGGGCTGCGACATTGGCTTCGAGGAAATGATCAGGATCGGAGCTCCCCCACCCGATGACATACCCCGCCCCTCTGGCGATGGTGTCAAAGAAAAGACGGGTGGTGCGCCCGTTTCCGTCGAGGAACGGATGGAGCGCTTCGACCTCCCCCATGTAGTATGCAAGCTCATTTACAAAGTCATCCACATCGCGGATATCCATCAGATACCTGCTCTGCCTGAGATTGTCGAAGAGCTTCTCAGCTGACGGAATGATATACTCCGGCTGGCAATACTCCCTGTGTTTTTTTGAAGATGAGGTGCGGATCATTCCCGCAGACGGATAGATGTCGCCGAAAAGCTGGGAGTGGATCGCCACAAGATGATCGAAGTTGAAAGGCATCTTCAGCGGGGAACGGAGAAGCTCAGCTGTCCTGTATGATGATATCCTCTTGTCGACACGGCGCAGCCTGGGCTTGTCCTTGATCCCGAAATAATTGACGAGACACCTTGTCTCAGGATAATAGGACATCTCATCCTCTGTTCCGCTGTAAAGCGATGAATCCAGCTGCTCTGTGCGGATATAATCGGCAATAGCCTTCTCAGCTTTAAGCTCGCCTTTGAGAATACTCCTGAATTGATCGTCAAGCTCTTCTGTGAGCTGCTCACCGTCTGCTTCGACGGTGAATTTAAGATAATCGAGGCTGCAATCCAGCCAGTCGGTTTTCATAAGAGCGCGTTTTCCTCTTTCCTTTTCATCTGGATAATACCCAATTAGCAATATGGGGTCAATGAACGTCCAGTACCAGCTCCATCAGAGTGAACGGTACACCATCCATGCCATCATATTTCAGGACATGATCCCCATGATTGATGTATCCCAGCTTCTCGAAAAGCCTGACGGAGGGATAGTTGCCATCGATCACATCAAGCCGCACGGCCTTCATGCCGCCGCGCCCCGCCTCCTCTGCGACTTTCTCCGCAAGTCTGGAGGCGATACCGCGGTGCTGTGCTGCAGGACTCACTCCCAGCGTATGGATGACAGCAATCTCATCCCTTGCGGCATCCAGTTTCCATTCCGCTTCCTCATAACCAGGCGCCATGCGGTGGTTCATGATCACAGCACCGACAGGAACACCGTCATCGAAAGCAGCAAACATCTCCCCGCTTTTTATCGCTTCCTCAATATAGGCAAGGCCGGGATAGACACCTTTCGTCCACCTGGGGGATGCGGCCTTTCCATCCGTATCATCGACAATGCTGTCGTACATCATGTATATCGCCCCGGCTTCAGCAGGTACGGGTTTCCTTATCTCAACCAAGCAATGCCTCCATTCAAAACAAGGGCTGGGAAAAACCCAGCCCGGACTGAAATCAGATCAGGATCAGAATGTGAATCCAAGCACAAGATCAGCTGATCCCATATGCTTCTGGCTCTCAACAATATAACGGTAGTTGATCTCCGCTCCGATGGAGAAAACATCTCCGATATAGAATCGGATACCGGCCGTGGCGGAAGCGAACCAGTCCATCGCGAAGCTGACCGAGCCTGCGCTGAATGTTCCGAGCGACAGATAATCCGTCACCACGGCATTGTCATGAGGATTGCCGACAGCAAAGCCCACGCCGCCTGCGATATAGAGATCCATCGGTCCTGATATGATATCCATCATCAGCTTCAGATCAAGCGATGTCATCTCCGCATAGTTGAAGATATTGAAATACTCGAGGTTGTCTGCCAGATCCCACTTGCCGGTAGCCTTCGGCAGGAAGTTGACGACAAGATCGGATCTGAGTCCGAATCCCACATGCTCGCCGGCAGGAATGATCGAGGAGAAGTTGAAGCCAAGGCCAGCCTCCGCAAATATCGGGCCATTGAATTTGAATGGCCTGTCGAAGGAAGAAGCAACGCCGCCCCTGATAAGAAGCGAGAACGCGAATGGTCCATCCTCCTCTTCAGGAATGACTACAGGGGTTACAGGAGCAACGGCAGGAACCTCAGGCTCAGGTGCCGCGGGAGTTTCTATGCTTTCCTCTGCTTCCGGCGCCTCCGCTGTCTCAGATTCCGCAGGTGCAACGATGGCAATGAGGTCATCAACAAGCATGTCAAGCTCGGAAGC
>CASEZU010000020.1 GCA_949292445.1 uncultured Spirochaetales bacterium | reverse complement strand
CCGTACTCGATACCGAATCCACCCTTCTCCCCGAAATAGTTAGCACCATCGAAAGAAAGAGCAAGACCTGTCAGACCGGCATCATCAGCAGTCAGCAGCTCCCCCCCCCATCAACGGAGATTTCATTCAGGAAATACCAGGTGGGCGAAATGGACATTCCCGCCTTTCCCTCAAATGCGAATGCAGAAGCGCATACAGCAAAAAGGAGAAGAAGCGAAAGAACAGCTTTCTTCATAAAACCCTCCTTATACGGTATATGAATATAGATGATATTATGTGGCTTTATGGGGAAAAATCAAAGCCTGATATGGATAAATGATAAATTCAGGCATAGAAAAAGCCGCGCATGGCGGCTTTCGGATCAATATGCCTTGGAAGCGTGCATCTTCCTTACCTTCTTCATCTGCTTGCGCGCAAGAGCCTTGTTCTTGCGGTTCTGGATGGTAGAGGGCTTCTCGTAGTACTCGCGCTTCTTCCACTCACGGATGATGCCTTCCTTCTCGACCATTCTCTTGAAGCGCTTGATCGACTTCTCGAGCGGCTCGTTCTCATCTACTTTTACATATGCCATACTTAATCACCTCCTCTCCCACCAGGGTCAGAATCCTGTGCAAAAACTATCATTTTGAGGCGTCTCTGTCAATAACGGATAGTGACAAAGAATGCCCTGCGGCTTATCATCCTGCATCATGAAAATTCTGCTTCAGCTGTCACTGTTATTCGCGCTTACGCTCATTGGCGAGGCCATATCAGCAGTGCTTCCGTTCACATTTCCCGGAACATTGATAGCCATGTTCCTGCTTCTCCTCCTTCTGGGTACTGGAGTGATCAAGGAACACCACCTCGAAGGCACAGCCGACTTCCTTCTCAGGTACATGGCAATGTTCTTCGTTCCGCCAAGCGTGGAGATAATAGAGAACCTCGAACTTCTCAGAAGCTCATGGCTTCCGCTTGTATTCATATCAGCAGTCTCCCAAGTCACAACATTCTTCATCACGGCAAAGGCTGTAGAGATAACTGACAGGATCATGAAGAGGAGAAACGCGGAATGAAGGAGCTGATAACCACAAATCCCCTTTTCGGGATCACGCTGACAATCCTCTGCTACAAAGCGGGAATGGTAGTAGGAAAGAAAACAGGCAAGGCAATCTGCAATCCCTTCCTGATCACAGTCCTCATCATCATAGCGATACTCTTCATCTTCGACATTCCATTCTCTGCGTATGAGGAGGGAGGCGTGTTCATAAACCTCTTTCTCGGACCTGTGACAGCGGTGCTCGCTTACTCCATATACAGGCAGAGAGAGACTGTGAAGGCGCATTTCGTCTCGATTCTTGTCGGCACGATCGCAGGCAGCATCTCCGCAATTGCCGTGATCCTCTTACTCTCCTCTCTTCTCGGACTGGATGACACTCTCTCGGCATCCCTTGTGCCTAAGAGCGTCACGACCCCTATCGCCATAGCGATATCAGAGGCCATCGGAGGAGTAAAGTCGCTGACAGTTACCTCCCTGATACTCACAGGAGTGCTCGGCAACATGTTCGCCCCTTTTATGATCAAGCTCTTCCGGATAAAGAGCAGGATAGCTCAGGGAGTGGCCATTGGAACGGCAAGC
>CASEZU010000019.1 GCA_949292445.1 uncultured Spirochaetales bacterium | reverse complement strand
AAAGCCCGGGATATTGTCAGAGCCCAGATAGAGGCAGCTTCCCTGCTCGGAGCGCATGGCATACTTGTCGTGCCTGGATATGTTGGCTGCGAGTTTGCTTCTCATCCTGAGGTGATTCCATATGATGCTGCTTATGACAGGGCGCTCGAGGCTTTCAGTTACCTTGAGCCATATGCCAGAGCTGCCGGAGTGAGGATCGGCATCGAGAATGTATGGAACCGGTTCTTGCTTTCACCGCTGGAGATGAAGTCATTCATCGATACGATCGGTAGCAGGTATGTGGGCGTTTACCTTGATGTCGGGAATGTGATCTACACAGGTTATCCGGAACATTGGATAAATATTCTTGGCGAGAGGATTGTATTGATACATCTCTCGGACTTCCGCAGAAGCCAGGCTGGTGTCGGCGGTTTTGTCGATCTTTTCGCCGGTGATGTGGATTTCCCCGCAGTGGCAAAGGCTCTCGCTGCCATCGGCTATGATGATTATCTCACACTGGAGATGCTTCCGAACTACAGGCAGTTTCCTGAGGTCTCGCTTTATGCTGACAAATATGCTGTGGATAAGATCATGGAAATGGCCGTGGAAGCGAAGAAGTAAGGATTTTACTTTTGTTTCTCCGGGAAGTTTATATGCTTTGCCGGAGTATTGATTCTTTATTTTCCGTACGATAAAAGAGGCCCCGGTTTCTCTCCGGAGCCTCGCTGCTGCAGAAGTGATCAGATGATCGCGGTCACTATTCCGTTGATTGAGATGACGGCGATGATGATCGGAAGGATCCATGCGCAGTAGAATCTCAGTGCCTGGGGGACCTTGAGGCCCTCTCCGAGATTCGCCTCAGCTGTGAACTTATCCCAGCCCCAGCCATAGCGGTGGGTGCAGAAGATCACATATGCGAGGCTTCCGATCGGGAGGATGATGTTCGAGACGAGGAAATCCTCACCGTCGAGTATAGTCGATCCTGCTCCGAGCGGCTGGATGCCGGAAAGCACGTTGTAGCCGAGAAGCGCCGGCAGGGAGAGCACGAAGAGCAGCACGAAATTGATTGCTGCAGCCTTCTTCCTTGACCAGCCATGCATGTCCATCCAGTAGGCGCAGATGTTCTCGAATACCGCTATGAGCGTCGAGAGCGCCGCGAAGATCATCGCAAGGAAGAACACGGCTCCCCAGATACCGCCCATTGCCATCTGCGTGAAGACATTCGGCAGCGAGATGAAGAGAAGCGATGGGCCTGAACCTGCCTCGACTCCGAATGATGAGCAGGCGGGGAAGATGATGAAGCCCGAAAGAAGGGCCACAGTCGTGTCCAGGCAGATGATCCTGATGGACTCGCCTCCAAGCGACCTCTTGTTGTCGAAGTATGAGCCGAAGATGGCCATTGCTCCGATTCCCAGTGAGAGCGTGAAGAATGCCTGTCCCATTGCTGCGAACACCGATTCGCCGAAACCGTACTCATGCACAAGATTGCCGAAGTCCGGCTTCATGTAGAACCTGATCCCATCTCCGGCTCCGGGGAGGAGGCATGAGTGTATCGCAAGCACGAGCATGAGGATGAAGAGTATCATCATCATGACCTTGGTGATCTTCTCGACACCGTTCTTGAGGCCGATGATGACAGTACCTGCAGTAAGGAGCAGCGCCAGTGCCGTCAGTGCTGTCTGGAGCCCGGCAGATGCGGTGAGCGATGAAAAGTATTCCCCGACCTCAGCTGTTCCGAATGATGCGTTGAGATTGCCTGAGAGGAAGGAGAAGAAGTAGTACAGGAGCCATCCCGTGATGACTGAATAGTACATCAGCAGAAGGTAATTGCCGGCGATTGCGGCATAACCGACTCCATGCCATTTCGATCCCGCAGGTTCGAGCTTTCTGAGAGCTCCGACGATGTTCATCCTTCCGGCTCTTCCGATGGCGAACTCCATGATCATGACGGGCACGCCCATGAATACGAGGAAGAGCAGGTAGAGGAGGACGAAAGCCGCTCCGCCGTACCGTCCTGTTATATATGGAAAACGCCAGACGTTTCCAAGTCCGATAGCGCATCCTGCCGACAGGAGTATGAATCCCAGGCGGGATGACAGTCTTTCCCTAGCCATAAATCAGTCCTTTTTTCCTGTATTGCGTTCCGGGTACTTCGGTTCGCTCGTGTAGATCAGCCCGAGCTTCCTCAGTCCCGATATATCCCCATTGGACGGAACGTGCGTGAGATGCACCTCCGCATTCTTCAGCTGCGGCAGCGCCTCGAGGGCCTTTCTTGCATCCTCGTCCTCGGAAGCACTCATTGCCAGCGCTATCAGTATCTCATCGAGATTCATGCTGACGCCCTTGCCGCTGAGGATATCCCTCTTCATGGCGGTGATGCTGCGGATGACGGAAGAGGATATGAGGTCCTTCTCCTTCGGTATTCCTGTCAGGGCCTTGAGCGCGTTCAGCAGCAGGGCAGAGCAGGCATGGAGCGTTATGGAGTTGTGTGCTGTGACGATGCTGCCGTCCGGAAGCTCAATTGCCGCGGCGCATACCGTGCCGTTCTTGCCTTTGCCTTCCTCGATGGCTTTTTCCAGCGCTTTCCTCGCCGGTTCAACCACAGCCCTGTCCTCAGGCTTGAGCCCGGCCTTGTCCATGATCGCGGAGATGCGGTTCACAGTCTCCTTGTCAGCCCTGCCTGAGACATAGTCCGTCCTTATCTGGAAGTAGCGGCGGATTATCTCCTGGTTCCCGGCCTCGCGGCAGACATCGTCGTCAGTGATGCCGAATCCGACCCTGTTCACACCCATGTCTGTCGGGGACTTGTAGATGCACTCTCCGGTGATCCTCGTCAGTATCCTGGCAAGAAGCGGGAATGCCTCGAGATCCCTTGAGTAATTGACGGATATCCTGTTATAGGCTGCGAGATGGAAGTGGTCGATGAGGTTCACATCGCCGATGTCGGCTGTTGCCGCCTCGTACGCTATGTTCACCGGATGATCGAGCGGAAGATTCCAGACGGGGAAAGTCTCCAGCTTTGAGTAGTTCGGCTTCATCCCCATCTTCGCCTCGTGATACATCTGCGAGAGGCATGTCGCGAGCTTTCCTGATCCGGGGCCCGGGGCCGTCACAACCACGACCGGCGCTGATACGGGGATGTACTCATTCCTTCCATAGCCCTGATCGGAGACGACCACGTCGATATCGGAGGGGTAGCCGGGTGTCGCCGGATGTGTGTATACATGTATGCCCATCCTCTCCAGCTTGTTCTTGAACACTGTGGCCGCAACCTGATTCTCGAACCTGGTGATGACGACCTTGTCGCATTTGAGGCCGTAGGAAGCGAAGTCATCGATCATCTTCAGGACATCGGCATCGTAGCTGATCCCGAAATCCGAACGTATCTTCCTTCTCTCGATATCCCCGGCATAGATGCAGATTATTATGTCCAGCTGGTCCCCCAGGGCCTGGAAGACCTTCATCTTGTTGTTCTCGTCGAAGCCTGGAAGCACGCGGGATGCGTGCTTGTCGTGGAGGAGCTTGCCTCCGCACTCAATGTAAAGGTGTCCGGAAGAAGACTCCCGGACCCTCTCAAGTATGTACTTTGTCTGCTCTTCGACGTATTTTGCGCTATCGAAGCCGATCCTGTGCATCAAACATAACCCTCAGCGAGCATTGCGCGGCTGACCTTCATGAAGCCTGCGATATTCGCGCCGTCGACGTAGTTGTTCTTCTCAGAATACTTGGCCGCGGCATCGCTGATGTTCCTGTAGATGTTCTGCATTATGTTCCTCAGCTCGGAGTCGACCTTTTCCCTTGACCACTGCATGCGCGCCGAGTTCTGTGCCATCTCAAGGCCTGATACAGCAACACCGCCGGCGTTTGCGGCTTTGGCAGGAGCGAGGAGCACGCCGCTTCCCATGAGCGTCTTCTCCGCATCGACGGAGCAGGGCATGTTGGCGCCTTCGCCGACGAGCTTTATGCCGTTCTTCACAAGGTTCTTGGCATCCTCCTCGAGGATCTCGTTCTGTGTCGCGCAGGGGAATGCATAGTCAGCCTTGATGTTCCAGACCGGGTTGGGCACCGATGGGTCGCGCTCGATGTACTCGACGCCCTTGAAAGCCTCCGCGTACTCGCGGATACGGCCGCGCCTTACGTTCTTCAGCGTCATGATCCATCTGAGCTTCTCAGGAGTGATTCCGCTTTCGTCGTAGATCATTCCGCTGGAATCGGAGAGTGTCACAACCTTTGCTCCGAGCTCATTGAGCTTCTCGACAGTGTACTGTGCGACGTTTCCGGAGCCGGATACGAGGCATGTCTTTCCCTCGAGCTTCATGCCGTTGCCGTTGAGGATCGCATCGGAGAGATACACGAGGCCATAGCCTGTGGCTTCCGGCCTGATGTTGGAACCGCCGAAATCCAGACCCTTTCCTGTGAGGACACCGGAGAACTGGTTCGTGATCCTCTTGTACTGGCCGAAGAGGTAGCCGATCTCGCGTCCGCCGACGCCGATGTCTCCTGCGGGAACGTCCGTGTCGGGACCGATGTGCCTGTAGAGCTCTGTCATGAATGACTGGCAGAAGCGCATGACCTCAGCCTCTGACTTTCCTTTCGGATTGAAATCAGAGCCGCCCTTGCCGCCGCCCATCGGGAGGCCGGTGAGGCTGTTCTTGAACACCTGCTCGAATGCGAGGAACTTCATGATGGAGAGATTTACCGATGGATGGAATCTGAGTCCGCCTTTGTAGGGACCGATCGCTGATGACATCTCGACTCTGAAACCCCTGTTGATCTGGACTCTGCCATCGTCGTCGATCCATGGGACGCGGAACATCA
This sequence comes from uncultured Spirochaetales bacterium, assembly GCA_949292445.1. The sequence goes on along the minus strand of CASEZU010000019.1, from coordinate 11,005 downwards.
CGACTCTCTCGGGTTCAGTCATCCTCTCAAGGATTTTGTGGTAGGATACTTCGGGAAGATCCTCGATGATCTTGTCGATTGATACAAGGAATGTGTAGACCGCCTGCTGGAATTCCTTCTGGTCAGGATCGGTTTTCAGCACGTGCTCATAGACACGCTGTGTTTCGTCATGCATGGTATTTTCTCCTTGCGCTTGATGATAAAGACATTGCGCGCGAAGGAAAAGGGTCCGGAGGGGCTGCTTGCCAAGTTTCAGCATTTAACGCAGCTGTAATTTCCCGTTAACCCGGTATTGCTATCATGGCTCTGATTTCGTTGCCTTCCTGCCCGGATTATATGGTAGACTCAGGTCAACGGAGGACAAAGAATGAAGATCGGCATACTCACAAGCGGCGGCGACTGCCCCGGCCTCAATGCGGTTATCAGGGGATTCGCGAAATATGTATTCAATAATATCAAGGACGCGGAGCTTATCGGCATCTCCGAGGGCTATCTGGGACTGATAGAGAAGGAAGCGAGGAAGATGCATCCCTCCGATTTCTCCGGCATCCTCAACGTCGGCGGCACCATCCTCGGAACCTCGAGGCAGCCTTTCAAGAAGATGACGGAGGAGGACAGGAACGGGCAGAGCAAGCTGGACCTGATGAAGAAGAACTACAAGGCCCTCGGCCTTGATGTCCTCGTCACGCTCGGCGGTGCCGGTACGCACAAGACAGCGGCACTGCTGTCATCCGAAGGCCTCAATGTCGTCGGCATCCCCAAGACAATAGACAATGACATATGGGGAACTGATGTCACGTTCGGCTTCCACACAGCTGTGGATATCGCGACGGAGTGCATCGACCGCATCCATACCACAGCCGCTAGCCATGGACGCACGATGCTCATCGAGCTCATGGGCAACAAGGTCGGCTGGCTGACGCTCTATGCGGGAGTTGCCGGCGGCGCCGACATAATCCTCATTCCGGAGATCCCCTACAATCCGGACACAGTCGTGAAAATGGTCAGGAAGCGCCTCGATTCAGGTAAGGCCTTCAACATCATTGCCATCGCAGAAGGTGCGATGAGCCGCGATGAGGCGAAGATGAAGAAGTCTGAACGTCTGGAATTCCGCGGCGGCAGGGCCACCGGAACCGAGAAGCTGGCAGCCTATATCGAGGAGAAGGCGGAGGTCGAGACTAGAGTCGTCGTCCCCGGGCATCTGCAGAGAGGAGGCTCTCCGTCGCCTTATGACAGGTTCCTCTCAACTGAGATGGGCTCGTTCGCGGGAGAGCTTGTGAAGCGCGGCAATTTCGGTGTCACTGTCGCCATGAGGGACAATCATGTCACATACAACAAGCTGCAGGACATCGCAGGCAGGGCCAAATCCGTGCCGGAGAATGATCAGCGCATAGCAATGGCGAGGGCTATCGGAATCTATTTCGGAGATGAAGCGTGAAAATAGCCGTCATTGATTTCTCCAGCACATCCCTCTCGCTTCTGGTGGAGGAGGTCAGCGGGGAGATGATGATCCCTGTCGTGGGGCTCAGGAGGTCCGTCTCGATACTCGGTTACCTTTCAAAGAAAGGAAAGCTCTCCGAACGCGGTATTGAGAAAGTCGTGGAATCGATACGGTTCCTGCTTGCGGCGGCGGAGAAGGTCGGTGCTGAATCCGTCCACATAATCTCCACCGCCTCGATGCGGATCATCAGGAACTACTCTGAGATCGTTGAGGCGGTGCAGGAGGGGACAGGGCTGCCGATCACGAACCTCGACGGCCCGTCAGAGGCATACGCCGATTATGTTGCCAACAGGGAGTACACCGCGCTTGGAAACTCGCTGCTTCTGGATATAGGGGGATATTCCTCCTCGATCGTCGATATGGACAACGGCTCGAAGGAGAGCATGTATGCCCTCAATATAGGGCCTGCGGCGCTCTTCCAGCGTTTCGAGGGCATGTATCCTGACAAGAACGAGGCAAAGAAGCTGAGAAAGGCCATCAGGAAGGTGGTGGAGAAGAACGATGTATTCCCCGGGCGGAAATTCGCCCGCATAGTGCTCGTAGGCAGCAATGCCGAGGCGCTTTACTGCGTATATGCCGATCATTATTCAGTACCTGACACATCGTTCAGGGCGATGGAGAGGAAGAAGCTGAGGAAGCTGATAAGGCATCTCATAGCTTCCGATGACAGGGCCCTCGTCCTGATAAGGAATGTGCCGGAGAAGGTCCATACGATCATACCCGCTGCGATCCTTGCCGAGGAGATCGCCGCGCTCTTCTCAGCGGATGAGCTGATAGTCTCGGACAAAGGAGTCAAGGATGGCTACCTCAGGCTCCTGATGGAGGAAAGCAATGGCTAAGGAAGCACCGGCGGCTATCAGGCCGCCATACATCAACAGGGAGTATTCATGGCTGCAGTTCGACAAGCGTGTCCTGGACCAGGCGAGGGACAGCTCGAATCCGCTCCTCGAGCGCTGCCGGTTCCTCTCGATATTCATATCAAACCTCGATGAGTTCGTGAGGGTAAGGCTCGGATCGCTGCTGAACCTCGAGCTGCACTCCCCGTCATATATCGACAACAAGACGGGGATGAGCGCCCGTGATCAGATAGACATGATCCTTTCCCTTCTGCCCGGGCTCTACAAGAAGGCGGATGAGACATTCTCTAAGCTGCGGAAGGAGCTGAGGGCAGCCGGCGTGGACATCATGATGCCGCAGTCCATATCGGAGTCGATGAAGACCAGGGCTTTCAAGTACTTCCAGGAGAACATGGTTCCCTTCCTATCTCCTCTCGTGCTTGATGCCAAGCACCCGATGATCCGCTTCGAGAACCAGAGGCTGTACCTCGTCCTCCGCCTCGAGCGCGATGGCCGCGAGATGTTCGGCGTTGTGTCGATGGGACGCCGCATCCCCGATCTCGTGAGGCTGGGAGGAGGCAGGAAGGTCCATCTCATCCCGTCGGAAGCGCTTCTCTACCTCTTCGGGGATCTTCTTTTCCCCGGATCGGCAGTGAAGGAGAAATCGCTCCTGAGAGTGACAAGGAATGCGGATTTCGAGGCATCTGTCGAGGATGCGGACATCGAATATGATTTTGATTTCTCCAAGCTGATAAGAAACAAGGTCGAGAGCAGGGGATCCCTCGCTGCTGTGCGCCTTGAGATGAACACTCCTTCCGATGATCTCAGGCAGTTCCTGATGAAGCACCTCGGCATAAAGAAGAACCAAGTCTTCATCGTAGGAGGCTGCTTCTCCTATAAGTACATGTACCAGCTCGATGAGTTCTTCCCCGTGGAGATGAGGCCAAAGCTCAGGTATCCCTCATTCAGGGGCAGCGTTCCGGCAGGGCTGCAGCGCGGGAACATGATAGACACGGTGCTCCGACGCGATGTCTTCCTTGCTTATCCTTTCCAGCCGATGGATCCGCTTCTCTGGCTTCTGGAAGAGTGCGCGGATGATCCCAGGGTCTCCAACATAAAGATCACGATCTACCGCCTCGCGAAGAATTCCAGGGTCGTGGCGGCGCTCGTGCGGGCTGCAGAGAACGGCAAGGACGTATCGGTTGTGATGGAGCTCTGCGCCCGTTTCGATGAGGAGTCGAACCTCAGCTATACCCAGCAGCTCCAGGAAGCCGGCTGCACCGTATTCTACGGTATGGAGAACTACAAGGTCCACTCGAAGATCATCTCCATCGTCCTGCAGGACAATGGCGGCGTGAGGTACATAACGCATCTTGGAACAGGGAACTACAACGAGAGCACCGCGAAGCAGTATACGGATCTGAACATCATCACCTCGGATAAGGACATAGGCCTTGACGGAGTGGCGTTCTTCCGCAATCTCGCGACGCTCAACATGGACTCGAAGTACAGGCGCCTTCTGGTGGCTCCTGCCACGCTCAAGGCCGGTATCCTCGCGGCAATGGACAAGGAGATCGCAAAAGGCAAGGACGGTTCCATCACATGCAAGATGAACTCCCTTTCCGACAAGGACATGATCGACAAGCTCGTGGAGGCATCAAAGGCCGGCGTGAAGATCAAGCTGCTGATCAGGGGCATCGCCTGCCTGCTGCCGGGTGTTCCGTCTCTTACGGACAACATCACGATACTCAGCATTGTCGGGCGCTTCCTGGAGCATTCCAGGATCTACAGCTTCGGCTCGGGAGAGATGTACATCTCCTCCGCAGATCTCATGACACGCAATATCGACAGGCGCGTTGAGATCGCGACGCCGGTGCTTGATCCCAAGATCAGGGGGACTATCCTCAAGATGCTGGATATCATGTTCCGCGACAACGTAAAGGGGCGCCTGCTTCTCGGCAACGGCCATTACACAGCCGTGCCTGAAAGCGATGACCACATTGACTCTCAGGAGAAGTTCCTGGAGCTTTTCAGGAACGGCAAGGCGTATCTCTGATGTTTCACAGGGGAGGGGACCTGCAGTCTCCTCCCTTCCTGCTTCATTTTTCTCCAGAATTCACCTTTTTGTGCATAAATAAGCTATATTATTCATATGACGCTGGGAAAGTACCGTGGGGCCGGGATGTTTCTCTATACAAGAAGCGGAGAGGATATACTCATCCTTCTTGAGAGACGTTCCGATGACAGGAGCTGGGCTATCCAAGGGGGTGGGTGCCCTCCGCTTGATTCAGATCTGGCTGAGACAGCAGTGCGTGAGACGCTCGAGGAAACCGGAATAGCTGTTGCTGCTGATTGCATAGAGAGGGTGAGGAAATATGAGCTGCCTTTCTATTCATAGGCTGTTTTCGCCGCAGAACTGGATAATGCGGAAAAGCCTGTGATAAACGCCGAGTCTGAGGAAGCCGGATGGTTCCCTCTCTCCTCGCTTCCCGATGGGCTCAACAGCATGTCGAGAACGGAGATCGGGGATTTCTGCAGGTTCCTGAAGCGCAAGTCAGAGAAACGATAATTCATAGAGGCAGAAAAAATGCACAGCGGCCGGGACTGCTGTGCATCAGGCGTGAGTCTGCGTCTTCGTCAGATCAGCAGGTCCGCATAAGCCTTCAGGAGCTCATCTCCCTCGCATCCTGCGAGGACTTTCTTGGCGAGTACCTTTCCAAGCTGTACTCCTTCCTGATCGAAGGAATTGAGATTCCAGATGAAGCCCTGGAACATGACCTTATTCTCATAGTGCGCAAGGAGTGCGCCGAGTGTCTTGGGTGTCAGCTCATCGCCGTAGATCAGGGAAGACGGTCTGTTGCCATCGAACTCCTTGTTGGTATTCTCATCTTCCTTGCCCCTTGCGAATGCGGCGATCTGAGCCGAGAGGTTCGCATTGAGCTTGGTCTGGCTGTATGATCCTGCCGTCACGATATCCTGTCCGTACTGGCACTTCCTGAAACCTATGAACTGCAGCGGGATGATGTCCGATCCCTGATGCAGGAGCTGATAGAATGAGTGCTGCCCGTTTGTTCCCGGCTCTCCGAAGATCACAGGGCCTGTCGGATATGAGATTTTCTCCCCGTACCTGTTCACATGCTTGCCGTTGGACTCCATATCCAGCTGCTGGAGATGGGCGGGGAAGCGGGATAGCGCCTGCGAATAGGGCAGGATAGCTGTCGCCGGGTAGCCAAGGATGCTGCGCATGTAGAAGCCTGCGAGCGCATCCATCAGCGCGCCGTTCTTTGTAATGTCCTTCTCAGTCGAGAGACAGTCCTCCTCGTGTGCTCCGTTCAGAAGCGCACGGAATGTGTCGAAGCCGTATGCCAGTGACAGCACGACACCGCCGACTCCTGATGTGGATGAGTAGCGTCCGCCGATATAGTCGTCCATGAAGAACACGGCGAGCATTGAATCGTCCTTTGCCAGCGGTGATGTCTTGCTTGTCACGGCAACCATGTGCTTTGAAGGAACGAGGCCTTTGACGGGGGACTTCTTGAGTGTCTCAAGCACAAGATCCCTGTTTGTCAGGGTCTCCTGCGTCGTTCCGCTCTTTGATACGAGGATGAAGAGCGTCGTCTCGAAGTCGAGGCGCCTGATCACGGCAGCGGCATCGTCGGGGTCCACATTGGAGATGAACTCGCCTTTGAGCTGCCTGATGCCCTTTCCGTCCGCCCATCCCTTGAGCGCAAGGTAGAGAGCTCTCGGACCAAGGTCGGAGCCGCCGATTCCTATCTGGCAGACTGTCGTGAACGGCTTTCCCGTTGATCCCGTGATGCGTCCGTTCCTGACATCCTCGGAGAACGCTTTTATCTTCTCCAGCTCTCCCTTGTAGAATTCGTCCTTATCCTCTCCGTCAGCCTCGATCTTCTTTCCGAGCACATTGCCCCTAGTGAGATGGTGGAGCACGAGGCGCTTCTCGCCCGTGTTCATCATCGCGCCTGAGAGAAGCTCCCTGTACTTGCCTGTGAGATCCATCTCGTCGGAAAGCGCCTGCAGCAGCTTTTCAGTCTCATCGGAGATCGGCATCGCCGCCCAGTTGTACCTGAGCCCTGCGCCGAGCGCTATGTCGTGTGACTTGACGCGTTCCGGTGTCAGAAGTTCCTTCACGCTGCTCTTCCTGCTGTCGAGAAGAGCCTTGTAGCCTGCTGTCTTATCGAGATTGACGTATTCCATGATCACTCCTTTATCTCCGGGATCCTCGCATTGAAGCTCTCCAGGAGATCCTCCTTTGTCATTCCCTCGCGCAGGATGACGAATATCGTGTCATCTCCTGCGACTGTTCCCAGTATTTCAGGCAGCGCAAGCACGTCCAGCGCAAAGCCGACGCTGTTCGCATGACCCGGTCTTGTCTTGATAACTCCGAAGTTTCCTGAGAACTCTATCGAGATTATACCCCTTCTGACGTCCTGTATGTAGCTTTTCTCGGACTCGCTCACGAGATCGCTTTCAGGAAGCGTGTAGTAGTAACCTGACCATCCGTCGGATATCTTGCCGACTTTCAGCATCTTGAGATCCCTCGAGAGCGTCGCCTGGGTTACGTTGTAGCCCTCCTTCCTCAACAGCTCCAGCAGCGTGTCCTGATTGTCTATCCTGTTGTTTCTTATAAGCTCCTTGACCACAGTGAGCCGGTTATGCCTTTCCTTCATCGGGCCTCCAGATTGCATAAGTATGCATATTCTATGCAATATTACAGCTTTGACGCACAGCTTGCAATGCCCTTCATACTGCAGGAATATGTACGGTGCATGCACGATCCCTGTATCTGGCTATTCAGTCATAATAGCTATATGATTGGGAAAAGCTCCCTGGAGGTCATTCAATGGTTGTTCTCGTGGTAATTCTCCTTCTGATAGCAGTCCTGCTTCTTTGGGCTGTCTCAGCTTACAACTCCCTGGTGAGGCTCCGGAACAAAGGGGATGAGGCGGAGGCAGGAATCGATGCCCACCTCAAGGAGCGGTCTGATCTGATTCCCAATCTCGTTGAGACTGTGAAGGGCTATGCAGCGCATGAGAGCAGCACGCTTGATGCTGTTGTCGCAGCGCGGAGCAGGGCTGAGTCGCTTACGGGCGAGGAGAGGCTTAAAGCTGAGAATGAGCTTTCCGGAGCGCTGGGGCGCCTTCTTGCCGTTGCCGAGAACTATCCTGATCTCAAGGCAAGCCAGAACTTCATGGATCTCTCCGGGCAGCTCTCGCGCATCGAGGAGACGCTTGCCAATGCCAGAAAATACTACAATGCGGTAGTGCGGGAGTATAACGACAGGATAATGGTCTTCCCATCATCGCTGATCGCAGCGGTCTTCCATTTCGGCAAGCGTCCGTACATTGAGATCGATGCCACGGACAGGGCAAGGGTGGACGTGAGGTTCTGATGAGGAAGCTGGCGCTTCTTTTCACAGCTGCATTTCTTGTCCTGTCCCTGCATGCGGAAAATTTCACGGTGGAGGAGTATTCGGTATCGATCAATGTCTCCGATGACCGTTCCATGGAGATAAGGGAGGACATCGCACTCGATTATACTGTCCCGTCCCATGGTTTCATCCGCGACATACAGTACAGGTTCGGCAGTGTCCGTGCCGGTGTCGATGATATCCTCACTCATCCTGATGCGGATGTTTCAAGAGACGGTTCGTATGTTTCCGTCCGCTTCGGCGATCCTGACCGCCTTGTCTCCGGAAGGCAGGATTATTCTCTTTCATACCGCTATTCTCCCGGCGCTGACAGCTATGCAGATTACGATGAGCTTTATTACAACATAGTCTCGCCGTCTTCCTGGGATGCTGCGATGGAGAGGGTTTCTTTCTCCATCACCTTTCCGCATCCTGTTGATAGTGACAGGATATGGCTGACATACGGGCCGTACCATTCTTCGGCGGAACTTCCTTTTGAGCTTTCACCGGATGGCTGCACAGTAAGCGGCTCATATTACGGATTGCCCGCAGGCTATGGCATGACAATAAGGGCGGAGATGGAGGAGGGGTATTTCTCCTCTGCTGCAAAGCCTTTTGATCTTGCTGCAGCCGGGGCTTTTGCCAGCATGGCTGTCTCCATCCTCACCGTCATTGCTGCTTTTCTCATCTGGTATCTGAAGGGCCGTGATGAGAAGCTGATCGCTCCTCTGCGCTACACGCCTCCTGACGGCCTCACACCGATGGATGCCGGATTCATTTACAATGGGGCACTGGAGGACAGCGCTGTCTCAGCCATGCTGATCAGCTGGGCTGACAGAGGGTATGTGACCATCACGGACAACGGCGGCGATGATTTCACATTCAGCGCCGTCAGGGAGCTTCCGGATGATGTCTCCGAGGCAGAAGCCGCGCTCTTCGCAGCCTTTTTCTCCTCCTCGTCCGCCGTTGATACAAAGATGCTGAGGATGAACGGCTTTTCACAGAAACTTGCCCGCGTGAGGAAGGCTGAGGCTGAGAGCTTTTCCGGCGAGCGTTCGCTCTCATCTCCTGCATCAAGCGCTCTGCGGAAGAAGGTGATGAGGCTCCTCCTCATTCCTGTCGTGCTTTTCGCTGTATTATCCACATTGTTCTTTCCCGGTTTTCCAACTGTTTTCATTCTCTTTCCGTCTGTTATGGCCTACGGGATGCTCCGCGGTGTGTCAGGGACTGCGGAGAAGAAGATGAGAAGCCAGGGCTTCAGATTCTCATATATCCTTCCGCCTCTTTTCTTCCTCGCTTTCATATGGTTCTTCATTGTGTCCGCTCTTTCATCCTTCGGTCAGGATTACAAGCTGGCGGCGCTTTCATCAGCAGTCTTCCTTGCCGCGCTGTTTGCATCTGCGATGCTTTCAGCTTCCATTGACAGGCGCAGTGATTATGCCTCCCTGGTGCTCGGCCAGATCGTCGGGTACAGGGACTTCATTGAAAGAGTGGAGAAGGAAAGGATAGAGAAGCTCTCTGCTTCTGACCCGGAGTTTTTCTATCATGTGCTTTCATATGCCATGGCTCTCGGCGTCGAGGAGAAGTGGGTGAGGGCTTTCAGCGGGATGTATGTCCCTCCTGTTTCATGGTATTCCGGTAGCGATATCTCGGATATCTACATCCTCTCATCATTCTCGAGGAGGTGGCATCACGCCTATTCAAACACGATTGCGCCGCGTCAGGGCGGAGGTGGTGCTAGGACATCGAGGGGCTCATCCGGTTTCTCCGGCGGCGGTTTTTCCGGCGGAGGAGGAAGAAGCTGGTGAGTGATTTTATCTGGATACTTATTGCCTCCATCTATGTTGCTGCTGTGCTGGCTCTTTCTTTCTTTCTGGGAAAAAGAGGGGTGCTTTCTCCTGAGGGGGCGCGGAAGACTGTCCATATCCTTGTTTCCCTCACATCGTTCATACTTGCCTACGGTATTGATGATGACGCACTGCGGCTTCTCGGGCCGGCTGTGTTCATTGCAGTCAATGCGGTCCTGGGGATCAGGAGCGGGCAGCGTCTTACAGGGCTGGTCTGTTATCCTCTCTCACTTCTCATTCTCTCTGCAGCGATGAATCTCGGATATCTTCTCCCCTCATCGCTGGCTGCCGGCGGCCTTGTGATGGGGCTCGGCGACGGAGCTGCCGCACTGGTCGGAATGAGATGGGGCAGGCACAGGATAGGACACAGGACGCTCGAGGGCTCCCTTGCCATGCTCGCATGCTCCTTTGCGGTGTTGTATGCCATCGGAGGAAAGGGCTTGTATGGCGCCGCCCTTGGCGGAGCTGCCGTGACAGCCATTGAAGTCTTAACCCCCCATGGCCTGGACAATGTCTCCGTGCCGCTTTCCGCCGCATTTCTCTCGGAGGTGCTATGAGATCCTGGACAGCATTCATTGACAGCCGTTTCTTTGCCATTCCTCTGGTCTGGCGCCTCTGTATCATATTCACTGTGATGGCTCTCATGGTGTTCATTGCGAGGAGGAAGCGTTTCCTCACGCCGGGCGGGGCTGCGGCCGCATCGCTTCTGGGCCTTGTCGTGATGTATATAGGCGGGGTGTCAGGTTTCATCGTCCTTGCCTTCTTCTTCCTCTCATCTTCTGTTCTCAGCAAGCTGGTACGCGGCGCGGATACTGTTGCCGAAAAAGGATCGGAGAGGGATATGATGCAGGTCGCGGCAAATGGCCTTCCTGCAGCCATTGCCCTCATCCTCTTCAGGCTGTCCCCGTATCCTGCGGCATTCCTCGCTGCGTTCGCAGCTGCTGTCGCGGAGGCTGAGGCTGATACGTTCTCAGGGGAGATCGGGAGACTCAGTCACCGTGATCCTGTATCCATCATCACATTCACCCGGGTGCCGAAGGGGCTTTCCGGCGGTGTGACCGTGCTGGGTCTTGTGAGCGGAGCGGCATCGTCCCTGCTGATCGCGCTTCTTTTCATGGGCACATTCGGCTGTACGGTATCAGCATTCTCCGCTGTCGCGGCAGCCGGCTTCCTCGGCTCTGTCCTGGATTCCTTCCTGGGTGCAGCACTGCAGGTGCAGTACAGGAGAAAGGACGGTACGCTCACCGAAAGAGCTGTGGAGAATGGAGAACGCAACGAGAGGGCGCGCGGCATCGCATGGCTGGACAATGACATGGTGAATCTCATCTCAGGACTTTTCTCCGCCTCCCTTGCCTCCGTGATCGTCATGCTCGGATGAGATTCTGCAAAGATA
>CASEZU010000018.1 GCA_949292445.1 uncultured Spirochaetales bacterium | reverse complement strand
TGTGAAGCCTGCGGTGGAAGCATCTGAGCTCAGCTTCACAGAAGACATGACAATAAAGAGGGCAGGTGCCGCAGCATCGGTGACGATGGCGGATTTCCATGCAGTCTCAATTGCGAGGAACCTGAAAAGATCAGCCGGCGCAGAGTTTGATATCCTGACTGTCTATCCCGGATATCCATCTGCTCTCATATCACAGCTGGCATCCTATGAATGCAGGAAAATTTACCATGTATCAGATCCCGTCCTGCGGGGCGGCGATACGCTTTCCACTGCCAGAGCTCTCTGCTATGCCGTAAAGCACATATCGGCGGAGGGAGAATATGATCTGATACTTGCCGGCAATGCTTCCACAGACTCTGAGACAGGTCAGGTGCCATCAGAGCTTGCTGCCATGCTGTCGCTGCCGGTAATAACACATGTCCTGGATGCCTCTGCCGATGGTACTGCCATAAGACTCCTGGAGGACAGGACTGATCTTCTCCGGACTACCTTTCCTGCGGTCTTGTCGATTTGTCCTAAAGGCATTGAGCCTGATCCTCCGTCACTTATGGGAAAACGAGCAGCATCTTCAGTCACTTATGTCCACCTGACTGCTGAGGATATCGGATGCAGGCCTGAATCTGTCGGTTTTTCCGGTTCCAGAACTAAGGTGAGAGGAGTGAGGAACCGGGTGGTAAAATGGAGAAAAGCGGAGATAACAGCTGACCCTGATATCGGAGCCGGGTGGATAATGGAGGAAATCCTGAAAAAACGTGAGGCCGGATCCGAAACCGGAGAGGGGATAAGAACGGAAGGAACCTCTTGTCAGGAGAATGACTTTGTAGTCGTTCCGTCCTTTGATGAGGAGGGGGAGAGAGCTTCTCTGGAGATAATATCCGAGCTCGCAGGCCTAGGAAAACAGCCGGCTGCGATCATGCTGGGAGAGGAATCCGATATCGCAGCTGCAGAACAAGCAGGAGCTTATTCCGCTTTTTCCTTTGCTGTGCCTTATACCGATGATGATTCGGTTTATGGAAAGGTCCTCGCTGCTTTCCTGTCAAGGCGGACCGGAACAATATTTGCCCCGGCTTCCATAAGAATGCGCTCTGTCATTCCATATGCTGCGGCAATTTTATCTTCAGGTCTTGCTGCAGACTGCACAGGTTTCTTTTTCGATGGCAGCGACCATCCCGCTGCTGTCAGGCCGGCATTTGAGGGTTCCGCTGAAGCTGAGGTGGAACTTGTGGGGCCACTGGGGTTCATGACAATCCGGCCGCATACATTTGCAGTAAGGGATTTTGGCGCTTTTCCTGGATTTGAACATATAAGAATGGAAACGGACACATGGCCGGAAAACGCTGTCACATGTCTGGAAAGCATCTCCGATGCTGCTGTCGGTGCATTGAATCAGTCTGTGATCCTCAGTATCGGGGCAGGGGTCACGGACAGGAAAGTTCGGGATGAGCTTGAATCATTCGGCTGCCTTATGGGAGCAAGCCGTACGGGAGTCACACGCTATGCTCTTCCATATTCCTGGCAGGTAGGGCTGACCGGGAAGATCGTTCATCCTGATGTATATGTGGCCTTCGGAATCAGCGGGGCTGCCCAGCATGTATCTGCCATAAGCGGGGCCGGAATGGTGATATCAGTGAACACCGATCCCAAAGCTCCGATAATTGATTTCAGTGATAAAGCCATAATTGCGGATGTATCCGATGTGGTTATGGCTATGGATAGAATAAGGAGGAAAAGGAATGGAGTACAAGAAGACTTATTGCCCCAGAAGCGGGGTATCTGAGCTCTGCACGGCAGGGAACGGCTCCCTCAAGATGCTGGAATTCTACATGATAGAGCTTCATAAGGATGAAAGCGCGGTTTTTGAGACAAAGAACAGGGAAGCCGCCTTTGTTTTCCTTTCAGGAAATGCATATGTAAAGATGGATGACGGGACAGATTTCGGCTTTGTCGGCGGAAGAAAATCCGTATTTGAGGGTAAAGCACATACTGTATATGCAGGCAGAAACAGGACTGTCACGTTCTCCACGCCATGGTCTGCAAAGATCGCTGTTGCGACAGCTCCAATGGATGAGGATACGGAGCCGCTTCTCATCACCCCTGACATGGTGAAGGCCTCGATACTGGGAAAGAAACCTTATGAAAGGGAGACTCATTTCCTTGTTGATGGCTCATCGAATGCAAAGAAGCTCACAGTCGGTGAAGCCTGGATCACTCCGGGAAACTGGGCAGGATTCCCTCCTCACAAGCATGATACGTTCAATATGCCGGCTGAAGGTATCGCAGAGGAGATCTACTACTTCCTGTTCCAGCCTGAACAGGGATTTGCCATCCAGAGCATGTATACTTCCGACCTTTCTCTGGACAAGAGCTATATTGTCAGAAATGATGATCTGGTGGAGTTCCCTTATGGTTATCATACGACTGTCGGAGCCCCCGGGTATAATTCATATTTCCTGTGGGTGATGGCAGGCGAGTACCAGGGATTCTACAGATCAAATGATCCTGCGCATGAGTGGGTCACTGCAGTGGAGAATATCGAAAAAAGATCCTGATCAGTATTTCTTGACATGCAGGGCTTTCTCTATCTTGTTGAAGCCCTGCACTGCATCCGGCTTCTTTATGGCTATCATTGTGTAGATGCAGTCGATCAGCACTACCTGTGCAACTCTTGAATCTATAGCTGCTATGCGGTATTTCGTTTCATTGCTTGCTGTATGCAGCGGTATATCAGAGTATTTCAGAAGAGGATTCTTTCCTATATTGGATAACGATATGACTTTCGCTCCTTGTTCATGAGCGATTCTTGCAGTATCAACCACATCCTTTGTTGAGCCGGAATGGCTGATTGCGAAGAGGCAGTCATCCTTTGTGAGGAAAGAAGAACCTATGGTGTCAATATGGGAGTCCTGATAAACCACCGCATCAAGGCCAAGGCGCACGAGCTTATGCAGCAGATCCAGTGCCATTGCCCTTGAATTTCCGAAGCCTGTGATCATTATCCTCCGCGCATTCAGCAGACAGTCAGCAGCTTTCGCGAGATTCTCGATCTTAATCGTATTTCTTGTATACTGAAGTGTGTTCAAGGTGCTCTGGAAGACCTTGTTGACTATTGTCGCAGGGTCATCTGAGAAGGATATCTCCTCGTTGATGCTCTGTATCGGCAGAACAATATCCTGAGCAAGCGTCACTTTGAGATCCTGATAGCCTGAGGCTCCTGCACTCCTGCAGGCCCTTATCACCGTTGCTTCGCTGACGTGACAGCTTTCTGCAAGTTCAGACACAGAGAAGTAGATTATCTTGTCAGGATTCTGGCAGATAAAATTCAGAACCTGCTGCTCTGACTTTGATACAGTCGGGAGCAGAGTCTTGAGCTTTATGATCAAAGCTGGCTGTGCTGCTGACTTATTGTTCATATATGTATATTATCACGGAAAAAATTTTTATCGATAAAGATTATCTGTGCCGCAAGCAAGGAAAAGCCGAGCCCTGAACGGCGACAAATTTCCCTTTTTCATGAGTGATGTCAGTTTTTCTGTCTTGTTGTAATATGTGCCTATGGCAAGAAAGAGACACTGCCCGCTTGCGGGACGCTGCGGCGGCTGCGATTACATAAATGAGCGTTATGAGGATGAGCTCCTCAATAAATATCTGGCGGAGGAGCAGTTCCTGTCGCGGTTCGGTCATGTCTCTCCCATTCTTCCATCCCCGGAGATAACCGGCTATAGATGCAAGGTTCAGGCTGTATGCGGCATGGCGGATGGGAAATTTGTCACCGGTATATACAGAAAGGGCAGCCATAAGCTGATTCCCGTCCGCTCCTGTCCGCTGGAGGACGAGAGGGCAGGGGCTGTGCTTTCTGCTGTGCGGATGCTTGCAGGGCGCTATCATCTCAAAGCCTATGATGAGGACCGTGGAACGGGACATCTCAGGCATGTGCTTGTGAGGTGCTCGAAGTATTATGATGAGATACTTGTCGTCCTTGTCGCCTCCTCCTTTGATATCCCTTCAGCTTCCGATTTCGCCGCGGCACTTCATCAGAAGCATCCGGCAGTGAAATCCATCTCCATCATCGTCAATACGGAAAAGACTTCGATGGTGATTCCCGAAGGCGCGAAGGAGAAGGTGATCTACGGCAAGGGATATATCGTGGACAGGCTCTGCGGCCTCGATTTCCGCATCTCCGCTGTGTCTTTCTATCAGGTGAATCCGCGGCAGGCGGCGAACCTCTATACCATTGCGATGAACATGGCTGATCTCCGTCCGTCCGATACAGTCATAGATGCGTATTCGGGGACTGGAACGATCGCGCTCATTGCCGCTGCGTCCGGCGCGGGGCATGTCATAGGCGTTGAGGCTAATGCCGATGCCGTCTCCGATGCGAGAGAGAATGCGCGGATGAATGGAATAGAGAATGCTGAGTTCATCGCGGCAGATGCCTCAGCCTGGATGAAAGCAGAAGCGAAGAAGGGGAGACGCTGCTCGGTGCTGTTCCTCGACCCTCCCAGAGCCGGTGCGACGGAGGAATTTCTTGCAGCTGCCGGCCGTATGGAGCCCGAGCGCATCATCTATGTTTCCTGCAATCCGGAGACGCTGGGCCGTGATCTCAGATACATTCACCGTTTCCTTCCATACGATGTGATGGGAATACAGCCTGTCGATCTCTTTCCCGGTTCCTCCCACATCGAGACGGTGGTGATGCTGGACAGAAGACGGTGATATGAAAAACGCTCCTGCTTGCCATCGGGCAGTGTCAGGAGCGCATTACCGTGTGAAGTGAATTACTCGGCGATTGATCTCTGGAATTTATCCAGGTCCTTGTTCGATCCGGAGAGCACCATCAGCTCATCTTCATGGAGGACAGTATCTGGTCCAACTGAACCGTTTGCCTTGCCGTCCTTCACGACGGCGATGAGCGTGATGCCATAGCGCTCACGGATCTTTATTTCCTTGACGCTATGACCATCCAGTTCCTTCGGTGTCCTGATCTGGATGATTGAGAACTCCTCTGAGAGGGGCAGGATGTCCTCTGCCAGAGTCTCGCAGAGCCTTATCGCTGTGCGTTTGCCTATCTCGATCTCCGGGAAGACGACATCGGCTCCGATCTTTCTGAGGATCTTGGCATGATCATCGCTGATGACCTTGCAGATAACATGCTTCACTCCGAGTTCTATTGAGTTCAGCGCGGCGAGAATCGAGCTCTCGACATCCTTGCCGATGCCGACAATGACTGTATCTGCATCCTGAATGCCCGCATCCATCAGCGATTCCCTGGAGATGTCGCTGATCACGAAGACCTCTGCATCTGTCTCATACAGCGGCTTCAGCCTCTGCTGATCCTGATCTATCGCGATCACATACTTTCCGCGCGCAAGAAGCTCCTCCGCGACAGCGAGTCCGAAACGTCCTGTGCCTATTACTCCGAAAACCTGGTTTCCTTCTTTCTTCCTCATGTTTTTACCCTATTATTACCTTCTCCTCGAGGTATCTTGCGCCGGCGGCGCGCTTTCTGGCGAACGCAGTGATTATTGTCATGAATCCCACGCGTCCGAGGAACATCATTATTATCAGTATGATCTTGCCTGCTGTGGATATCGACGGCGTTATCCCCATCGTCAGGCCTACAGTGGCATATGCCGACACGACTTCGTAGAGGATCTTGTCCGAGCTGAACTCCGGATCAGTTATCGTCAGCAGGAATGAGGCTGCTGCGACAAGAAGCACGGAGATGATGATGACGAAGAACGCCTTCATCACCGACTCAGAGCTTATCTCCCGTTTGAATGATGTCGGATTCTTTCCCAGAAGCAGCGAGAACGATGCCTTCACTGCCGTGTAGAACGATGTCGTCTTGACACCGCCTCCGGTGGATCCCGGGGAGGCTCCGATGAACATCAGCACTATCGTGAGCACGACTCCCGCAGGAGGCAGGGCTGACTGGTCGTATGAGAAGTAGCCTGCAGTCCTCGTCGTCACTGACTGGAAGAAAGCGTTTTTCCAGTCTATGCCCGGGAGGATGATCCTGAAGAGCACTGTGCCTGCGAGTATCAGCAGCAGGGTGGTGGAGAGGACGATCTTCGTATGCACGGCAATCTTCTTCCTTGTCCTCACATGCTCTATCAGGTCGTTGTAGAGGATGAATCCCAGACCTCCGAGCGCGATCAGCGAAGCGATCGTGATGAGCACGAGCGGATTGTTGTTCCACTTCATCATGCTGTCGGAGAAGAGGTCGAATCCGGCATTGTTGAATGCCGATACCGAGTGGAATACCGAGAGGTATATTGCCCTGCCGACCGGGTAGCGCTGTGAGAACGCCGCAAAGAGAAGGCCTGCGCCCAGCAGTTCTATGATCCCCGTGACGGAGAGCGCAACTCCGAGAAGTCTCCTGGTTCCTATCTTGTGGTCTGCTCCCAGTGAATCCCGCAGCAGATTTCCTGTCGAGGCATCTATCTTGCCGCTCGCAAGCCTTATTATAAGGACTGCGACCACAGCATAGCCCAGTCCGCCGAACTGTATCAGAAGCATCAGCACCGTAGAGCCGAAATCCGACAGCGTCTTCGATATGTCGAGAGGCGTCAGACCCGTCACGCATATTGCTGATGTAGAGATGAACAGTGCGTCTATCAGTGACACATCCACCCCATCCTGATGTGAGACCGGCAGGTAGAGGAGCAGCGTACCAATTGCTATCAGCAGCATGAAGCCCAGAGCCAGCTTCAATCCAGGCTGCAACTTTTTCCTGTTTCGCATGCCTCTGACTATATCAAAAGCGCTTTAGTCGATAAAGAGTGAGCGATACGCTGCAGCCTCATCTGACGTTTTTCCTCTTTTTGTTGCGCTATGGGGAGCAGGAGCATTAAAATTGATGCATGGTATATCTTGCAGCTGATCTGAGCATTTCGGGCGGAAAGCTCGTGAAAGGCCATCTGGCTCCGGATGGCAGAGTCATCATGGAGACTGTCCATGAGTTTCCGGTTGTCCGTCGTGAGAAGGAGGACGGAACCACGGTCTGGGATCTCGATCTCATCTTCGGCAATATCGTGGAGGGGATGAGGAAGGCCGGAAAGGCTGATTCCATAGCATTCACATCATGGTGCTCCGATTTCGTGCTCCTGACAGAGCAGGGCAGCGTCATCGGTGATGCCGTGTCGTTCACGGATGGCCGCACGGAACGGCTCGAGTCAAAACCTGACAGGAGCTATCTCTACCCGCGTACCGGCCTGCAGCCCGAACCCGGCAATACGCTTTACCAGCTTCTTGCTGTAAAGGACGAGATGCCGGAAGCCTTTGAGAAAGCTGCCTATCTTCTCTTCATTCCCGATTATCTCGCCTACAGGCTCACTGGGGTAATGAAGCATGAGTACACCATGGCATCTCTTTCTGAGCTTGCTGATCCCGGCAAGCATGGCTGGGACTATGAGCTCATCGACAGCCTAGGGCTCCCTGTTCATCTTTTCACGGAGCTTTCAGATCCGGGGACGGAAGTGGGACATATCAAGCCAGAGCTTGCCGCAGAGATAGGCTATGATCCTCTTGTCATGCTTGTTCCGTCGTACAGGAATGCTGCAAAGGCGGCGGCCTTGCCGGTATCCGATGAGGCTGCCTTCATTCTCGGCGGAGAGATAATCGGAACAGCTTCTCCGTCTCCGGTCAGGAGCGAAGAGGCGATGAAAGCGGGATTCTCGAACGAGGGCGGATACGGCGGTGCTGTGAGACTTGTGCGGAAGACTGATTGCGGCAGTATCATTGGCCGTCTTGCCGCAGAGACAGGGCTCACGAGAGCAGAGCTTGCGGAAAGAGCCGGAAGAGCTTCCATGCCGGTCACTTTCGATCTCTATGACAGCCGTCTTGCAGATTCTGCTTCGCTCTCTGCTGCAGTCTCCGCCATCACCGGCAAGGATCACGATGAGAGTGCTCTTGCAGCTTCTGTCTATGAATCTGCTGCTCTCTCTGTGAAGGAGAGCATTGAAATGCTTGAACGCCTCACAGGGCGCAGCCTTTACCGCATTGAGACGGAGGGAGAAGGAGCTGACGATGACTATCTCAACGAGCTCATAGCCATGAAGTCGGGCCGTACAGTGACAGCATTCCCTGCCGATACAGCGGCTCTCGGCAGTATTGTGAGCCAGATGCTTTCATCTGGAGAACTGCAGCCGTCCGGAAAGGATGAGGCGGTGTCTTCGGCTATCCTCACCACACGATACAGGAGAATATAGAAAGAACTGGTTCATTTTATACAGCCCGGCCTTTCGTGATATAATAATGGTGCACAAGAAGGAGGATGAGATATGGTAATTACATTAGGACGTGAGTTCGGAAGCGGCGGCAGGGAGCTTGGAAGAAGGCTCGCTGACAAGCTCCAGATAGCTTATTACGACAAGGAGATCCTCACTGAGATCGCGAAGCGCACACAGCTTACCGAGGAGTATGTGCACAATGTTGTGGAGCACCATCCGTATCCTCTGCTGCCGATAACAATCGGCCACAGCCTCTATCCTGATATGACATTCCAGATCCAGCAGTCGGTGTATATCGAGCAGAGCAACATCATAAAGGAGATGGCCGCAGCTTCTGACTGCGTTATCGTCGGACGCTGTGCGGACTATATCCTCAAGGACATCAAGCCGTTCCGTATCTTCGTCTATGCGGATATGGAGAGCAGGATCAGGAGATGCCATGAAAGAGCTCCGGAAGGTGAGCATCTCTCGGACAAGGAGATGAGGCAGATGATCCAGAAAGTGGACAAGGGCAGGGCCAAGTATTATGAGTTCTACACCGGTTCCAAGTGGGGCGACAAGTCGGACTATGATCTCTGCATCAACACCTCAAATGTTGTGATCAAGGAACTGGTGCCGCATCTCGCAGCTTTCCTGTCATAGCCGTGTTGCTGATAATCCTTCCTTCGTATATAGTTGCACGGAGGAGATTATCAGATGAACAATACAAGGAAAATCGCTGAGGATGTGTTCTATGTAGGCGCCAGCGACAGGCGCCTTGCACTCTTCGAGAATATCTACCCGATCGAGCGCGGCGTGAGCTACAACTCCTATGTCGTGCTTGATGATAAAACCGTTCTTCTCGATACCGCGGATCACTCCGTGTCCAGGGAATTCCTGGAGAATGTCGAGGCTGCGCTCTCAGGCCGTGAGCTCGATTACCTCATCGTCAACCATATGGAGCCTGACCACTGCTCCGTGATAGCCGAGATCGTGCTGCGCTATCCTGGTGTGAAGATCGTCGGGAACCAGAAGACGATCCAGATGATCCGCCAGTTCTATACCTTCGATGTTGACTCGAGGGCCCACCTTGTCAAGGACGGCGATTCTCTCTGCACAGGAAAGCACACCTTCGCATTTGTCTTTGCCCCGATGGTCCACTGGCCCGAGGTGATGGTCACGTTCGATACATCCAACGGTTTCCTCTACTCAGCCGATGCCTTCGGCACATTCGGCGCGCTTGCAGGCAATCTCTATGCTGACGAGGTGGAGTTTGAGAAGGAGTGGCTCGATGATGCCAGACGTTACTACATCAACATCGTAGGAAAGTACGGCGTGCAGGTCATGAACACGCTCAGGAAGGCAGCCGCGCTCCCGATAAAGATGATCCTTCCTCTCCATGGTCCGATCTGGAGGGAGAATATCTCCTGGTTCATCTCAAAGTACCAGACATGGGCATCCTACACACCGGAAGAGAAGGGGCTCCTTATTGTCTATGCTTCCATTTACGGCGACACAGCCAACGCTGTTGATGTGCTCGCGGCCAAGGCTGCAGAGAAGGGCGTGAGGAACATCCATATGTATGATGCATCGAAGACGGATGCATCAGTGCTTGTCTCCGAGTGCTTCAGGTACAGCACGATTGTCTTCGCCTCTCCGACATACAATGCGGAGATCTTCCCGAAGATGGAGATGCTCCTTATCGAGCTCAAGGCTCATGCATTCCAGAACAGGGATGCGGCGGTCATCGAGAATGGTTCATGGGCGCTTTCGGCAGGAAAGAAGATGTCGGAAATGCTTGCCTCAATGAAGGACATCAGAATCCTCTCTCCGGTGCTTTCGGTGAAATCATCGCTCAAGGCGGAGCAGATGCCGGATATCGAGGCTATGGCCGAGGCGCTGGCGAAGAGCGTTCAGGGCTGATGACAGAAAGCGGGGCTGCGGCTCCGCTTTTCTATGGAGAAACAGATGGGTATAGGTGAGCTTTTCGTGCTGGCCGTCGGGCTCAGCATGGATGCTTTTGCTGTGGCAATATGCAAGGGACTTGCACTTGGCAGGTCGTCGCTGAGAAGTTCTGCTCTCGTAGGTCTCTGGTTCGGATTCTTCCAGGCACTGATGCCTCTTATCGGATATTTTGTCGGTCTCCAGCTTTCCGGCCTGATACAGTCCTTCGATCACTGGGTCGCTTTTGTCCTGCTGGCCGCGATCGGAGCCTCGATGATTGTCGAGTCCAGAACGAAGGATGAGGAGTCGGAGAGCCCGTCGCTGAGTGCGAAGGCTATGTTCCCTCTCGCGGTGGCGACTTCGATAGATGCCCTCGCTTCCGGCATCGCGCTGGCGGCTGTGGACGGGAATATCTACTGGGCTGTCTCGTTCATTGGCATCATAACCTTCATCCTCTCCGCATTCGGCGTCAAACTCGGCTCAATTGCCGGCGACAGGTATAAATCAAAGGCTGAGCTTGCGGGCGGTATCATCCTTATCGCAATAGGGCTGAAGATCCTTGTTGAGCATCTGGCAGAAGGCATCTGATTCTGTGTATTTTTGCTGAAATACGCATTTTCTGGTTTATAATATGATCAGGAGGCTTGTGTATGGGTGCAAAGATGATCTTCACAATCGGACGGCAGTTCGGCTCAGGCGGCCGCATGGTCGGCAAGAAACTCGCAGAGAAGCTGGGTATCCCTTATTACGATAAGGAGCTTCTGGCAATGGCTGCGAAGGACAGCGGATACTCCGAGGAGCTTTTCAGGAACGCTGACGAGAAACCTGCATCCTCGCTCCTTTATTCGCTGGTGATGGGAAACTATCCCATGTCCTCGGGAACACTGGGATTCAATGAGATGCCGCTCAATGACCAGCTCTTCCTGATACAGTCGAATACCATCAGGAAGGTTGCCTCTAAGGAATCCTGCATCATCATCGGCCGCTGCGGCGATTATATCCTCCGCGGCAATCCGGATCTCATCTCGGTTTTCATCCATGCGCCTCTTGAGGCCAGGGTGAAGAGGGCCGTTGAAGTCTATGGCGTGCCTGCTGACAGGGCGGAGGATGTCTGCCTGAAGAACGACAAGAGCAGGGCCAACTTCTACAATTACTACTCCGATCAGAAGTGGGGAATGTGCCGCACATACTCCCTTTCCCTCGATTCCGATCTTCTGGGAATAGACGGATGTGTGGAGGAGATAATCCGCTTCAAGGAACTGTCGGATAAGCACAGGGAAGGAAAATGATCATATTCGACACGCTCTCCGAACTGGAGAGCTATGAGGGGGCGTTCCTTTCTATCCGCACTGTGATAGACGTGATGGACCGCTCCCTTCCTTATGAAGAAGGGGATGGCAGATACGATACTCCGGAGAAGAGTGATGTGAGGTATATAATCGATACCTTCCTTACATCCGACAAGGGTTTCGAGGCGGAGTGCCATCCGGGAATGAAAGTAATGGAGATCGTTCTCGAAGGTGATGAGATTGTCTCTCTTGAAGGCTCTGTCTTCAGGATGCAGCCGGGACGTTTCCTGCTTTACTCCGGGGATGCGCAGGTGAAACGCGGACTGTCATTCACGCTCCCTGAACACACAAAGGCCGTCAGATTCATTTTCTGATTTCCCTGCATCTGAATATTCCATCTTTTATTCACTCCTGAACTGGAAAAATCTTGACTAGAAGCGGGGGGGGGGGTATGATCTCTATGGAATTTAAGCCATGGAGGTAGAAATGCTTAGAAAACTCTCCTTTATAATCGGAGTTCTTGCTGTACTCATCGCGTTCACAGCATGTCCGCAGAATGGTCCGTCAGGGATTCTCCCGCCGCCTGTATGGGGAGATCAGGGCGGAGATGAACCGGCTCCGGAGCCGCTTCCGGACCCGGAAACACCGGGTGTTTACTATGTTGATTCAGCAGCTCTTTTCACTGAAGCACTGGAAGAGGCAGCATCTGATGGCATTGCATCCACAATCGTCATTTCAGGTTCTTTCGCCATTGATGGTACGATTCTGACAGATGTATCAGATCTGACAATCCGTGCAGAAAGTGATTCTGTGCTTACACTCAACAGTGTTGTCGATTTCCTCAGGCCGAATAATGTGGTCATTGATGGCGTCCATATCAATTCCTCGAATGGAACCGCAATCACTGTCAACAATCAGGGCGCGGCAAACATAACAATCAGGAATTCATATTTCACGAATACAAATGCAGCAGATGTTAATGCGATCGGAATCGCACTTGCTGATCCGACATCAGGCACAATAACCATCACAGGAAACTATTTTGATGGTTATGTGACAGGTCTCTATGTCAACAAGACAACAGCAGCTCTTACAGTCACTGGCAATACTTTCGTTGATAAGGGCGGCCTCTATCTCGACTGGAAGCTCACTGCTGATGATACAGTCGCTGACAATATCATCATCGAAGGCAACAAAGAGGATTATTCTTCTGCCGAATTTGCCATGGACAATACCATCAGATTCAGCGTGAACAGTGT
>CASEZU010000017.1 GCA_949292445.1 uncultured Spirochaetales bacterium | reverse complement strand
GAATATGGCAGTGACGAAGGGCAGCGAGCCAAGTATTGTTCTCTTCCTGCCGTTCCTGCCATCCTCAGCCTCCGGATCTTCATCTGGATTGATATATCTGAAATCCACGTTCTCTGGTGAGAAGACGCACTCGATTCCTCTCCCGATATTCCGCTTCCTGAGCTGTGACCGTACCTGCTTTGCTAGCGGGCATCCGAATGTATCCATGATATCACCGGTTCTGATGAGCGATGTGTCCTTCCTCAGTGCCGCGCCCATCGATGAGATGATCGGGATGCCTTTCTCATATGCATCTGCAAGGAGGGAAACCTTTGCTCCGACGCTGTCGATGCAGTCGAGAACGATATCTGCGTCATCAAAAAGAAGAGCGTGATTCCCGTCGTTCAGCATCTCGGGAAAATCCTCGACGGTGCAGTCCGGGTTGATGTCGTGTATGCGTTCCTTCATTACCTCTGTCTTCAGCCTTCCGACAGTCGAATGAAGCGCGATGATCTGCCTGTTTATATTGCTTTCGGAAACAGTGTCGAAATCAAGGATGCGGAGTTTCCCGATACCGCAGCGGGCGAGCATCTCGACAGCATAGCCTCCGACAGCACCGATACCTGCGACGGAAACTGTCTTCTCTCCGAGGAGATCCACGTTTTCCTCTCCTATGAATCTCGCAATCCTCTGAAACTGCTCCTTCATCCTAGAGCCTCCATCATGATCTTCTCAGTATGCGTTGTCGCATCAATCCCGGTAAGCGCAGAGAGCCTGCTGTTCCACGCAGCAAGTGCTTCTGCTTCCTCATCGCCTGTCACCATGTCCGTTTCGGTTACGAACGGAAGCCGGAGGAGGGAAGGAAAGCTTTTAGCTTTCTCAGCTGAAGGGCCGAGCGAGATGATTCCCCCGAGCCTGATATATTCCTTCGCCATCTCAGCAGATCCTGTGTATCCATGTAACATGAAGAGGGTGATTCCCATATCCTTAAGTATGTCATAGACCTTCTGGTATTCTTTCACGATGTGTATGACCGCAATCCTGTCATACTCCCTGGCAATATCCAAAGCGGTGCGGAAGATGTCTATCTGCTTGTCCATATCAGGGAATCTTCTGTCCAGCCCGATCTCCCCGATATGCCATCCCATGGAAGCCGCTTCTGCCATAAGGCTGAAATCCACATCATATCCGCCTTCGGGAATGGCTCCCAGCGCTTTGTAACGGAATGGTGCCAGCTTCCTGTAGTCAGCAGTGGATGCCGAACATACAAAAGCATTTATCGGATAGTTTTTCCCGGAATGGGCATGAGCATCGAACATACACTGAGAGGATATCAGAGAAGAGTGATCTGTGCATATCTCTATTGACAAAACGTAACCGGGGGGGGGTAGGATTCAGACATCAATTAACTGGAGGATTTGAAATGAAGAAGATTTCAATCATGCTTCTCGCTGCACTTATGCTTTTCGCATTCGTTGCTTGCGATGACAAGACACCGGCTCCTGAAGCTGCTACAGCTGAGGAGATTTCACTTGTTGCTGATTACATTGATGCACTTGTACAGAAGACAGTTCTTGAAGATGTGCAGGCCGCAGTTGCTGCAGAGGGAGAAAAGACTAATAACGTAACTGCTACTGTTGGTGAAGGTGACAAGGCAAACGTTTATACAATCAAGTTCGAGGACTATAACAAGGGTACAAATAATGCTCAGTCTTCCCTTAAGAACGTTAAGCTGAATGGTACAGTCGTTCTTACTCTCACAAAGGCAGAGAATGCTGCTGCAACATTTGCAGATGCGACAGCATATTCAATTGAGGTAAAGGATGTTAAGTTCACAGCAGATCAGAAAACAGCTGTAACACTTTCTCTTACTGCAAAGGGAACAATCAATGAGAGCCATGTGATTCAGTATCCTGCAGCAGCAGATGTCACAGGACTCAAGGTTCTCTTCGGTGAGACAGAGAAGGCTGTATCCTGGGCTGATATCGACGCAAAGATCACAAAGTAAAGCCCTATGCAGGATGAAAGGCCTGCTGGCCTGAAAAGGCCGAGAATCCCCAATGAGAAGAGGCGAGAGTGCCTTGATCTCTTCCGGTCCGGATGCGGTTACAAGATGACTGCATCCAGGACGGGGCTCTGCAGGTATACGGTCCGTGAGTATCTGAGAAGATACAAGGATGGCGATACCCGCTGGGCGGATAGGGGAAGCCGGTGAGAGCCCGGCAGAACATTGGG
>CASEZU010000016.1 GCA_949292445.1 uncultured Spirochaetales bacterium | reverse complement strand
TGTGATTGCAGCTGTAAGGGTGGTCTTGCCGTGGTCGACGTGACCGATCGTACCTACGTTTACATGTGGCTTCGTTCTTTCGAATTTTTCCTTAGCCATCAGTTCCTCCTTGTGGCCTGTGCCACAAAAAACAAAGATATCCAATAAAGGCCCATGCCTTTATATCTCAGAGACAGCTGATCGCGTCAGGAATCAAAGGGTTTCCAGAGGTCGGCGGGTCTTTCCCCGACGACAATGGCCATATTTTATAAAAAGACCGGTTCCGGAACCACCTTATCGCCTTCGGCAATCGGTTTGGCTCTTCTGTCCAACGCACAACAAAAGGTCATGGTCAGACACCTTGCCTAATTTACACAAACGCCATGCCTTTGTCAACAGATTTCCAATTCTTTTTAAGAAAATAAGTTAGAATATACCGGAAGGATTATTTTCCCTTCTCCATGAGCCAGTTCCGGAGCTCAATGCCGCGTCTTGCCACGGTATTTTCACGAACAGCACGGTAACCCATATGGAGGAAGAAGCCCTTTGCGGTATCAGAAGCATGCACAGAGACGTTTTCCGTCTCCATCATGGCCTCCAGGGCCAGAAGAAGCTGCTTCCCTACCCCATGCCCCGCAGCAGATGGAGAGACATAGAGCATGTCGACATAACCTTCACGAAGATCGGCTGAGGCGAAACCGATGAGCTTCTCTCCTTCTTCGGCAACTATCGAGTACTGATCGGAGAACCTCTCAGCCCAGACCTCCGGATCGATATCATCCGGAGCCCAGGCCGAAAGCTGCAGAGGGGTGTATGAATCACGGCAGAGCTGCCAGACACTCTCCCTGAAAAGGGAAGCGACCGAAGCAGCATCCGCAGATGAATATCTCCTGATCCTCATAACCCCTCCTCTGCTTCAATAATACATCCCGCCAGTCATACTGCTGAGGGCATTGAGATACCCTATCTGCTCTTCATTATACTCGCACTCTTCGAATGTAAAATCCTGCAGTGAGTATACATAATAACCGGCTGCGGAAGCCAATGGCTTTATCGTGGCAGAGAATGTGAACTCATACCCCGCAACAGGCTTAACACACCCTTCAGTGATTGATATTGTTCCGCCAGTTTCCTTAGTGTATCTGCCTTCAATGGCCGAGCTGAAACCTGCCTCCCCTATATACAGCCTGCCTGCTGCGGAATTTTCCGAATCAGGAATAAGCCATTCATCATTGAGGGTACACAGGAACATATTCAGCACATTTACAGTCCCCATGGCAATGTATTCGTCATTCTCATAGATCCTGTCGCTGATTTCGATTTCTGCCGAGAACTCAGGAGAATCAGCAAAACTTGCAAGATTTGATACATATGTACCGTTTACCGGATCGGTCATTTCCACATCCCCCGCATCAGGAACAATTGTTGCTGCGAAATTGTCAAATGTGGTTCCGAAATTCGGAGTTTCCATATCAACATCAAGAATGCCGGAGTAATATATCGTCTGATCATTATACCTGATGTTCAGAGGACCTTCTGCATGGACTTCCGTCATCGTCAGCTGATACTGCCCTTCCTGATACTCATAGTCAGAGAACCTCACATAAGACCGGAACGCATCAGGATCAGCTGATGTTCTGGAGAGATCAGACAGATCATAATAGCCTTCCACCGGAGAAGAAATTCCCTGCGCCACATACATCGTCAGATTACCCATGCCCTGCATTATCGTATAAAGATCCTTAGGGATATCCTCATACTCTGCGTGCCGCTTAGGTATGTCCACAAAGAGCTCATCAAGATCAATCTCCTCCCCTTCCAGCGAAACAGAAATATCTGTTCCTACAGGGACAGGAATCGCTTCAAGATCAGTGAATTCAGCCTTGCCGCCGCTGACACTCACAGTACCATAGGCAGTCACCATCTCATTCATCGCAACGGTCAGCTTGTAGCCATCAACTTCCAGACCGGCATCATCAGAAGTGGAAGCCTTATAGCCATTGACAGCTCCATCTGTCACAGAGAGAACATATCCGACTGTACCGGAAACGACAGAGCCATTATAAGGTTCATTTTCGAAGCTGACGGTAAAGCTGAGCTCTCTTCCGGAGCTGTTCCCCAGAAGCGATGCAGCTGCAGCAATGTCCCCATCATTCCATTTGACATTCTCGGGATTTTCAACATTCTCCAGAGAATCAGCAAGGAATGACCTCAGATCAAAACCGGCAAGAAGTTCCTTTTTCTCCGCAGTATCAAGTCCGGAAGAAGTTCCGCCGCCACCTCCGCCTGGAGATGTTCCGGGATCGGTCACAGGGCCCGACGGGGCCTCTTCATCCGATGGAGGGGGGGGTAATTCCGGCGTCCCCATCACATGACGGCAGGAAAAAGGCCATCATGATCATCACAAACAAAACAATTGAACGAAAACCTTTCATACTCCCATGATTTCGCATTTATCCCGCATCGTCAAAGGGGAACTTGCCCAATCATTTGCATTTTCGTATCTTACAGCGAGGAGAAAACATGAGAACAGTTGAATATAAGACGCATGGGACATGCTCGAGGGCAATCACATTCGAGATCGATGATGAGGGAAGGATCCACAACCTGAAGTTCAATGGCGGCTGCCATGGCAACCTGCAGGGAATCGGCAGGCTCTGCGAGGGCCAGAAGGCTGAGGAAGTGATGGAGAGAGTAAAAGGAATAAGGTGCGGCCTCAAGCCCACATCCTGCCCTGACCAGCTCTCGAAAGCAATCGGAGAAGCACTTGGAAAATGATGAAGCCGCGCCTCAGTGCGCGGTTTTCCATTTCTAGATGTTTATTCCCCGCGCGGTGAGGAAAGCGACGAAATCATTATAGATCGCGATATCAGCAATCACCTCCTCGCCATCCAGCGCTATGCCCTGGCATGATGTGAGGGCAATGAAATCAGGCACTGTTATGACCTCATCCTTATCGGCACGCTCAAAAAGATACGGGACGCTCGATTCCCGGAAGCTGTCATTGCCGTTGCGCCTCTCCCAGTCGGTGATCATGGCCACGGTAGAACGCTGGGAAAGCCATCCCTCGATCTCACGCATCGGCGTCCTTATGAAACGTCTGGCATAGGCCGTCAGGGAATAGTAATCATCGTAATCAGGGATCATAGCGCCTCCTTCGGAAATGATAGCACAAACAGCGGGAGAAAATGAAACCTCCCATTTCTGGGAGGCCATCTGCAGGAATACTGCGATTACCAGCGGTAGTGGCTGAAAGCCTTGTTCGCATCCGCCATCCTGTGCACGTCTTCCTTCTTCTTGAAAGCAGCGCCGGTGGAGTTGTATGCGTCCATCAGCTCGTCGGCGAGCTTATCGCTCATGCACTTTCCGTTGCGTGCGCGTGCAGCAGCGATGATCCAGCGCATAGCGAGAGCTTCCCTTCTCTCTTCCCTGATCTCAACAGGAACCTGATATGTAGCACCGCCTACGCGCCTTGACTTGACCTCTACGACAGGCTTGACGTTGTCGACAGCCTTTGTGAAGACATCAAGCGGGTTCTCGCCGCTCTTCTCTCCCAGTGACTGCATTGCAGTGTAGAGAATGCGTGTCGAGATGCTCTTCTTGCCATCGATCATCATGCGGCAGATGAACTTCTCAACGACTGTGCTGTGATAAACTGCATCCGGGGTAACCTTTCTGACTGGAGTCTTCTCTCTTGACATATCTTCCTCCTATCAGGCCTTTGGCTTCTTCGCGCCGTACTTCGAGCGGCTGCGCTTGCGGTCAGCAACACCAAGGGTATCCTTGGTACCGCGGATGATGTGATACCTTACACCCGGGAGGTCCTTGACCCTTCCGCCCCTGATGAGAACAACAGAGTGCTCCTGAAGGTTATGGCCGATACCAGGAATGTATGCGGTTACTTCAATTCCATTCGAAAGGCGCACACGGGCGACTTTCCTGAGAGCGGAGTTCGGCTTCTTGGGGGTTACTGTCATAACCCTTGTGCAGACTCCTCTCTTCTGCGGGCAGCCCTGGAGAGCCGGAGACTTCGTCTTCGACTTGGAGGTTTCCCTGCCCTTTCTGATAAGCTGATTAATAGTAGGCATCTTACGATACGCTCCTTCATTATGATCCGCTCTTCTCACAGCAGAGGGATCTGCACCGCACAAGCGGTGCCTCTATTTTCAGACGATGGTCAGCATGAGACCCCGATCACGAAAGCCCGGGAGGGGCGCCAACAGGCGCTCACTCCTCGAATGAACCCTCGTCGATATCGACCGGTTCTCCCACCGTCTTCATATCACCAAGCTCTTCTGCATCGAAGTCATCTGCGTAGGCAGATGTGTCAACCTTCTGCTCCTTGCGGGCCCTGTCGACGTCCTTCTGCAGCTCAAGCAGCTTCTCATCCTCATCGAGATGCACGCTCCTGTAGCGCTTCATACCTGTTCCAGCCGGAATCAGATGACCGATGATAACGTTCTCCTTGAGTCCTCTCAGCTCATCCTTTTTACCCGCAATGGCAGCATTGGTCAATACCCTCGTGGTCGAGAGGAAGGACGCAGCTGAAATGAAGGAATCGACGGAGAGAGCAGCCTCCGACACACCCTGAAGCACAGGACGTGCGATGGCGGGCGTCTTGCCCTGCTTCTTCATCTCCGCGTTTACGCGGTCAAAGAGATTCTTGTCCACGCGCTGCATCTTGACGAACTGCGTATCGCCGGCCCTGAGGATCTCAACCTTCCTGAGCATCTGGCGGATGATGATGCCAAGGTGCTTCTCGTTGATCTCGACTCCCTGCATCCTGTAGACCTTCTGGATCTCATTGACGAGGAAGGAGAGAACAGCATTCTCGCCGAGGACATCGAGGACCTCGCGGGATGTGACCGGCTCATCACAGAGCGGCTCACCCGCCTTGACCTCATCGCCTTCCCTGACAAGAAGGAGCGCATCCTTTGTATATACCTTATGCGGATGCAGGGCTCCGAACGCGTCGCGGATGGTTACCGTCGTGGTCGATCCGTTTGCAGCTCCGGCCTGTACTCCGACAACCGTACCTGTGACACGGGCGAGGATGATCGGGTTGACCTTGTTCGAGGAAGATACCTTTCCGTGCCTTGCCTCGAAGAGCGAGTCGACCTGCGGGAGACCACCGGCGATATCCTTCGTGGTGGTGCTGTCCTTGGAGACCTTTGCGATGATGTCGCCTGCCTCGACCCTCTCACCCTTCTCCTTGACGACCATGTAAGCGCCGCCAGGGATCTGGTACTGGTTCATCTCGCCGCTGTCAGTGCGTACAAGCACGGATGGGCGGAAGGCACCGAGGTGTGATCCCGGCACAACAAGCATCTCGATATCTCCGGCTTCATTGAAGATCTTCCTGTAGGACTTGTCCTCGACGAAGTCATTCATCTCCTCGACAACACCGGACTCCTCAGCGATGATCGGCTCGGAGAACGGGTCGAATGTGATGATGGCATCGCCCTCTGCGACAACCTGTCCCTCAGCGACCATCAGCTCCGATCCTGCAGGCACCTGATACTCAGCCTCCGGGCCTACGACGAATGTGCGCATTCCGCTGCCGGCGATATCTTGGATCTGTAAGAGCCTTCCGTTCTCGCCAGCGGCGACATCGTGTCCTGCCTTCCTGTAGAACGGATAGCCCTTACCGACAGCATCGCCGTTCTGGACAAGGAGCTCATCGAACTGTCCCGTGATCTCCTCGAAGACGCGGGAGATTGTTATATGTCCCTTCCTCGGGAAGAGCCTCTGTCCCTGGCTGTTGTGGATGATAAGTCCCTTCAGGCCGCGGATGACCGTAGGATAGCTGAATGAGAGCTTGTTCTCCTTCGTGGATGTGGATGCTGTTCCTCCGACGTGGAATGTACGCATCGTGAGCTGGGTTCCCGGCTGTCCGATGGACTGCGCTGCGATGATGCCGACAGCCTCGCCGATCTCGACAGGGCGGTTGGTTGCAAGGTTGCGTCCATAGCACTTGCGGCATACGCCATGCTCAGCCTCACATGTGAGGACTGTGCGGAGAAGCACCTTCTCGACACCCGCCTCCTCAATGGCTGCAGCGGTGTCATCGGAAATCTCCTCATTGGCCTTTGCCAGCACGACGGGCCTTCCGTTCTCATCCTTGAGGAACGGATGCAGCACATCCTCCACAGGGCATGATCCCGTGATCCTGGAGGCGAGTGTCTCGATGACGGCGTCGCCGTCCTTGACCGCGCTCACCCAGATACCGTTGATCGTGTGGCAGTCCTCCTCGGAAACGACGACATCCTGTGCAACATCGACGAGCTTACGTGTAAGGTAACCTGCCTTTGCTGTCTTGAGAGCAGTATCCGTGAGACCCTTTCTGGCGCCGTTGGATGAGATGAAGAACTCCATGATCGAAAGTCCTTCCTTGAAGTTGGACTTGATCGGAAGCTCGATGATCTTTCCGTTCGGCTTGGCCATGAGGCCTCTCATTCCGCCAAGCTGCCTGATCTGGTTCTTCGAGCCTCTCGCTCCGGACTCGACCATGAGATAGAGCGGATTGAAGCCATGCTGGCTCCTCTTCAGCTCATCCATGAGCTTGTCAGTGAGCTCCTCGTTCGTCTCGGTCCAGACCTCGATGACACGGTTGTATCTCTCTTCCTGGGTAATCTGACCGTCATGGTACTGCTTGAAGACGACTGACTGCTTCTCGTTGGCTTCCTCGATGAGTCCTGCCTTCTCCGCCGGAACGACCATGTCGGAAAGGCCGATCGTGGCACCAAAGAGAGTCGCGTACTTGAATCCGAGATCCTTCACGGAATCGAGGAGATCGACAGCCACGGACGGCTTGCTGCTCCTGATTGTCTCGCCGATGACCTTCCTCAGCTGCTTGTCGCCGAGGCAGTAGTTCTGATACGGGATTCCCTCAGGAATGGCTGCGTTGAAAATGATCCTTCCCGGAGTCGTGGCATACCAGCTCTTTCCATCGGAAACCTGGCTGCCGCCCTTCTCGTCGACGATCTCAAGCCCCTTCTTGAAGCGGTAGTAGATCTTCTCGTTGTAAGACACGGCATAGGAATCGATGGCGGCCTCGATCTCAGCCACAGTCTCGAATCTCTTCACCTTCCTCTCCGGATCGAGATCGGTTCTCTCCTTCGTGAGATAGAAGATGCCGAGGACCATGTCCTGCGACGGGAATGCGATCGGCTTTCCGTTTGCCGGGTCGAGAAGGTTCGTGGTGCTAAGCATGAGCGTCCAGCACTCAAGCTGTGCAGCATGAGTGAGAGGCACATGGATAGCCATCTGGTCACCGTCGAAGTCAGCATTGAAAGCGTGGCAGACGAGCGGATGGAGCTTCAGAGCCTTGCCCTCGACAAGCACAGGCTCGAAAGCCTGAATGCCGAGACGGTGAAGCGTAGGAGCTCTGTTGAGCATGACAGGATGCTCCTTGACGACCTCATCAAGGACTCCCCATACCTCAGGCGCTTCCTGCTCTACAAGCATCTTCGCCCTCTTGACGTTCTGTGCGATCTCCTTCTGCTCGAGCTTGCGCATGATGAACGGCTTGAAGAGCTCGAGAGCCATCTTGGAAGGAACACCGCACTGATGCATCCTCAGCTCCGGTCCGACGACGATTACAGAACGTCCGGAGTAGTCGACACGCTTTCCGAGAAGGTTCTGCCTGAACCTTCCCTGCTTGCCCTTGAGGACATCGGAGAGTGACTTGAGGTCCCTCTTGCTGCTGCCCTTGGTCGGGTTCGGGGTCTTCGAATTGTCGAAGAGCGAATCAACAGCCTCCTGGAGCATCCTCTTTTCGTTGCGGATGATGATATCCGGAGCCTGGATCTTTATAAGCCTGTCAAGGCGGTTGTTCCTGTTGATTACCCTTCTGTAGAGCTCATTGAGGTCGGTCGTGGCAAAGCGGCCGCCATCGAGCTGGACCATCGGGCGGAGATCAGGCGGTATTACCGGAATGACCTTGAGGATCATCCACTCCGGCTTGTTGCCTGAAGCGAGGAACTCCTCGCAGTAGCGGATACGCGAGAGGAGCTTGTTGTCGATCTTGTTGTTCGCCTCCTCCTTCTGGGAAAGCTGCTCCCTGAGCTCTGCGGAGAGCGACTGGAGATCAAGATCCCTCAGGAGGTCATAGATCGCCTCAGCGCCCATGCCTGCCTTGAATGTATCGCCGTACTTGTCGACAGCTGAGTAATACTCATCCTCATCGAGGACCTGATACTTCCTGAGATCAGTATCCTGACCGGGGTCAGTAACGACATATTTCTCGTATGAGAGAATCTCCATGAGCTCTGAACGCTTGATGTCCAGAAGATAGCTCATGATGGATGGAGTCGAGCGGTAGAACCAGATGTGTGCCACCGGAGCTGCAAGCGTGATGTGCCCGATGCGCTCACGGCGCACCTTCGTATCAGTGACTTCGACGCCGCAGCGGTCGCATACGACGCCCTTGTACCTGTTGGACTTGAACTTTCCGCACCAGCACTCCCAGGCCTTGGTGGTACCGAAGATCCTCTCGCAGAAGAGGCCATCCCTCTCCGGGCGGAGTGAACGGTAATTGATGGTCTCGGGCTTCTTGACTTCGCCATAGGACCATGCAAGGATCTGCTCCGGTGAAGCGAGCTTGATCCTGATCGAGCTGAAATCCTGTATTTCCTTCATTCCGTCTTTCCTCCTAGAAAGTGCCTTTCTCTCTCTTGGCGATGAGTTCCTCGTCGCGCTCCGTAAGCGGGACCTGCTTGCCGTTCTCGTCGTATACGGACATATCGAGGGCAAGGCCCCTGATCTCCTGTACGAGCACGTTGAATGCCTCAGGCATGGAGACAGTCTCTGCCGGCTCACCCTTGACTATCGACTCGTAAATCTGGACACGGCCCTTCATGTCATCGGACTTGATGGTCAGAAGCTCCTGCAGCGTGTTCGCGGCACCGTATGCCTCGAAAGCCCAGACCTCCATCTCTCCAAGTCTCTGGCCGCCGAACATAGCCTTTCCGCCGAGCGGCTGCTGCGTGACAAGCGAGTAAGGTCCTGTCGAACGTGCATGCATCTTGTCATCGACGAGGTGATGCAGCTTGAGGTAGTAGATATATCCGCAGAATACCGGATTGACGAACGGTATTCCCGTGCGTCCGTCGTAGAGCGTCGTCTTGCTCGTCTTCGGCAGTCCGGCTTCCTCCATCTCATGCTCGATCTGCTCCATAGTCGCCGACTGGAAGACAGGGGTCTTGTACCACTTGTCATTCTTCACGGCTGCCCAGCCGAGCTGCGTCTCCATGAGCTGACCGATGTTCATACGCGAAGGAACGCCGAGTGGATTGAGGCAGACGTCGAGCGGAGTGCCGTCAGCCATGTAAGGCATATCCTCCTCGGGGAGAACACGGGACACAACACCCTTGTTTCCATGGCGTCCTGCCATCTTGTCACCCTGCTTGAGCTTCCTCTTCGTGGCGATGAGGACCTTGATCGTCTCATCAACGCCCGGCTGGAGCTCATCCTTATCGCTCTTCTTCAGGCGCTGGATATCGATGACGGTGCCCTCTGTTCCATGGGGAACCTTCAGCGACGAGTCCCTCACCTCCTTGGCCTTCTCGCCGAAGATGGAGTTGAGGAGCTTGACCTCGGGCGTCGTGTCAGCCTCGCTCTTCGGCGTTACCTTGCCGACGAGGATGCTGCCCGGATGCACATAAGTTCCGATACAGACTATACCCTCGGCATCGAGGTGCTCGAGGAGCTTCTCGCTCGTGTTCGGGATATCCCTTGTGAGCTTCTCCGGTCCGAGCTTTGTCTCACGCACATCGATGGAGAACTCCTTGATGTGGATTGAGGTGTAAATATCCTCCCTGACAACGCGCTCGGAAATGAGGACGGCGTCCTCATAGTTGTAACCGTTCCATGGAACGAAGCCTACGAGGATGTTGCGGCCGAGAGCGAGCTCTCCGTTCTGTGTTGCAGGACCGTCAGCAAGCACATCCCCGGCTGCGACCTTGTCACCGACATTGACGATCGGCTTCTGGTTGAGGCAGGAGTCCTGATTCGTCCTCTCGAACTTGTGGACCTCGTACTTGTCAACCTCGCCCTTGATCTCAGGGTTGTCAGGAATGATCCTTATCTCAGTGGAAGAGACATACTCGACAGTACCTGCCCTCTTCGCCTTGATGAGGACGCCAGAGTCATATGCAGTCCTCTGCTCCATACCTGTACCGACGCGCGGAGCCTCGGGGAAGACGAGAGGAACAGCCTGGCGCTGCATGTTCGAGCCCATGAGGGCACGGTTTGCGTCATCGTGCTCGAGGAACGGGATGAGCGATGTGGCGACAGATACAACCTGGCGCGGGGAGACATCCATCCAGCTGATCTCCTCGGGGCTTGCCACGCCGTAGTCACCATAGTGCCTTACAGCGATCTCCTTCTCAAGGAAGTGTCCCTCAGCATCGATCTTGGCGTTGCCCTGGGCGATATAGCATCTCTCCTCATCATTCGCATCGAGATACTGCACATCATTCGTGACGATTCCGTTCTCGACCTTCCTGTACGGGGTCTCGATGAAGCCGAACTCATTCACGCGGGCATAGTTCGCGAGGGAGAGGATGAGTCCGATGTTCGAGCCTTCAGGAGTCTCGATAGGACAGATCCTTCCATAGTGGGTATAGTGAACGTCGCGGACCTCGTAGATCGCACGCGCGGAGGAGCGGGAAAGACCGCCCTTGGGGCCGAGAGCCGATACACGCCTCTTGTGGGTAAGCTCCGCAAGCGGGTTGATCTGATCCATGAACTGCGAGAGCTGGGATGAACCGAAGAACTCCTTGATGGCGCCCACGATCGGCTTGATGGAGATTATCTCCTGCGGCTTTACAGAGTCATCGGTGATGTTCATCTTCTCGCGGGCAGTCTTGGCCATGCGGTTGAATGCCTCGGAGAGTGTGATTTCAAGAAGCTCTCCAACAGTCCTTACCCTTCTGTTTCCGAGAGAGTCGATATCATCCTCCTTGACAGTTCCGTTGCAGAACTGGATGAGGAAATTGACAGTGTTGACGACATCATCCGGAGTGAGGGCTGTAGAGGAAAGGTACTTCTCCTCCTCCCTTCCGTAGAATTTCTTGTTGAGCTTGTGGCGGCCGATATCCGAAAGCTCGAAGCCGCGTCCATGGAGGAAGAACTCCTGGAAGTAGCTTATGACGCGCTTAGGATCGGGGAATGTCTTGAGGTTCTGGGGAAGCGAGTTCCTGCAGGCCTCGACAATCTGGCCGATGTACTCGTTCTGGAATTCCTCAGACTCCTCCTGCCTGTAGCTCGGGCAGAGAATGCGCTCACGGCGGAGCGTCTTGAGGACAGCGAGTGCCGGGGCATCGAGATCATGGGCATTTGTATCCACGACCTCGACAGTCTCCATGCCCGCGCTCCTGAGCTCCTCGAGCTCAATGGCTCCGAGTTCGGAACCTGCGGGGAAACGGAGATCTCCGTCAACACGGATGTCCTTATATGAATAGAACCTGGCATCATCGGAGAGGCTGTCCGCAATGACTATCTCCTTTGAGGAGTAGAATGCGGCAACGATCTTCTCCCTGGTGTCGATGCCGAGGACACGGAGGAAGAATGTCACGAGGAACGGCTTCTTGCCGAAGCTGACCTGGATTATGTTGTTGACCTTCTTCCTCTCCGCGGCGCTTGTGAGCTCGCCCTTCTTCGTCTCAGTCTTCTCGTTCTTCCTGGTGAGGACGAACTCGAGCTTCGTGCCTGAGTACGGATAGAGCGTGCCGTAGTAGAGGGAGGAGGAGTCATTCTTCTTTCCTTCCTTGAAAACGACACCGGGTGAGCGGACGATCTGTGAAACGATTACACGCTCAGCTCCGTTGATGATGAAAGTACCACGATCCGTCATCAAAGGGAAATCGCCGAAGAAGATCTCCTTCTCCTTGATCTCGCCATTTTTCGTCTCGAGAGCAACATTGGCCTTGATTGGCACTCCGTAAGTCCTGCCCTTTTTCTTGCACTCCGACTCCGTATACTTGATTCCGGCCATATCGACCTTGTAGCCGTTGTACTCGACCCTCATATCCTCATTCGGGGATACGATCGGGAATGTAGAACGGAATACGGATTCAAGACCATAGGATGGATTGGGCTCCTCGCCATTGAGAACCCTATCCAGCTGAAGGAACTTGCTGAACGATTCGGTCTGGATTCCGATAAGATTCGGAAGTTCACATACTTCCGGGAGCTCAGAACCGATATCGACTCTCTTAATGCCTTTGCCTTTGCTGGGAATCATTGTACCTCCATAGCACACTGGATCGCATTTCTTGCTTTGCGTCAGCAGACGCCTAAGCCATCGGGGTCACCGATGGCATATTCCAGGCCCCGGAAAAGGGACCTGGATGAAACATGATGGAAAGCTGTGTTATTTGACTTCGATAACACATCCAGCAGCTTCGAGCTTCTCCTTGATGGATGCAGCCTCTTCCTTGCTGACGCCTTCCTTGAGATTGCCGCCGTTCTCGCAGAGATCCTTTGCCTCCTTGAGTCCGAGTCCTGTGACTGCTCTGACTTCCTTGATGCATGCGATCTTCTTTGCAGCATCGACGCTCTTGAGGACGACTGTGAACTCAGTCTGCTCTTCCTCAGCAGGAGCATCAGCAGCACCTGCAGCAGGGCCAGCAACAGCAGCAGCTGCAGCAACGACACCGAACTTCTCCTCCATCATCTTGATGAGGTCCGCAACGTCCATAACGCTCATCTGAGCGATGGATTCAAGGATTTCTTCCTTTGTAGCCATATTATCTTCTCCTTATAAAACCACGGTCTAGCAGGTTACTTGAAGACTAGGACCGTATTAGTTCTGTGATTCCTCAGAAGCAGCAGCCTCAGCCGGCGCACCGCCCTTCGACTCGACATAAGCGAGAAGCGTAGCAGCGAGCTTCTGTACAGGTGCCTTCATCGTACCCATAAGGGAAGCGATGAGCTCGAGCTTTGTAGGCAGCTTCGAGAGTGCCTCAACCTCCTCAGCTGACATGAACTTGCCATCGAGAAGAGCTCCCTTGACCTGGATGGTGACTCCATCCTTGTTCGCGTTGAAGAGAACCTTTGCAACTGTGTTGGCTGTATCGCCCTTGATGAGAGCGACAGCTGTCGGTCCCTTCATCTGATCATCGGCACCTATCTTGTCGAGGTCCTTGAGAGCGATCTTCGCATAGCGGTTCTTGACGACGCGGTATGCAGCATCATCCTTCTTCAGGGCCTTCCTGATGTCGGTGATCTGCTGAACGGTCATTCCTCTGTAGTCTGTAAAGATGAATCCGTTGTAATCCTTGAACTCATCTCTGAGAGCTGCGACAGCATCTTCCTTAGCCGGGGTTACACGTGTCTGATAATTCTCCATGTCATCCCTCCATTACACTGCCGCCGAAGCGTCAGCAACATCCTTATAGTTCACGCGGACTCCGGGGCCCATTGTAGAAGAGAGAGCCACGGATACGATGAAGTCTCCCTTTGCATCGGAGGGCTTCTTCCTCATGATCTCAGCGATGGTCACCTTTGCGTTCTCAGCGATTGCTGCAGCATCCATGTTGACCTTGCCTACAGCCATGTGAACGACACCGGTCTTGTCAGAGCGGAACTCAACGCGGCCTCTTCCGAGCTCCTCGAGAGCCTCCTTGATGTCATTGGTGACTGTATGAGTCTTCGGGTTCGGCATGAGGCCTCTTCTTCCGAGGATTGGTCCGAGCCTACCTACATCCTTCATCATGTCGGGAGTAGCAACAGCGATGTCGAAATCCATCCAGCCGCCCCTGATCTTGTCGATGAGGTCAGTGTCGCCTACATAGGCAGCACCAGCAGCCTTAGCCTCCTCAGCCTTCTCACCCTTGGCGAATACGAGGATCCTCTTCTGCGCCATGAACTGGTTGGGGAGAACCACGGTGTCCCTGACGGACTGGCTCTTCTTGAGAGAAAGAGCAACGGAGAGCTCAACAGTCTCGGTGAACTTCGCAAATGCGACGCTCTTCACGAGCTCTGCGGCCTCCTGGAGCGTATACTCCTTTGACCTGTCGATCTTCTTGACCGCTTCCTGGTATTTCTTTCCTCTTTTCATCTTACTTCTCCACCTCTACACCCATTGAGCGGGCTGTACCTGCAACGATTCTCTTCGCAGCCTCAAGATCATTGGCGTTGAGATCCTCGAGCTTGGTCTTGGCGATTTCCGTAAGCTGTGCATCTGTGAGCGTGCCGACCTTTGTCTTGTTGGGCTGGCCGGAAGCTGTCTGAAGACCGAGAGCCTTCTTGATGAGAACAGCTGCTGGAGGTGTCTTGAGGATGAAAGAGAAGCTCTTATCCTGATAGACAGTGATGATAACAGGAAGGATGAGTCCAGGTTCATATCCCTTTGTCTTGTCATTGAACTGCTGGACGAACTGAGGGGCGCTTACCCCATGAGGTCCGAGTGCCGGTCCGATAGGAGGTGCCGGCGTGGCCTTCTGGGCAGGGCACTGCAGCTTGATGACGGCAGTAACCTTCTTTTTTGCCATTTTTTTCTCCTTACGCTCTGGAGCCATTGCTCCGCGCTGGTATTAACGCTCTTCAACGAAGAGCTCCCACCCCGCCGCTGCGGGGGAGATTTTCTAAATCACGATGTCAAAAAACATGTTCCGGCCTCAGACCAGAACCTTCTCAACCTGCGAGAAATCAACCTCGACAGGAGTTGACCTGCCGAAAATCTGCACAGAGAGGCGGAGCCTGCCCTTCGCAAGATCGATGTCGTCGATTGTTCCGTTGAAGGATGCGAACGGTCCGGAAATGACCTTGACCTCCTCGCCCTTCTCGAAATCCTGCTTCGGACGGAAGACCTTCTCCTCAGGCATCTCGCCTGTACGGCGGAGTATGTCCGTATGCTCGCGCTGTGAAAGCGGCTTGGGAGGATTCTTTCCGGTCTTGTCCGCTGTGAGGAAGCCTGTGACGCCGGGGATCCTAGCGATCTTGGCAGTCACTGTACGCCATGTGTTCTCCGGGAGGTCGAGCTCCACGAGGATGTAGCCGGGAAGGACCTTCTTGAGTTCGATCTTCTTCTCGCCTTTCTCGTTGACCACAGGCACCTGCTCCATCGGAACGCTGACACCTGTACAGTAAGCAGAGAACTCCGCATCTGATGAGCGGAGCTTATTGATTATTCTCTCTATCTTCTGCTCGTAGCCTGAATATGTATGGACGACGTACCAGCCTCTGGCCATTTCCTCTCCTAGAATATAAGGTCAAGGCAGAGACCGAGGACGGTATCCACGAGACCGAGCACGACTGCGAAAACTATCGTGGAGATGATGACGACCCATGTTGAATGAAGGACGACAGCCCTTGACGGCCATGACACCTTCTTCATCTCGAGCCAGCACTCCTTGAAATATCTTCCGATCTTCTTCATTCTCTTAACCCTTTCCATCGGAGCGCCAGCAGGCCAGGTAGGATTCGAACCTACAACACCCGGTTTTGGAGACCAGTGCTCTAGCCGTTGGAGCTACTGACCTGCTCGCACCCCGATGAGAATTCCCTTCTCTTATTTGATCTTCGTCTCGCGGTGCAGAGTGTGCTTGTGCTCGAACGGGCAATACTTCATAAGCTCAAGCTTATTCGGCGTATTGCGGCGGTTCTTCTGAGTTGTGTAGTTCTTCTGCTTGCACTCTGTGCACTGAAGAGCAATCTTCTCTACAGGACCTTTCTTCTTTGAACTAGCCATTTTTATCTCCTCGGCATTGCCGTTTTTTACGCATTCACGGACAGACGAAGGGACACTTCCCCCTCCATGCTATCAGCTACCGTCGGTTCATATTAGCCAAAGGATGAATCTAAGTCAATACTGAAACGATATGATT
>CASEZU010000015.1 GCA_949292445.1 uncultured Spirochaetales bacterium | reverse complement strand
ACTCCTCGGGTCGGATTCCCATACTCCCACAGCGGGAGGTATCGGCTCATTCGCCGCAGGTGCCGGCGGCCTTGATGTCGCGCTTGCCATGGCCGGCGTGCCTTTCTCCATCATCGCACCGCGTGTGATCGAGATCCGCCTACACGGCAGGCTCAGACCATCTGTGTCGGCGAAGGATGTGATCCTCCGTGTTCTTGAGCGCTTCGGGGTGAAGGGCAATGTGAATACTGTTTTCGAATATACAGGCGAGGGCGTGAAGACACTCTCCGTTCCTGAGCGCGCCACGATCGCCAACATGGGAGCCGAGTGCGGCGTTACCACATCGCTTTTCCCGTCCGATGAGAATACAAAGGCGTTCCTGGAGGCGCAGGGCAGGGGGGACGGATACATCCCTCTCTCCGCTGACCCCGATGCGGTATATGACGATCTCTTTGAGATAGATCTTTCCAGTCTCGAGCCGCTCGCAGCCTGTCCGCACAGCCCGGGAAATATAAAGAAGGTCTCGGAGCTGGAGGGAATGGCGGTCAACCAGGTGCTCATCGGTTCATGCACCAATTCCAGCTATATGGATCTCAGGAAAGCTGCCGAGATACTTAAGGGACACCATGTCGCGCCCACAGTATCTCTTGGTGTAGCTCCCGGTTCGCGGGAGGTACTGCTGATGATCACGGAGGACGGTACGCTCGAGACCCTTATCAGAGCGGGAGCGAGGATACTCGAATCCGCCTGCGGTTTCTGCATCGGCAACCACCAGAGCCCCGGAACGGACAGTGTCTCGCTGAGAACTAGCAACCGCAATTTCTATGCGCGTTCCGGAACGGCCTCGGCGAATCTCTATCTTGTCTCTCCTGAGACTGCCGCTTATTCCGCCATCACGGGAGTCTTCTCCGATCCGAGAAAAGCGGAAGCTGACCTTTCCGGCATAGAAATGCCGGAGAAGTTCATCATCGATGACTCGATGTTCATCATGCCGACATACTCCGCTGAGATAAAGCGCGGCCCGAATATCGGGGCTCCGCCGGAGAATACTCCGCTGCCCTCATCTGTCAGAGGGCATGCCGTGATAAAAGTCGGAGACAAGATCACCACGGATCATATCATGCCGGCAGGAGCCAGGCTCAAGTACCGCTCAAACATCCCTCTTTATTCGACCTTCGTCTTCGAGTCCGTCGATCTGGAGTTCCCGAAAAGAGCGGCGGAGTACCGCGACAGGGGCGAAAGCGGTTTCATCATCGCAGGAGCTTCCTATGGTCAGGGCTCTTCGAGGGAGCATGCCGCGATCTGCCCGATGTACCTCGGGATCAGGGCCGTGTGTGCAGTCTCCATAGAGCGCATCCATCAGGCAAATCTCTGCAATTTCGGAATCCTACCCCTTCTTTTTGTCTCCGAAGAGGATTACGGCAAGATAGATCAGGGAGATGAGCTTGAACTGATTGATCCTCTC
This sequence comes from uncultured Spirochaetales bacterium, assembly GCA_949292445.1. The sequence goes on along the minus strand of CASEZU010000015.1, from coordinate 2,056 downwards.
TCATCGCTTGAGAGCGGGAACTTTGTCCTCCGTGATATCACTAAGGGGATCGACATACCGATGAAGCTCTTCGCATCGGAGGAGCAGAAGAAGATGCTCAGGGCCGGAGGAAGGCTCAACGAGGTGAGAGTATGAAGATAAGGATGGAAGAGGGACGCCTGATCGTCCCTGACAGCCCGGAGATCGTCTACATCGAGGGGGATGGGGTCGGCGCCGAGATAACCGGATGGATGCGTGCCGTGCTGGATGCGGCAGTTGCCGCGTCACACGGCGGAAAACGCCGCATTGAATGGAAGGAAGCACTTGCCGGCGGCAAGGCCGTCGAGAAAACGGGCTCAAATCTTCCAGATGAGACGCTTGCTGCGATAGCTGATTCACTTGTTGCCATCAAGGGGCCGCTGATGACTCCTGTCGGAAAAGGCGCGCGCTCTATAAACGTTGCGCTCCGCCAGCTGCTTGATCTCTATGTATGTCTCCGCCCTGTCGAGTATTTCGAGGGAGTTCCGTCTCCAGTGAGGCATCCTGAGAATGTCGACATGGTTGTTTTCCGCGAGAACACGGAGGATATCTATGCCGGTATCGAGTGGCCGTCAGGATCGGAAGAGGCGAGGAAGGTCATAGATTTCCTGCAGAATAGCATGGGTGTCAGCAAAATAAGATTCCCGGAGACTTCGGCCATCGGAGTCAAGCCTGTTTCCCCCGATGGTTCCAAGCGCCTTATCAGAGCAGCGATCGACTATGCCATAAGCAACAGAAGACGTTCAGTCACTCTCGTGCACAAGGGCAATATAATGAAGTTCACGGAAGGCGGCTTCCGGGCCTGGGGTTATGAGACAGCAAAAGAGGAGTATGGGGCTTATGAGAAGGACGGAAAGGTCTTCATTCCCTCAAGCCATGGGAATATCGAGATGAAGGACTGCATCTGCGATGCCTTCCTGCAGAACATACTTCTCAAGCCCGAGGCCTATGATGTCATCGCGACGCTGAATCTCAATGGCGATTATGTCTCCGATGCACTTGCGGCGGAGGTTGGAGGAATCGGCATCGCACCGGGCGGCAACATCAACTATATGACAGGAGCCGCAGTTTTTGAGGCAACTCATGGTACAGCTCCCGACATTGCCGGGAAGGACATAGTCAATCCGCTCTCGATAATCCTCTCAGGAGTCATGATGCTCGATTATATCGGCTGGAAAGAGGCTGCGGAGAGAGTGCGCGGCGCTGTAAGGAAGGCGATCGCCTCCGGAAGGGTCACCCGGGATTTCTATCTCCTGATGGAGAAGGAGGGAAGGAAGGGCGAATGCCTTTCGACATCGGCTTTCGCAGAGAGCCTCATAGCCCTTCTGTGATGATATCCGCAAATGAGGCTATTTCCACGATACGCGGATCACAGATACTCTCCGTACCTTTTTCCCTGATCCGTACAACGAGCCCTGCGCCAGAAGCCAGGGCTCCTTTCACGCCGGATGCGGAGTCCTCGAAGATCACGGTGCGCTCAGGCCCTGTGCCGATTGCTTCCATCGCAAGGCGGAAGATTGCGGGATCCGGCTTTGACGGGATATCGCTGCGTCCGGCTATGATCCTCTCCCGGGGAAAGAATCTCTCAAGCCCGTAAACCGGTATGTACCAGTCCATGTTCATCTTCGGCGCAGAGGAGGCGATGGCAATCGGGATATTCTTTCCGGAGAGAACGGTGAGGACTTCCTCCGCACCCGGTGCGAGCGAAAGGCCATGGCTGAGGCATAGCTCCTTGTAGAGCTTTTCCTTCTCCTCGGCGATTGTTTTCCTCTTTTCCGGATCTGCAGAAGGCATGAGGTGGATCACCGTCTCCTCATCCGTCCGTCCGTTCAGAGTGCGGAATTCCTCCTCTGAGAGTGGTGTGCCCCGGTATTTCTCAAAGATTGCGGACCACGCCTCCCTGTTCTCATCAGAGTCCAGGAAAAGCGTGCCGTTGAAATCGAATATGTATCCGTCAGCGCTCGGCAATCGGAACGACATCGCGTGCCTCCGGCCCTGAGTATATCTGCCTCGGCCTGCCGATCTTCTGATACGGGTC
>CASEZU010000014.1 GCA_949292445.1 uncultured Spirochaetales bacterium | reverse complement strand
ATAATCTATAAGGCGAAGAAGACCAACCAGGCAGGAGAACTGGATTTCACCTACTACAACGCTGTATATACTGTCGAGAATGCCCTTGCGAAGGTGAAGGACGAACAGGGAATGAAACGGGTGGAGAAGTTCCTCAAAGAGGATGTCTGCCCCGATTGCCACGGCACAAGGCTCTCTGAGGCGGCAAGAGCTCCGCGCATCATGGATCTGTCCCTGGATGAGGCTGCGGCCATGCCTCTCTCAGCGCTCATGAACTGGGTACGGGAAATACCGTCATCACTTCCTGAGGCAATGCGTCCGATGGCTGAGAACCTCGCAGAATCATTCGCAGGAGCCGCCGGAAGGCTCATGGAGCTGGGGCTTGGATACCTGACACTGGACAGGGCAGCATCCACGCTCTCCACCGGCGAGAGACAGCGGATGCAGCTTGCACGTGCTGTCAGGAACAGGACAACGGGAGTGCTGTATGTACTCGATGAACCTTCGATAGGGCTGCACCCCGCCAATATCGAGGGACTGAAAGGAGTGATGCGCGATCTCATCAGCGACGGGAATTCAGTCGTGATGGTCGACCACGACACAAACATACTGCAGAGCGCCGATTATCTGATAGAACTCGGTCCCGGTGCCGGGAAGGATGGAGGAAGGATCATCGCCGCGGGCAGTATCAGTGAGATAGAGAGAAATCCTTCTTCAGTAATCGGGCCGTTCCTCAGCGGGAAAGAGCGCATCATCACAAGGCAGAGAACGGAGAAGGAACATCTCTTCGGCAAAGGTGTGATCAGGCTGCGTACCAGGAGGATACATACAGTCAGGCCGCTCGATGTCACAATACCGCAGGGACGGCTTGTTACCATCACCGGAGTGTCAGGATCAGGAAAGACGACAATGGTGCTGGAAAGCCTCGTGCCTGCTCTGGATGCACTTCTTTCAGGAGGAAAAATCCCTGACCATGTGGAATCAGCTGAGGCCGAGGGTATAAAGCGGGTCAATCTCATCGATGCCAGCCCCATCGGGACGAACATCAGATCGACAGTCGCCACATACAGCGGAATACTCGATGATCTCAGGAAGCTCTTCGCTGCCCAGGCCAGCGCAAAGGAACACAGGAAAGGGGCCGGCGCGTTCTCCTATAATACAGGCAGCTTGAGATGTCCGGAGTGCGATGGTACGGGAGTTATCTCGCTTGACGTGCAGTTTCTGCCGGATGTGACCATTCCCTGCCCTTCCTGCCGCGGTTCAAGATACAGTGCCGAAGCGGAGGGCATCAGGTGGTCACCGGATGATTCCGGCACCTCATTCTCCCTTCCTGACATACTGAAAATGACTGTCGATGAGGCACTGCCTCTTTTCCCGATGAAGCAGATTCATTCAAAGCTCTCCGTGCTGCATGATCTGGGCCTGGGGTACCTGACACTGGGCGAGGATACGCCTGCACTCTCCGGCGGAGAAGCCCAGCGCCTGAAACTTGCCTCGGAAATGGGAAGGACTCAGGAAGGCTCAGTGTTCGTATTCGATGAACCGACAATAGGCCTGCATCCGGCGGATGTCAGGGATCTGATCAGCGTGTTCAGCACACTGGTGAATGCCGGAGCCACCGTGATCGTAATCGAGCACGATCTGAGCCTCATGGCCAACAGCGATTTCATAATTGACATGGGGCCTGGCGGCGGAGAAGAAGGCGGCAGGATTGTCGCTCAAGGGACTCCGGAAGACGTGGCTGCAGCGCCTGAAAGCCTCACAGGAAGCTATCTGAAGGCAGTGCTGGAATACGGAAAAATCTGATAGCAGGCTGCCAGGAGCCCGCGCAAACCCATACATATTACAAAGATTATGTTCGGCGGGACTGCAGCCATTCGCCAGCTTTCTCCATCCCGGCATTGCGTCGGAAAAGCGGCAGGCCGGATCATATCATACAGAATGTCATTATACTGTATGGATTTATGCCATAACCATGGCATAGTCCATTATAGCTATGCCATCTGGGCAGGCTGACTATTTATATCTATTCCGCACGCACGTGGATGAAACTCCACATATTTTTTCTTGACAAAAACCCGGATTTTGTCAAATCGTATTAACAGCATTCAGCTAAAGGAGTTCTATTATGACAGAACAGGAAATCTTCAAGGCAATTGCAGAGACAGTTGCAGAGAGAACAGACTGCAACGCAGACGACGTCAAGATGGAGAGCACATTCCGCGATCTCGGAATCGACTCACTCGATACAGTCGAGCTTCTCATGGAGCTCGAGGACAAGCTGGGAATCTCGATTGAGCTTGACAAGAAGATCGAGACTGTCGGTGATCTCGTTTCCTTCATCCAGAGCAAGGAGAACTGATCGATGATTGAGACCCCGATATGCTCGATGCTGGGTATCAAGTACCCGGTGTTCCAGGGAGGCATGGCCTGGATAGCTGATGGTCGTCTCGCAGCAGCCGTCTCCAATGGAGGCGGCCTTGGCATTATTGCGGCAGGCAACGCCCCCGCAGATTATGTCAGGAACGAGATAAGAACAGCCAGGTCCCTCACGGACAAGCCGTTCGGCGTGAACATCATGCTGATGAGCCCTTATGCCGACGAGGTTGCAGCCGTTGCGGCTGAGGAGAAGGTGGCTGTCGTGACGACAGGAGCCGGAAACCCCTCGAAGTACATGGAGACGTGGAAGGAGGCCGGCATCAAGGTGATACCTGTTGTGGCTTCCGTGGCTATGGCAAAGCTGATGACACGCCTCGGAGCATCTGCGCTCATCGCTGAAGGCGGAGAGAGCGGGGGGCATGTCGGAGAGCTCACGACAATGGTTCTTGTTCCGCTTGTAGTGGATGCGACAGATCTTCCAGTCATCGCAGCCGGAGGAATCGCGGACGGACGCGGCGTCGCAGCAGCTTTCATGCTCGGTGCTGTCGGAGTGCAGATGGGAACGAGGTTCCTCAGCGCTGAGGAATGCTCCATCAGCTCCGTCTACAAGGAGAAGATCATCAAGGCCGGAGACCTCTGCACGATGGTCACAGGCAAGAAGCTCGGACATCCGGTCCGCTCCCTCAGGACGAATTTCGCACGCGAATATGCGAAGGCCGAGTTCGGAGGAATGGCTGATGATGAGCTCGAGGCACTCGGTGTCGGAGCCCTCAGAAAGGCCGTTAAGGATGGTGACCTGCAGAATGGCTGCTTCCTGGCAGGACAGATTGCGGCAATGGTGAACAAGGTGCAGCCTGCTGCTGAGATCGTCAGGGAAGTCATCGAAGGGGCGGAGCCTGTACTGAGAGGAGCGATGAAATGGGTAAAGTAGCATTCGTTTTCTCAGGCCAGGGGGCACAGACACCAGGCATGGGCAAGGCACTCTACGAATCCTCGAAAGCGGCGGCCGCTCTCTCCGATGAGCTTGATGCCATCAGGCCGGGAACGCTCGCGATGTGCTTTGAGGGCAGCGAGGAGGATCTCAGGAGGACTGAGAACACGCAGCCCTGCATGTATCTCACGGAGATGGCAGCTGCTGCTGCGCTCAATGAAGCCGGAATAAAGGCCGATGCCGTCGCGGGATTCTCCCTCGGCGAGATAGCGGCGCTTGCAGCATCGGGCATTGTCAGCGCTGCTGACGGTTTCAGGATCGTCACCAGGAGGGCTGAGCTGATGCAGAAGGAAGCTGAAAGGCATCCGGCAGTGATGGATGCAGTCCTCAAGCTCTCTGACGAGAAAGTGGAGGAGCTTGCCTCGCTCTTTCCACAGGTCTATCCGGTGAACTACAACTCCCCAGGACAGGTTGTCGTATCAGCGGCGGCCGGGTCAATCGGGGATTTCGAGGCGAAAGTGAAGGAGGAAGGCGGAAGGACGATGCGGCTCAATGTCGCAGGCGGTTTCCACTCACCCTTCATGCATGAGGCTGCGGAGGCATTCGCATCCGAGCTGGAAGGTTACAGTTTCGGAAAGCCTGCAATGGCGATTTATTCCAATGTGACCGGGAAGGAATATGAGGGTGATCCAAGGCCCCTGCTCTCGAAGCAGATCGAGTCTCCTGTCAGATGGGTGACGATCGTTGAGAACATGATCGCATCAGGAATCGGCACATTCATTGAAGTGGGACCGGGATCAACGCTTACGGGATTGATCAGAAGAATAGACAGGAATGTCAGGACATACAACATCTCCGATGCTGCCAGCATCGCGAAGATCGTTTCGGAGGTCTGCAATGGCTGAGGGTAAGACAGCAATAGTCACAGGAGGATCGAGGGGCATCGGCAGGGAGGTAGCACTCCGCCTCGCCGCCCTCGGATATGATATAGCAATAGTTTACGTCGGAGACGAGAACGAGGCGGCAGAAACTGTAAGGGACTGCGAGGCCAAGGGCGTTAAGGCAAAGGCATATGTATGCAATGTGGCCTCATTCGAGGATACGAAGGCAGCTGTGGCTGAGATCAGGAAGGATTTCGGCAGCAGCATCGAGGCCCTCGTGAACAATGCGGGAATCACACGCGACGGACTGATCGCGTTCATGAAGGAAGAGGACTGGGACAATGTCCTCAACGTCAACCTCAAGGGCGCTTTCAACATGATCCGCCATACAGCGGGGCTCTTCATCAGGAACAAAGGCGGAAGGATCGTCAACATCAGCTCCGTATCCGGCCTGATGGGAAATGCCGGCCAGGCCAACTACTCCGCTTCCAAGGCGGGAATCGTGGGACTTACAAAGTCCACGGCACGCGAGCTCGCCCCCAAGGGAATCACATGCAACGCAGTGGCCCCAGGCTTCATCCGCACGGATATGACAAAGAACATCACAGAGGACAACTCAGAGCTTCTCAGGACCATTCCTCTCGGAAGGATGGGAGATGTATCTGATGTGGCTTCCGCGGTCGTTTTCCTCCTCTCCTCCCCTTACATCACAGGCGAGGTGCTCAGGGTCGACGGCGGAATAGCAATGTGAGACAGGAGTAATAAAGATATGAGCGAATACAGAAGAGTCGTAGTCACAGGACTCGGCGCAATAACACCAATCGGAAACAGCGTTGAGGCCGCATGGGACAGCATGATAAACGGACGCTGCGGAATCGGCCCGATCACCTACTTCGATACAACGGATTACAAGGCAAAGCTCGATGCGGAGGTCAAGGACTTCAATGCACGCGACTGGATGGAGAAATCGGACACACTGCGCTCCGACAGGTTCGCTCAGTTCGCTATCGCTTCTGCGGTGCAGGCTGTTGAGGAGAGCGGAATCATCGGGACGCTTCCTCCGGAGAGGATCGGAGTCTATTTCGGCAGCGGTATCGGCGGCATACAGACATTCACGGCGGAGCACAACAAGCTGCTGCAGAGAGGGCCGGGAAGGGTCTCTCCATTCTTCGTCCCCATGATGATCGCCAACATGGCCGCCGGAATGATCGCGATCCGCTTCAACTGCCAGAATGCGGCGCTTCCCGCAGTCACAGCCTGCGCTTCAGGCTCGAATGCAATTGGAGAAGCTCTCCGCATGGTACGCCACGGTTATGCTGATGCCGTGATCACAGGCGGCTCAGAGGCTGCTATCTCCGAGCCCGGCGTCGCCGGCTTCGTCAACATGCAGGCGCTTTCCACAGCCACGGACCCCAATGCTGCCTCGCTTCCATTCGACAGGCGCAGGGCAGGATTCGTCATCGGCGAAGGTGCAGCGGCCCTTGTCATCGAGGAGTATGAGCACGCAGTGAAGAGAGGAGCGAAGATCTACGGAGAGATCGTGGGCTACGGCTCGACATGCGATGCATACCACATCACAGCTCCGCGCCCCGATGCCGACGGCGGCAGAAGGGCCATGCTCGAAGCGATGAAGGAAGGCGGCTACAAGGCCGGAGAGAGCGTTTACATCAACGCTCACGGAACAGGCACCCCACTCAACGACAAGGGGGAGACAATCGCCATCAAGGCCGCACTCGGAGAGGAGGATGCCAGAAAGGCTGTCATAAGCTCCACGAAGTCAATGACGGGCCACATGCTGGGAGCAGCAGGCGCGATCGAGGCCATCGCATGCCTCAAGGCAATCGAGACAGGAATCATCCCTCCGACGATCAATCTCCTCGAACCAGATCCGGAGTGTGATCTCGACTATGTGCCCAACACTGCAAGGGAGAAGAAGATCGACATCGCGCTCTCCAACTCGCTCGGATTCGGCGGCCACAATGCCTGCCTTGCATTCAGGAGGGTCTGATGAGAGAAGAAGCTATCAGGAAATACGCAGGGCTTATGAAGGAGCTCGATCTCACCGGGCTTGAGGTCAGGGAGGACGGCTATGAGCTGCGTCTTGAGCGCGGCGGCAAGGCCGCAGCCTCTGCCCCTGAGACATATGTCATACCGGAAGGAAAGGAAACAGCCGCGGCTGAGGCAAAGGCAGAGGACGGCACAGTCATCACATCGCCGATGGTCGGAGTCTTCTATGCAGCTCCGGCTGAGAACGCCGAGCCTTTTGTTAAGGTCGGCAGCAAAGTGAGGAAGGGCGACACGCTCTGCCTCATAGAGGCGATGAAGCTGATGAATGAGATATCCGCTGAGGAGAGCGGCACAGTGCTTGAGATCTATGCTGCCAATGGCAGGATCGTGGAGTACGGTGCACCGCTCTTCAGGATCGGGAGGGCATGATGAACAGAGAAGGAATCATGAACATACTTCCCCACAGGAACAGCATGCTGCTTCTTGATGAGGTGGAGAAAGTCGGGGATGAGGCACATGGAAAGTATACTGTCAAAGGAACCGAGTTCTTCCTCGACGGGCACTTCCCGTCAGCCCCCATTGTCCCGGGAGTCATCCTCTGCGAGATTCTCGCGCAGTCCGCATGCATACTGCTTGACGGGACTATCGGAAGTGACAAGCTGCCGGTATATGCCGGACTGGACAAGGTACGCTTCAAGGCTCCGGTAAGGCCTGGTGACACATTCGAGACGAAATGCAGGATCACCCGTTCAATGGGACCGTTCTACTTCGGGGAAGGAGAAGGTTTTGTTGACGGCAAGCAGTGCATCTCGGCATCGTTCTCGTTCTGCATCACGGACAAGGAGAATGTGGTATGTTCTCCAAAATCCTGATCGCGAACCGCGGAGAGATAGCCGTAAGAATCATAAGGGCCTGCAAGGAGATGGGCATCAGGACTGTCGCGGTCTTCTCAGAAGCTGACAGGGATGCCCTCCACACGGCTCTGGCCGATGAAAGCATCTGCATAGGCCCTGCACCCGCTGCTGAGAGCTACCTCAATATGGAGAGAATCGTCAGCGCAGCGCTGGCCACAAAGGCTTCTGCCATTCACCCGGGATACGGGTTTCTCTCCGAGAACGCAGATTTCGCTGCGCTCTGCAGGAAGAACGGAATCGCATTCATAGGCCCTTCCGCGGAGGAGATGGACCGCCTCAGCGACAAATCCAGAATAAAGAAGATCGCCAGCGAGGCGGGACTCAGCGTGATTCCCGGCACCGATGCCCTCAGCTCGGTTGAGGAAGCGCTCAGCGCTGCGGCAGGTTTCGGCTACCCAGTGATGCTCAAGGCAAGATCAGGCGGAGGCGGCCGCGGCATCAGACCCGCCTACTCCCCTGAAGAGCTCAAGGAAGCCTACCCGCTGGCTGTCGCGGAGAGCCTCGCGGCATTCGGCGACGGCGGAGTATATCTCGAGAAATGCATCACGCCGGCGCGCCATATAGAGGTGCAGGTGCTGGCAGATGAGCACGGCAATGCTGTTGCGCTCGGCGAACGCGACTGCTCGATCCAGCGCCACCATCAGAAGCTGGTAGAGGAATCCCCTTCGCCGGCAGTCTCCAAGGAAATGAGGGACCGCCTGATGGACAATGTCGAGAGCGCGATAAGGAAAATCGGCTATACGGGAGCCGGCACGCTTGAGTTCCTGATGGACAGGGATGGCAATTTCTGGTTCATGGAGATGAACGTCCGCCTGCAGGTGGAGCACGGAGTGACGGAGATACTCACTGGCGTGGACCTCGTTAAATGGCAGATAAGAATAGCCGCAGGTGTGGAAATACCGTTCACCAGGAACGACATCAGGCTCTCGGGGTCCGCGATCGAGTGCAGGATCAACGCACTTACCCCCGGCATGATAAGAGCCATTCACATTCCGGGAGGGCCGTTCGTGAGGTTCGACACTTATCTCGAGCCGGGGACGATTGTGCCGCCATACTACGATTCGCTTGTCGGCAAGCTCATTGTCTTCACCGGATCAAGGGAGGAAGCCATCAGGAAGATGAAAGCCTACCTCTGCGAGCTGCTGATAGACGGAATAAAGACGAACATCGAGGAAGAGCTGGGAATAATAAGCGATCCGCGATTCGAATCAGGCCGGTATGACACCGGATTCATGGAAGGAAAGTGATGGGAATCCTGAAATTCCTGCATAAGCCGCAGAACGAGCTTGAAAAACAGGGCAGAAGCGCGGAACCTCCTGCAGGAGAGACCGAATACACCTGCCCGAACTGCCACAGGACTCTGGTCGAGAGCACGCTCGAGAGCCAGGACTGGGTATGTTCCTGCGGCCATCATTTCCGCATCGAGGCCAGGAAGAGGATCGGAATGCTCACGGACGAAGGTTCTTTCAAGGAGCTCTTCGGAGAAATCGAGACAGACGATCCCCTAGCCTTCCCCGGCTACGCCAAGAAGCTGGAGAAAGCAAGGGCCCAGAGCGGAGAAAAGGAATCTGTGATCACGGGAACAGCCGCCATAAACGGA
>CASEZU010000013.1 GCA_949292445.1 uncultured Spirochaetales bacterium | reverse complement strand
GACAATCGTGGTGACATAATCAAAGTTGATTCAGGTTATTCAGAATACGAAGGCATTGTAAGTGTTGTCGTGGACACACCTCCTTCCGTTATGCTACCGGGCCGTTATCTCGAAGAAGTTTATGTACATATTGTTTCGGAGGGAACGTGATGAGAAGAGTGCTTTCCATTATTTCCTTCTTGCTGATTCCTGTGCTGTCTCTTTCTGCATTGCATACGGAAACAGTCTATTTCCGGGCTGAGATACCGGAGGATCATGGTGTTGTTTTCCCTGAGAATGCGATGAGGCTGGATAAGCTGGTGTTCGAGCTTGAGAATGGTGATCTTGTCACCGGAGAGGCTATCAGCGGGATGGTGCTTTCTTCAGAAGAACCAGTGCTGGAAATTGACCTGCTTTATTACGGCAACTCTGCAGAACCTTATTCGGTATCGCTGAACACTCATTCTGCCGGATGGGTCTCAGATGACGATACTACGTTCTCAATTCCTGTTGCTGTCAGTTTTGAGGAGTTTTTCGGAAAGAACGGAATCTACTCGAACAGTACGAAAGATGGGCATGTGAATATCCATGTTCCTGCAGCAGGGGCAAGAAGAGGGGAGAAGGTTGCTACCATGTTCATTTCGTGGGAAACTCCGCTGGATACCGTTCCCGGTGATTACAGCATGGAACTCCATCTTGGACTGGAGAGTGCGTCATGAGAAAGCTGCTTGCCATTTTACTGCTGCTGATTTCAATTTTCCAGCTGCACAGTGCAGTACAGGTCAGTGAGGCTCTTGATGATCATCTTTCTGAGTCCCTTACTGTCCGCCTGAATCTGAGAGATTTAGACCTTGTTGATATCGGATTCTCCCGCAATGAGATCAATGAGCTTTCTGATACGGTCATCAGCCTCGGAGGGACGGAGGAGATTCTCGTTATAGATGAAGGTTCCAGTTTTGCATTGCCGGAGGAGAGTATCTACATCTACTGGAAGATACTTTCCGGGAGCAATATCACGGCATCCATTTCTATCCCGGCAGCCCTTCGCGGAGAGGGCGGAGAACTTGAATGGTCTGTGGGGTATTCCGATGGGACAGAGAGGATAGACAGCACAGCATCTGACACTTCGCTTGCTGTGGTGCGTCACGAAACCAGAGGAAGAGCAAAGAACATAGGCAGTACAGAGCTGTTTATAAACACGGAAAACCTGAACAGCGGGGATGTTATTCCCGGAATATATACAGGCGAACTCAGATTAGACATTTCAATCGAATAAGAGGAGGGAATGTTATGAGAAAGGTTTTATCGGTATTAGCCATTATGGCTATCGCAACAGGAATGGTCTTTGCAGCAGATGCAGGATTCATTGCAGGAAGAGAGGTTTCTGAGATTGCCGAGGGTGCAGAGCTCAAGGTTACTCTGCAGGTTGATGAAAACATGCAGAATTACTTTGAGATCGGATTCTCCGGAGAGAATGTTACTACTTTTGAGCAGGAAGTCACACCGCTTACAAAGCTCACAATTGCAACAGAAAAAGGCAATGGCGAGATTGGAAATGCCGGCAATGACGCATTTGTCTATTGGAAGGCAAAGGGTGCGGATATAACGGTTTCACTTGCCAAGTCCGATAATATGACTGGTGATCAGGGCGATGAAACTCTCAGCTGGAATGTATCGGCATTTGTGGATTCTGAAGATAAGCCTCTTTCGGGATCTTCAGCTGTTGAACTTAAAACAACGGAAGGTGCAGATACCGCAGCTCAGTTTGGAGCTGCTCCGCTCACAATTGTCACTGATGGTCTCACTTTTGGAAACGAAAATGTTTACACTAGCACTTCGTTCACGGGAACCATCACTGTCACAGTCGCTGCTGCAGAGTAATTTCTATGCTGCCGCCCTTCGGGGCGGCGGCTCTGGATTGATGTTATGAAAAGAACGGTTCTGATTATATTGCTATCTCTGATGCTTTTGAGCTTAGTGCATGCTGTAGAGCCCCGGAATGCGGAGGCAAGCATAAATGTTGCCTGGAATCTCTCTTCTGTGGAGATAACAGCAACAGAAAGTGCCAAATTCAGGGATGCGGAAGGCAATGATATTCAGTCTTTAATTGTTGAGCCGGAGGATTCATCCATGATTGCTTCAGCCTCTGCTTTCGTTGCTATCAACATCCGTTCTCTTGATATCATCAATGTCTCTCTTGAGGCCAACGGGCCGTTTTCCCTTGTTTCAGCTGCAAGTCCGGCTGAGACAGGCAAGGAGATTCTCGGATGGAAATGCATTGTCGGAGAACCTGCTTCCAATGAACGGGTTGAGATTGCAGTAGGAGAGGATGATATCGATGGAAAGACTGATATCATCTACAGCCATCTACCTGCAAACGGCATAGAGAGTGATGAGCTCTATCCGCTGCAGATAGAGACGGAAAGCATTCTTGATCTCAGGCCCGGAGAGTATTCTGCGACACTGCGGCTCATAATGGAGACTGAATAGGAGAGGTTATGCTGAAGAAAATCACTGTATTGTTTCTTTTGATGCTTTCCTGCTCATCATTTCTTATGGCGGCCTCTTATTCTGCTTCTGTTAATCTAAGTCTGAACCCGCAGACAACGGAGAGCTTTGAGGTTGGTTTTTCCGGTTCGGAGATAAATGATGTTTCTTCCGTGGTTTCCGATGTCGTCGTTGATCTCAATTCAGCTGATAGAGGCCAGTATATAGAGGGCCGTTTTGATAACATCTGGGTGTACTGGAAGGCTGTCACAACAGACAGCTTTGAAGTTTCTCTCATGGCTAATGGCCCTCTTATCGCTTCTGGAGACAGTGACCGCTCCATTGACTGGAAAGTCGCGGAATATAATTCAGGTGAAATATCTGCACTTCCTGCGGAGAGCATTATCATTGATGGGAAGTATGGGGAATATTCTGCTCCGGTTGCATCAATAACCGGGAATGACATAGGAAGTCAGAGGCTTACCATCGGTGCTGTGATAGAGGCTGATTCATTCGGTGATTATCATCTGGATACATACAGATCGCAGTTATATGTGAAGGTGGAGACGAAATGAGACGTGGATATAGCCTGATTATCATGTTCATGCTACTCTGCATGTACGGCGTGGTGGGAGAGCCTCTGTCTTTCGCCAGTGCCGAGCTTTCCAAGGATGTTGAGTTCACCTATGACAGGGTCTGCAATATCGGGTTCTCGAGGGAACGCATCACCAGTACGATCGAGCCTGATCCGTCTGTCAATCTGAGCAATATTGAATTCGTTGTGGACACCGATACGTTTGACCGTTATACGACGGATCAGTTCTATCTTTATGCGCAGGTGTTTTCTGTGAATCCTGTGCGTATTTATGTTTCCGCAAGTGAGCCGCTCAGCAACGGGCTTGCTTACACCAATGTTGACAGCTGGTCCAAATCACTTTTTACCGGCAGCGGCGGTACTCTCGAGGATGAGAACGGGGCGTCATACACGGAACCGCGGGTTTATAATATCCCGCTGGAATTCACTATCCCGACAGGTGCTGTCAATCCAGCTCAGCAGTATACAGGTGTGTTCTCTGTCACACTGGAGGTGAAATGATGTTCCGAAAGCTGTTTTCTCTCATTTCACTGCTGATGTTCAGTGCCTCTGTTTTCGGTGCTGAGGAAGTTGTGGATCAGACTTCCTTTTTCCTGAAGCTCAACAAGCCCGGCGTTACTGATTATTACTTTGCGGATTATGGTTCCGAGAACAGAAAAGATGACAATATCGTCTTCACGCTTCCTTCGTCAGGGCATTCGGATGCTTATTTCAGTTTCGTCTGGCAGATTTATTACACAGGGAATGTGAGTATCAGCATGACATTCTCTTCTGATCATCCGGAGTATATGCTGCATCATACCGTTGACAGTGCGATCGCTGGCCTGAATTATGATGCCTGGAGAGTGAGTGAAACCTCTGATGGGGCTGAGGCAGCGGAGAGTCTTTTGTGTTCAGCCCCTGGTACGGTTTATATCCTTCCGGGCACGCAGGTTGATTCCACGACAGGGATATCGGGCAGGGCTGATATCCATCTCAGCCTTGATATTCCTTCAACTGCTATGGAGGGGCAGTATAAAGGAGATGTCACAGTTCAGATAACCGCTGAGTGATTTAGTTCCGCCTCTTGTCCTTCCTGAAATAAAATCCGGTATAATGATAACGGAGGATAATATGAGTTTACTGCTTCCTGTTGGATCTGCTGATTTCAGATACATAAGAGAAAAGGGCCTGTATTATGTGGATAAAACAGAGGCGATAAGCAAGCTCATAAATGACAGCGGACGCACCATCCTGTTCACAAGGCCCCGCCGGTTTGGAAAAACGACATTCCTTACAATGCTCAAGTCCTTTTTTGATATCCGTGAGAACAGCAGGAATCTGTTCGAAGGTCTTGCAGTTATGAATGAGCCGGATGTTGTCGAAAAGTGGATGAACAGGTATCCCGTAATACATCTGTCCCTCAAAGATGTTGCCGGACTTACTTTCAGTTCGGCCCTTTCTTCTTTGAAGGAGTCTCTGACTGAACTGTTCTCCGGCTACAGTTTCATTGATGATGGAACTCCTGGCGGGAACGGAGAATTATTCAGGAATGTCTTGTCTGGAAAGATGTCTCTTGATGAAATACGGCTTTCTCTCAGTGTTCTGACAAAACTTGTCTCAAGGTATTATGGCAGGCGAGTCATCGTTCTCATTGACGAGTATGATGTTCCTCTGGATAAGGCGGCTTCCAATAACTATTACCGGGATATGCTGGATGTCATACGCAGCATGTTCTCCTCAACACTGAAGGATAATGAATATCTTGAAAAAGGGATTCTTACAGGCTGCCTGCGTGTGTCCAAGGAGAGTGTATATACTGGTCTCAACAATCTCGCGGTATATTCATTGACCAGTGCAAAGTTCGCAGAGACCTTTGGTTTCACTGAGAATGAAGTGGAAAAGCTGCTCTCTGATGCCGGCCTTAGCGATAAAGCCGGTATCATCAGAAAGTGGTATGATGGATACAGAGTAGGTAATGAAAGACTGTATTCCGTATGGGATGTCATAAGATATGCAGATGCGCTTATGGCAGATCATAATGCCTTGCCGGAGAATTACTGGTCCAACTCAAGCGGCAATGAAATCATAAGAAGAATGATAGATGAGTCAGAGTCTTCTGTCTCTGGCGATTATACTGCTCTTATAGAGGGAGAGGCCATTCCTGTCGCAATTACAGAAGAACTTACATATGGCAGCCCCTGTACCGACAAGGACAGTATATGGAGCCTTATGTTTGAGACGGGGTATCTCACACTTTCCGGAATTTATGATCCGAACGGGATGACCTATCTCCGTATACCCAATGAGGAGATACGATATCTTTTCATAACGACGGTAAACAGCTGGTTCTTGGAAAAGGTGCGGTCTGGAAACACAAAGCCCTTGTTCGATGCTCTCTGGAAAGGGGAGGCGGAGACACTGTCCAGAATAATCTCTGATTATCTTTTCGGAACCATCAGTTATTATGATTACAGCGAGATGTATTATCATGCTTTCCTTGCCGGTTTGCTTGCTTCATCGTCATATCTGGTGAA
This sequence comes from uncultured Spirochaetales bacterium, assembly GCA_949292445.1. Next base: position 19,821 of record CASEZU010000013.1, on the reverse strand, counting down.
ATCAAATGCAGAGTCAGGGAGAGGCCGGCCGGATATAATTCTTCTTGATCCTGATAACAGGAGGGCTGCGGTATTTGAACTGAAGAGGGCCTCTTCCGGGGGTGATATGCGTGATTGTGCGTCTGCAGCACTGAGCCAGATTGATACAAAACAGTATGGCCGGGATCTTGCAGGGTACCGGAATATCATCCGCTACGGCATTTCCTTCCATGAGAAGGATGCCCTTGTGCTCAAAGGCTGATAAACATTAGATTCTTCATATGGATTATGCTTATCTCGACACTGACGGGAAGATTGAAGAGGCAGTTCGCAGCTTCTCCTGTAAAGAGCGTATTGCCGTGGATTTTGAGGGGGAGTTCAATCTCCACATCTATGGCGAGCATCTCTGCCTTGTGCAGATCTTCGATGGTGCGTCTTTCTACATCATTGATCCGCGGTCTTCCGCTGTCACAGCAAAAGGGCTTGAATCGTTCTTCTCATCGCCTGTGAGGAAGGTCTGGTTTGACTGTCAGTCCGATGCGGCGCTTGTGTATAAGGCATATGGTCTGACGATCAGCAATATCTCGGATGTCAGGGTGATGGCGGAAACGCTGGGGTTCCAGGGGAATCTCAAGGCGCTTGAGGCTGAGTATCTTGGCATGGAAACCATGATCAACAAGAAGAAGAACCAGCAGGCGAATTGGTTGAAACGCCCGCTTCCTGATGAGCAGATAACCTATGCGCTGGAGGATGTGGCACATCTTCTGGAGCTTGAGGATGTCCTTTCCTCAGCTGTGAAGGAGAAGGGACTTGAGAAGCAGGCAGCCGCGGCCATGAAGAAAGCCACAGCAGTGAAGAAGCCTCTTCCCGGCTGGACCAGGGTCGGCGGCTGGAAGCGGATGAGCCCTGAGGAACGCGCCTATGCCCGTCATATCTACATAGCCAGGGACAGGATCGCGAGGCGCTTCAATGTGCCTGCTGCCAGGGTGATGAACAAGCATCTCATACCGGAGCTGGCCAAGGACAGGCCTCGCTCTGAGGCGAAACTGGCGCAGAAGCTGGCGGATGAGAGTTCCCGTTTCCGTACAATGCTGATTCCTGCTGTCTGGGAGGCGATTGAAGCTGCTTCCGAGGAGCTCAGACAAGCTCAGCGATGAACTCCACCAGAGCCTCCATCTCGCTCTTTGCGATCCTCTCATTGACGCTGTGGGCGTTCTCGTAGCCGATTGAAAGCGTCACGGCATCGAGGCCGAGCCTGCGCAGATTATTCGCATCGCTTCCGCCGGAAGTCGGCCTTGTTAGCGCTTCGCGCCCTATCGCAGCCGCAGCTTCCATCGCATGGGTCAGGGCGGGGTCTGCCTCGCTGAGGATATATGGGGAGTAGAGATCATACAGCTCCGTCCGGCATTCGGCTCCCATCTCCTCTGCCGCTTTGTGGGCATTATTTATGATCTCATCGGAGATGTTCTTCCGCTTCTCGTCGGAGAGCGATCTCACCTCGTAGATATATGTCGCCCTGTCAGGGACGATGTTTGTTGATCCGGGAGCAAGGAATGATCCCACATTGCAGGTTGTCTCCTCATCTATGCGGCCTGATGGGGATAGGGCTATCGCAGCCGCAGCTGCTTTTATCGCATTGATGCCTTTCTCCGGGGAGAATCCGGCATGAGCTGTCCTGCCGAGCATCGTTATCTCGATCCTGTTCTTCCCGGGGGCGGAGGAGATGCACATGCCGACAGAGCCTGCCGCATCGAGGATGTAGGCGGCTTTTATATTGAACGGCTCGAAGAACTCCTTTGTCAGCTTCGCAGAGCCCTGGAGCCCGAGTTCTTCCGCACGGGTGAAGAGGAAAAGCGCATCAGGCCCTCTCTCAGCTGCCGTAAGGACTGCGGCGAGAGCTGCCTTGTCATCCGCTCCGAGCGCCGTATGCCCGTCGGTGTAGAAATACTCATCATTTTCAAGCATATGGGCATTGACGGCTCTCTCCACCGTATCCATATGGCAGACCATCATGGTCTTCGTGCCTGTCGGTTTCCTCCAGAAAAGGAGGTTCCCTCTCACGTCATCCTTGAAGAAATAGCCGTATTCCGTCATCTTCATGATGATGTACGAACTGACGCCATCCTCTTTCCAAGAGGGGGATGGTATTGCCACAAGATTCCTGAAATGCTCGAAGACGTCCATGAGGAGAATATAATCCTCGTCCACCTTTTGTTCCAGAGGATGGTATGTCAGCTCTTTCTCTTTCTGCTGTACGGGGTGTCCTCCAGCGGCAGCGAGTTCCTCTTCTTGCCGTCGAGTCTTCTGTAGGCATTGGCTATCGCGGGGGCGGTCGGGATCGTGCAGAGCTCGCCGACGCCTTTTGCTCCGTATGATGTCTTGAGCTTCCCTGCAGCCTGTACCGATAGAGTGACTATCTCCGGCCTGTCAGTAGTTCTCAGCAGTCCAAGCGTGCCGTATTTCGACTTCACCTCTCCGTTTTCCGTGATGAAGTTCTCCGTGAGCGCATATCCCATGCCCATGAGAACGCCGCCTTCTATCTGTCCTTCGATGGCCTTCCTGTTTATGACGGTGCCGGCATCGCACGCTGCCGTGATCTTCTCCACGCGGCCGTTCTCATCCAGCTGGGCAACCTGTGCAGAGTAGGAGTAGGCCAGATGGGAGACAGGATTCGGCTTGCCGCTTGTTATCGGGTCAGTGGGGAAGTCGAACTGGGCATAGAACTCCATTCCTTCCAGTTCCGATATATCTTTCCCAGCCATGGCTGTTTTCAGCTTTTCTGCGGCAAGGCGCACCGCTTCGCCTGTGAAGGCTGTCTGCCTTGAAGCTGTGGATGTGCCGCTGTCGGGGGTGCGTGCGGTATCAGGGGGTTCGACGATGAACCTGTCCGGTGACATTCCAAGTGTTTCCGCTGCTATCTGCAGCATCACTGTCCCGATTCCCTGTCCCATGCATGCTGCGGATGAACGTATATGTATCCTGCCGTTCTCCACTGAGAGTATGCATCTTCCCGCATCGGGAACACCTACGCCTACACCGCTGTTCTTCATCGCGACTGCGATTCCTGTCCTCTCTGAGGAGTAGTAGGCGCCTCGCACAGCTTCGAGACATTCCACAATGCCTGTATCGGGGCCGGCTATCTGGCCGTTCGGCATCACGCATCCTGGCCGGAGCGCATTGATGAGCCTTATCTCAAACGGATCCTTGCCGGCAAGAGCTGCCAGCCTGTCCATCGCACACTCCATCGCAAAGCATGACTGCGTTACTCCGAAACCCCTGAATGCACCTGCAGGGACATTGTTCGTATAGAGTGCCTTTCCATCAACTTCGAAGTTCTGGAAATTGTACGGGCCTGAAGCGTGCGTACAGGCTCTCTGAAGCACAGGGCCTCCAAGCGAGGCATATGCTCCGGTATCGGCGAGTATCTCCGCCTTCATGCCCTGGATAATGCCGCATTTATCAGCACCGAGCCTGATGTGTATTCTCATCGGATGGCGCTTCGGATGCACTGTGAGGCTTTCCTGTCTCGTCAGCTTTACTTTCACAGGGCGCCTGAGGATGTATGCCGCAAGGGCCGCATGATGCTGCACCGACATATCCTCCTTGCCGCCGAAGCCGCCTCCGACGAGAGTCGCCTGCACGCGCACCTTCTCCTTCGGGAGCGACAGCATCCTGGCAATTTCCCGCTGGTCATCATATACCGACTGGTCGGATGCGTAGACGAAGACACCGTCCTCTCCATATGGAAGGGCCACTGCGCATTCAGGTTCCATGAATGCATGCTCGGTGAACGGTGTTGTATATGTCTCATCCACGATAAAAGCGGATTCCCCCAGCGCTTTCTCTGCATTCCCCCTGGATATGTGCTCATGATCCATGATGTTCGATCTTCCCTCATGGACCTGTATGCTCTCATCAAGTGCTTCCTCCGGGGTATAGACGCCTTCCAGCTCCTCATAGCTTATCCTTATCTTTGCCTTGATCCTCTGCAGCGCCTCCTCAGAGTCCGCCACAGCTATGCAGAGCGCATCGCCGATATAGGCGCTTGTATGCCCTTCTGCGATGAGGACAGGCCAGTCCGCGAGGAGGTGTCCGTGTATGTTGTTGGGCACATCCGCTGCCGTGATGACTGCCACGAATCCTTCTTCCTTCTCCGCTTCGGAAAAGTCGATTCCTTTCAGCCTGATCCGGGGACGAGGAGAACGTACGGCGGAAGCATGGAGCATGCCGTCTATTCTTATATCATCTGTGTAGATTCCGGTTCCGAGGGCCTTCTCATGTGCATCTATCCGTGCCATGTCACCCGAGAGCCTCGGGTTCCTGTCCTCCTCAGGAACAGGTGCACCGGTGCGCAGCATCTCAGCAGCACGCAGCACCGCGTTCTCTATCTTCACATATCCTGTGCAGCGGCAGATGTTTCCTCTTAGTCCCTTCTTCACATCGTCGCGTGTGGGGGAGGGGGTGGAGTCTATCAGGGCTTTTGCTGCCATGATCATGCCGGGTGTGCAGAAGCCGCACTGCACAGCCCCTTCCTCTGTGAACGCATAGGTGTACACAGCCTTTTCCCTCTCTGAAAGGCCTTCTATCGTTATGACAGAGGCTCCGTCGAGCTTTGACAGCTTCTGCGTGCATGCCTTGCGCAGTTTTCCGTCTATGATGACTGAGCATGCGCCGCATGCGCCTTCTGAGCAGCCGTCCTTGGTGCCTGTAAGGCCCAGGGTGTTTCTCAGGAAATCTAGCAGAGTGGTATCCTTTCCGGGGGTGTATTCTCTGTTGTTAACTGTAATCGTCATAGTGTCTCCAGCGAAGATTTTTCGGCTTGGCCGCTGAGCCACTGGCTGTGATACCAATCCTTATATATTCTCATGCCCGTACAGCGGGCCGTCAAGGCGGGCTGTCAGTTATTTCCCGGCTTTCAGTGAAATTATGAGCTCAGACCGCTCCGTCCTGAGCATTTCATACTCAACCCCGGCCTCCCTGAGCATCTTCTTGCTCGCGACAGTTGAATCCGTCGTCTCATATTTGTCAGAGAGGTAGATGACCTTCCTGATGCCCGACTGGATTATTGCCTTGGCGCACTCATTGCATGGGAAGAGAGCCACATAGAGCGTTGCTCCTTTCAGGTTCGCGATTGTCGAGTTGAGGATGGCATTGAGCTCTGCATGGCAGACATACGGATACTTTGTCTCCAGCCATTCGCCCTCGCGGTCCCAGGGAAGATCATCATCCGAGCATCCAGTGGGGAAGCCGTTGTAGCCGACCCCTACGATTTTCCTGTCCGGAGATACGATGCATGCTCCGACCTGCGTGTTGGGGTCCTTCGATCTCATCGATGAAAGCACGGCGATTCCCATGAAATACTCATCCCATGTTATATGGTCTTCTCTCTTGCCCGGCATAAGCCCCTCCTCCGGGTATTATATCACAGGGAATGGTCGGAGAAGAATGAGACGATCATGTCCATCAGGCCTTTCTGCACTGATCTGTACATCAGGAGCGCATGATGCGTGTGATGGCACTCGCTTCCCATCTCCGTCTCGATGAACTGCGCCTCCGTCTGCGTCTCCTTTCTTATAATGCCCTGATTGGCGAACGGGACCGTCCTGTCGCCTCTGTCGTGTATTGAGAGAAGCGGTGAATGTATCTTCCCGAGTTCTTTTCTTATCGTGCGGAGATTCCATACAAGCGATGCTCCCTGCCTGGGAAAGAGCCCTTTGTATCCCTTCCATTCCTCATTGCCGTCATTCGTGTCCGGCTTCTCCGTTACTATGCCGGCGCCGAGCGAAGGGGTGAATAGGCCGATGATACGTGCGAAATAGGATGGCCATGATGTCACTATGTGATCGCGGAAGAATGAGTTGTAGACTACAGGGGCTCCGACTGTCACGACTGCATCAGGTCTGTGGTTCTCCGCCAGCTTCAGGGTCATCGCACCTCCCATCGAGGTTCCTATGATGAATACCTTCCTGTACTCTTTGCTGAGAACAGCATAGTACTCCTCAATCCATCCGTACCATGAGGAGAATGTGGTTTTCTGGAAGTCATGCCAGTCTGCTCCGAATGTAGGGATCAATGGGGCATAGACATCGTATCCTGCCTCTTTCATCCTCTCCGCTGCATAGCTGTACATAGCAGGCGTTGTGGGGTAGCCGTGTATCATCAGCACAGCTCTGTCAGAGCCCTGCTTTATCACAATCGACCGGCAGGCGGGATCAAAGCATTTTGATTCATCGGCATGGAGTTCCTCCGTGCTCTCCCGGTAGAAGAGGAGGCATGAGGACCAGAGGTATATCATGATGATCAGCACGGCGGCTGCAAAAGGCCATATCATGCGACAATATTAGCCATATGCTCTGTTTCTGTGAATAAACACAAGCATGGCGGTGTTCAGTGAATGAAAAACAGGACCCCTTCCGGAGTCCTGTACTGATCTTTCATTTAAGCTCAGAGAGCAGCCATCATAGTAGGAACGACGGAGATGAGGACACCTGCCGCAACAGCAGAGCCGATAACTCCGGATACGTTCGGTCCCATAGCATGCATGAGGAGGAAGTTCTGTGTATCCTCCCTCTGGCCTTCCTTGCTGGAAACACGGGCAGCCATAGGAACAGCCGAGACACCGGCAGAGCCGATGAGCGGGTTCACTGGATGCTTCGGGTCGAGCTTGTTCATGAGCTTCGCGATGAGGACGCCGCCTGCAGTTCCGAATCCGAATGCGATCATTCCGAGCACGAGGATTCCGATTGTCTCGAGGTTGAGGAACTGCTCTGCAGCCATCTTCGATCCGACGGAGAGTCCAAGGAAGATCGTGACTGTGTTCATGAGCGCGTTCTGCATCGTGTCAGAGAGCCTCTTCATGACGCCGCACTCGTTGGCAAGGTTGCCGAACATCAGGGCTCCGATGAGGGAGCATGCGGAAGGCAGGAGGATGGCGCAGACCGTGATGACCATGATCGGGAACACGATCTTCTCTGTCTTTGATACCGGCCTGAGCTGCTGCATCCTTATAAGCCTTTCCTTCTTCGTAGTGAGCGCCCTCATGATAGGTGGCTGGATGATAGGAACAAGGGCCATGTAGGAGTATGCGGCAACTGCGATTGAACCGAGGTACTGCGGTGCAAGACGGCTGGTCACATAGATTGATGTAGGACCGTCAGCTCCTCCGATGATTCCGATGGACGCTGCGACATTGAGGTCGAAGTTGATTCCCGGAAGGAACGAAAGGAGGAGAGCTCCGATGAGAGCTGTGAAGATACCGAGCTGAGCTGCGGCTCCCATGAGGAGAGTCTTCGGATTCGCGATGAGCGGTCCGAAATCCGTCATGGCGCCTACGCCCATGAAGATCAGAACCGGGAAGAGGCCCGACTCGATTCCGGCATCATAGAGCACCTTGATGAATCCGGCATCTCCCGAGGTCGGATCTACAGCTGCGATGTATGCGAAGGGGATGTTCGAAAGGATGCATCCCATTGCGATAGGAACAAGGAGAAGCGGTTCGAACTCCTTCTTGATTCCAAGGTACAGCAGCAGGAATCCCACAAGGATCATCACGGCGTTTCCCCAGCCGCCTGACTGGAGAAAGCCATAGATACCCGTGGTGAGCATAAGCTGCTGGAATCCACTTATAATTGCTTCCATTTTCTTCTATATCCTCTTAACCGATAATCATCAGGGGTGCGCCGGACTGGAGCTGGTCGCCCTGGTTCACAAGGATCTGCTGCACTGTGCCGTCGCAGGGTGAGTAGATCTCGTTCTCCATCTTCATGGCCTCCATGACCATCAGAACCTGATCCTTCTTGACTGCATCACCGACTTTCACGTTGAAGCGGAGCACGAGGCCCGGCATCGGTGCGTTGATCTCTGTACCAGCTGCCGGAGCTGCAGGTGCAGCCTGCGGCGCTGCCTGGACAGGAGCTGCCTGAACGGGTTCTGGCTGCGGAGCCGGAGCCGGCTGTACAGGTGCGGCCTGAGGTGCAGGTGCTGCGGATACGACACCGCCGAGAGTCATCAGGAGATCACCGGACTGGAGCTGCTGGCCCTGGGATACAGGAATAGAGGAGACTACACCATCGCACGGAGCGTAGATCTCGTTCTCCATCTTCATGGCTTCCATGACCATCACGACCTGGTCCTTCTTCACAGTGTCGCCGACCTTGACGTTCACGCGGAGCACGAGGCCCGGCATCGGAGCCTTGACTTCCTCGGATCCTGTGACGACTGTCTGCTGTACAGGAGCTGCTGCCTTGGCAGGAGCTGCCTGCTGTGCTGCAGGTGCTGCGATTCCGTCAGAGATTGTATAAGGATATGCAACTCCATTGACAGTTGCCGTGCCATTCTGGAGCTGGACTCCGTAGGTGCGGCCATTGACGGATACTGTGTAGCTTCCGTTTCCGCCTTCCTTCTTCGGAGCTGCGGCAGCCTTCTTGGCTTCCTCTTCCTTCTTCATCTCGCTCTTGAGCCTGACGCCGTTCACCTTTGCCTTGCCTGTGAGATAGAGGATTCCCTTCTCCTTACAGGCTGCTGCGATGAAGATGTTCTCATCTGTGATCGGGAGGTTGGCCTCCTCAAGCATCTTCTTTGCGGCTGCAACGCCCTTCTTCGGGTCGCGGTCGTTGATGTCGACGCACTTCTCTGTTGTGGGCTCGAGGTGGAGCTGCTCGGAAGCGAGCTTCACGACTTCCGGATCAGGCGGGCAGGGAGTCTTGCCGAAATAGCCGAGGACCATCTTGCCGTATCCCTCTGCGAACTTCTTCCAAGGTCCGAACATGACGTTGTTGAAAGCCTGCTGGAAGTAGAACTGTGAGACAGGTGTTACGGATGTTCCGAAACCGCCCTTTGCTACGGTGTCGCCCATAGCCTCGACGATCTGCGGATACTTGTCCATGAGGCCGTTGTCCCTGAGCATCTGCGTGTTTGCAGTGAGGGCTCCGCCGGGAAGCGGGAAGAACGGGATCTCAGGATTGACAGCTGTCGCCTCAGGCGGGAGAAAGTAGTCGGACATGCACTGCTCGAATACCTTCTCAGCCTCGCGGACCTTGTTGATGTCGAGATCGAGCGTGTAGTCAGTTCCCCTGAATGCGTGCCACATCGTGAGGATGTCAGGCTGGCATGTGCCTCCGGAGCACGGAGTCATCGAGAGATCGATTCCATCAGCGCCGGCATCGAGAGCTGCCATGTACTGGGCAATCGAAACACCTGCTGTCTCATGGGAGTGGAATACGATCTTCACATTCGGTCCGAGGAGCTTCCTTGCCCTCTTCACTGTCTCGAATACATTGTGCGGTGTTGATGTTCCGGATGCATCCTTGAAGCAGACAGAGTCGAAAGGAATGCTCGCATCGAGGATCTCGCGGAGGATCCTCTCGTAGAAATCAGGAGTATGAGCGCCTGTGACGCCCTCCGGAAGGCTCATCATCGTGACTGTGACCTCATGCTTGAGGCCCGCCTCGTGGATTGCCTTTCCGCTGTCGATGAGGTTGTTGACATCATTGAGAGCATCGAAGTTCCTGATCGTTGTCATTCCATGCTTCTTGAAAAGCTGTGCATGCAGCTTGATGATGTCCCTGGGCTGTGAATCAAGTCCTACGACGTTGACGCCGCGGGCAAGGGTCTGGAGATTCGCATCCGGTCCGGCCACGCGCCTGAACTCGTCCATCATCTCGAACGCATCCTCGTTCGTATAGAAATAGAGTGACTGGAACCTGGCTCCGCCACCGGCTTCGAAATGTGTGATTCCTGCTTCACGGGCTGCTGCGACTGCCGGCATGAAGTCCTTTGTGAACACACGCGCACCATAGACAGACTGGAATCCGTCGCGGAACGCAGTACACATGAAGTCTACTTTCTTCTTGCTCATTTTCTCTGAACCCCTTTTTAATTCCTTGATTTGTCGTATGCAGCTGCGATTGCTGCCGCGACTGCTGCGTCATCTCCCTGGGGAGCTGCTGCAGCTCTCTGCTGTACCTGCACTGATGCGGCCTGGACCGGAGCAGCCGATGCGGACTCCTCCCGGCGGTTTCCCTCCATATTCATGATGATCTTGCTCATCAGCTTGGAGGCGAAGATCAGGATGACAAGGAAGATGAAGACCGTACCCATTCCGAGCACCAGGAGTACAAGGCCATCGTAAATCTGTGCTACAAGCACGTCTTTTGGCATATTTGTCAACAATGTCAACATATAACACTCCTGCACCTTATTAGGTTTCAATTTCAGAATATACCAGAGATAGGGAAGATACTTCAACATCCCATTGCGAGGCCCTTTAAGGAATAGACCATCGCTTTTGGGGAGAGAAAACCGGTCGGGCAGCATGGACAGGGATGCTGTCTGCCGATGGATTTACCAATGAGGCTCATGCGTTCTGGCAGAGCAGGGGGGAGAACTCAATAATGTATACGCGCGCGAGAAAGGAACCTGTACTGGAAGAAGAGCCTGTGAAAGGGAATATCTGGCAGACATGCAGCTGTCAAAAGAAGTTTTTCAGATTGCATGTACCTGACGCCGGGGCATGGAACAAACAAGGCCTGCTGTTGATATCATATCAATAATAATATTGTTATTTCGGAGTGAATATTTCTTTATAATACTAAATACAGCTGGATGATCTTCAGTTCCTGCAGATACAAGGGCTTTGCCGTGAATTGACTGTCTCTTTGATCATCTTCCGATGGAGCCTTTTTCCCCGTACTGTGCTATATTCACAAAAGGAGTGAAAACCATGGCTGATAATCAGATGGATGAATATGAAGCGCAGACCCTCCGCATCCGTGAGAGGATGGACAGGATCGGCCGCAAGATCATGATAATGAGCGGCAAGGGCGGAGTGGGTAAGACGACTGTCACTGTCAATCTTGCCAATGCCCTTGTGGATATGGGATGCCGCGTCGGCGTCCTCGATACGGACCTGCACGGACCGAATGTCGCGGTGATGTTCGGCTGCAAGGATGCCGAGCTTACGAGCGAGGACGGGCATACGTTCATTCCCGTCCAGCCAAGGGAGAATCTCAAGGTCATGTCCTTGGCATTCGCTCTTGAGGACCCCGATGCACCCGTCATCTGGCGCGGAAGCCTCAAGAACAGTGCCATCAGGCAGTTCCTGTCTGATGTGGACTGGGGAGAACTGGACTATCTCCTGATAGACACTCCTCCTGGAACGGGAGATGAGCAGCTTACCATCTGCCAGTCGATTCCTGAACTCACAGGTTCGATAATTGTCACCACACCGCAGGAGGTGGCTGTTCTCGATGCGCGCCGTTCCGTCAATTTCTCCAGGAAGCTGGGCGTCGCCATCATCGGTGTCGTGGAGAATATGTCAGGTCTTATCTGCCCGTACTGCCAGCATGAGATTCTGATTTTCGGCAAGGGCGGCGGAAAGAGAATGTGCCAGGACATGCATGTCCCGTTCCTCGGAGCCATACCGATGGAAGCCGGTCTTCCCGATGCCGAGGATGCAGGCAAGGAGTGGATAACCGAACCCGGAGTCCATCCGTCAGCAGAAGCTCTCAAGGCCATAGCCAATGAGATCAACAACGGCACGGCATGTTCAACGAGCCGTGACACATCGTTTTTGGGCACACCGTCGTGCAAACCATCAGCGTGCGCGTCCTGCACGTCCAACTGCCCGTCGAGGAAGAAGTAATGAGAGATGACCTTCTCTGGAGGACGCTTTCCAAGAAAAAGGTTCTGGACTGCCACATATTCAATGTGCTGACAGCAGAGCGCGAGGCTCAGGACGGCAGGAAGGGCAGCTTCGTCGAGATCGAGTCTCCTGACTGGATAGTCGCGATCCCCTGGTTCCTGAAAGACGGCGTTCCCTATTTCATCATGGAGGAGCAGTTCAGGCACGGCTCGGAATCTGTCACAAGAGAGTTCCCTGCCGGGCTCGTGGAGAAAGGGGAGGAAGCCATTGAGGCTGCAAAGCGCGAGCTGATGGAGGAAACCGGAATGACCGGGGACTTCATCGAGCTGGGAAATGTCTGCCCCAACAATGCCTTCATGTCGAACAGGCAGTCTTTCTTCCTCGTCACCGGGCTTGAGAAAAAGGCCGGCCAGTCGCTTGATCCGAATGAGACGATAGATGTGATAGAGGTTCCTGTCGAGGAAGTGATCCGTGACATGGGAACAGGTCTTTACGATAACGGGATAATGATGATGGCAATCGGATTCTTCCTCCGGTATGCCGAGTCACATCCCCAGCTCAGGAGATAATCATGAGAGCCATCCTTGCATTGCTTGCAGCAGTTCTTCTCGCTTCCTGCCAGAGTGTTGACGGGCCTACAGTATCGGTGAAGGGGAGTGCCGTCGTCGAGGCCCAGCCGGACATCATCTCATTCTCTGTGACTTCCACCTACAAGGGACACACCACGGAGGAGGCCCGGTCTGTCACTTCGGGAATGATCAACCACGCGGTTGCTGTGCTCAAGGATGACTACGGGGTGCTCCCTGAGGATGTCACTACAGTCTATTTCTCCGTCTCTCCATCCTATTCATATGCGGATGGAAGCGCTGTTCCTGACGGGCAGATCGCCGTGCAGCGGGTCAGTGTCATCCTCCGCGACATGGAAAAAGCCGGAGAGGCGATCTCTGCTCTTTCTGAGCTTGACGGCATTGAGATATCGTCGGTAGTGGCCGATAAGAGCGACAAGAGCATCGAGATGAGGAAGGCGAGGGAGCTTGCGGTGCATGATGCGGTGGACAAAGCCTCTGTTTATGCCACTGCCTCGGGCTTCATTCTCGGAGATCTGGTCTCCATATCCTCCACGGACAGCATGGCCCCGGAATATAGGGCGGCAAAGGTGTATGCAATGGAAGCATCAGGCAGCAGCGGAATGGAATACTACTCCGGCACAATCCCCGTCAGCGACGAGGTCTCCGCTGTTTTTCGTCTTGTTGAATGATCATCAGGAGAGGCCGTGATCCGGCCTCTTTTGTCATCCGAGGACAGCAAGTGTGTAGCTGTTGAGGTTCTCGCCTTCGTAGAGCAGGCGATACAGTGCCTGCACCAGCGGGAAGTCCTCTGCTACTCCCTTCTGCCTTGTTATCTCGCCGATGAGCTTCACGGTCCTCAGTCCTTCAACGACTGTCGAGGACTTCGAGTCAGGATCATAGCCGAAACCTTTTCCTATGAGCATGCCGAGTGTCCTGTTCCTCGAGAGATCATTGAGAGCGGTGAGTCCGAGATCGCCTATGCCGCAGTAGCGGAAGATCGTATCCTCGCTGCATTCGAAGATCCGCAGCAGTCCCCTCATTTCATTGACTGCTTTCGTGTAGACGAGGAAGTCGACATTAGGGCTGTTGAATTTTCCTGAGACGATTCCTATTGCGATGGCATACATGTTCTTCAGGATGCTCATCAGCTCCACAGCCCTCACATCGCTGGAATAATCCAGTGAGAACTGGGTGTCCGGAAGCACCTGCTTCCTGAAGTACTCATAATCCTCACGCTTTCCGCCGAATGTGAATGATGTCGGGAAGCCGTTTATCGTCTCGATCGCGAATGATGGTCCCTTCATGCTTGCCGTGCGCATGAAAGGTATGTTCTCAGTGATGAATGCGCCGTCATCGCTCATTCCTTTCGCGAGGTTTATGATCAGCGGTTCTTTCTCCGTGTTCTTCCTTATCTCCTCGGAAAAGGACACGATCGCCTTTGACGGAATCACAAGCATGATCACATCGGCTTCGCTGAAGACCGAGAAGTCCGATGTCGCGGAGAGGTACCTGTTCAGGAAGCGCGTGGGAAAGTATTTCCTGTTCGTGTGCTTCTCGTTTATCTCCTTCTCCACGTCTGTCTCTATCGTGTGGAGTGTGACCCTGTTGTTTATGTTCCAGGCAAGGCGTTCAGCAACTGCTGTCCCGAACGTTCCCGCACCTGCTATGACTATGTTGTTCATTTATCGATCCTCCTGATGATGTAGAGCCTGGAGGCATAGTCGCCGAGCATCCTCATGCCATCGTGGTGGCCTATTCCCGACAGCTGTTCCACCATCGAGATGCCTCCCCATCTGAGGGCATCCCCTGGAATCTCGTAGCATTCCGATTCCTCAGGGTATGCATATGCCTCCTTCTCCGGTATTGTGTGGCTTCTGGAGAAGACACGGTATGTATAGTTCTCATTCGCATCCGGCACTGTCAGCCTCTCTGCGGTGGTGTTCGGCCTGATCATCTTCTGCAGATAGAGCAGCAATATCGTGGACCTGTCTTCGTCGGATACTGTCCAGATCAGCCTGTTTCCGTTCTCCACAACCCTGAACCTGCCTGTCTCTAAAAGCGGCCTGAATGTCTTGTAGAACTCAGTCTGCTCCCTGAATGCCTTCATCTCCATCCGTGAGAAGGTGCTCGGATCCATTGAGTAGGAGAGGACGCCGAAAGCTGCGATATTGAATCTTGTCTCCCTGTCCACGATCCTTCTTGTGGCGCTGTTAGGGGATGGAGAGACAACTGTCCCTATTACAGACTGCGGATACATCAGAGAGGCCGCGGAGAGTATTCTCGCTCTTTCAATCGGATCGGAGATGCAGCTCGGTGTTATTGATGCTGACACGCTGAGCATCCCGAGGTCGAATCTCGCGCCGCCTCCTGCTGAGGTTTCGATATACATCTCAGGGCATCGCTCTCCGATTGATGAGAGAATTCTGTACAGTGCTGAGGCGTATTCGTGGGCATACATTCCGTAATCCCTGATGCCTGTGAGCGTATAGAGATCCGAATAATGCCTGTTCATATCCCACCTGAGATAATCCAGATGTACAAGATCAGCCAGCCTGACTATCGTGGATATGATCCAGTCCTGTACGTCATAGCGGGTAATGTCCAGTATCTCCTCATGCCTTCCCTCAGCGTTTTTCTCGCCGTCCCTGCCTATTATCCACTCGGGATGGGCCTTGTAGAGCATTGATTTGACACTTACCGCCTCCGGTTCGAACCAGAGGCCGAATAGAAGCCCCAGCCTGTGCACGGAGGCTGCGAGTTCAGTTATTCCGGACGGGATCTTCTGCGTGTTGACATGCCAGTCTCCCAGGCTTGTCCTGTCGCTGTTCCGCGCTCCGAACCAGCCATCATTCACGAGCACGCCCTCGCAGCCCATTGCCGCAGCACCTTTTGTGATGGCTTCTATCCTGCTTTCCGATGTCGTGAAATGCAGAGCTTCCCATGTGTCGAGCATCAGGGGACGCATCCTGTCCTTCCATGATGAGCGCAGCACCGATGAGGATATGAATCTCTTCATCCTGTCTCCGGCAGCTTCCGGGCCTTCTTCGCTGAATGTCATCACAGCTTCGGGCGCCTCGAAACTCTCTCCGCTTTCGAGTACCCAGGAGAACATGTCAGGGTTGATTCCCCACACCACATGTGTCATTCCGTGTTCCGTCACGGATGCGCTCATTCTGTGCGCTCCTGAGTAGATGAGGTTCAGCGCATAGCTGCAGCCGTTCTGTCTGATCAGGAAGAAGCCGGGATTCGCCTCCGCAGATGACGCCATGCGGCGGCTTTCCGATATGAATGTTCCTGCCGTGAGCTCTGTGTCATTCCTTTCAAACTCACGTCCCCATGTCCCGGAGAAGGTTATTGCTTTCATCCCGGTTTCCCTGAAATCCAGCTGTGCGGATGCGAGGGCTCTTATGATGACCTTATCTCCGGATGTGTTCCTCACTGTGCTCCGGCGGACTATCGTGTCTGTTGACGGGAAGACAGTGTATGTCAGCGTGAGTTCGATATGCCTGACAGTATCTATGAATACCAGATCGAGTGTGTCAGCCTCCCCGTACGGATCCTTTGCCTGCGGAAGCGGAAGGTTCTGCATCTTCTTCGTACCCTTTTCGATCCTGCTGCCGGCGTAGCGGAGGTCAAGCGTCCTCTCTCCGTCCTTTCCCGATGATACAGCCACAAGCGGAGTGCGGTAGTCGCCGCGCCCCTCCGCCGAGAACTCAAGTTTCGCATCGTCGAGCACAAGCGTCGTGAATTCCCTGTCGGTATATGTTCCCATGCCCGGCCGTGCATAGCGCTTTTCTCCCATTGCTGCCACGGATGCTGCGGCATCCCTCAGCTTCTTTCCGTAATAGATATGTTCGGCGTGTCCTGTTTCCAGTATCCGGATTATATAGCTCGTGCTGTCAGTGGAGAGATGGAATATGCTGTTCGACAATGCTTCGATCATGGATAACCTCTGGATTATGCTTTATCATACTATATCAGATTGATCCGTTTGTCGGTATCAGGAGGACGCGATGGATATCAGGAGGCTATCTCTCTGGGAAGGACGTTATGCGACATATATGTCCAATGATATCTTCTCGTCCCTGATAGAGGATCAGGGGGAGGTTCTCCTTGAGCTGACGTCCAGAACCCTTTCCGGAGCGAGGATCAATGCCCTTTCCCTGCCGTATTTCCGCGGTACCGGCGCCGGTGTCATCTCGGATGACAACAGTGAGTGGTGGCAGGGGAGCGAGGCGCTTTATCAGGCGGGGGGCGGCTATTTCACGTTCCCGTCGTCATCCGGGGAGCATATCAGTTCCGTCAATACCTACTGGACTCTCCGGCGTTATGGGACGGAGGAGGATCATGGCGGTGTTTGGCGTCTTTCCGAGATGAAGAGCCGCGAGGAAGGAAACCGCTACAGGCTTGAGAAGATCGATATGCTCCTTCCGGGGCATCCTGTGCTCTATACTGCGATAAGGATCACGAATACAGGTCAGGAGACTCTGATGGGATCTGCATCATGGCACAGCATGATAGCTGCTCCTCTTCTGGAAACCGGTTCCCTCATTTCCTCGAACGCGAAATACTGGACCGCTTATGCCCTGTCACGGAGGGAGTCTGGCGTGAACCGCTTCCTGCCGGGAATGCTTTTCGATGAACTGAAGCATGCGCCGCTAGTGCGCGGCGGAAATGCCGATGCCGGTTATGTGCCGCCTCCTACCGGTACCTATGATTATTTCATAGGAAAGGTCCCTGACAAAGTTCCTCTTGCCTGGGCTGCGGTCAATAATCCTAAGTGCCAGCTGCTTTATTTCATGTTCACTCCGCATTCTGCTGAGGATGGCGTTTTTGCGTTCCCGAATGTGGATATCACCCAGAACTATCTGGGAAGAATGGATGCCCCATGGGCGCTTTTCGATGGCGCCACTCCGGAGATCAGGGCCGTCACGCTTGGGTTCAATACAGGGCCGAAAGGGACGAGGAATCTATCTCTGGAACCGGGTGAATCGCGGATGATACTGATCGGAAACGGCTTCATGAGCTATGACAATCCCCGTCTGGGACTTGGCTTCTATTCCACTGAGCTGACTGATCAGGGCGTTGTTTTCAAGCGCACCAAGAGCTGGACGATGCTGCCTGCGGATCATCAGTTCAAAGCGATAAAGGGCCTTGCTGCGAAAGTTTTCTCCGGAGAGGATCCTCAGTAGATGATATAGGGCAGGGCTGGCAGTGCCAGCAGCGATGCCGGAGCCGGAAAACGCAGTGCCAGTCCAATGTAGCCTAATGCGGCAATGCTGAAGACATCATCCCTGCTGTCATCGATGACAACGAACTGCGGATATATTGTCGCTCCTGCTGATAACCCTACGGAATGCTGCCGGTCGAAGTAGCAGGAGAATGCTGCATCGAGCCCGATTCCTATTCCGACAGAGCCATCGTATGCACCTGTCTCCAATACCATTGCCGGGCCCATTGAGATATTCAGAGCCATTGAGTCGTTGAAGCAGAGATCCAGCCCCATGCCGAACAGCCAGCCGAAAAACAGAGGAAGTCTGTCTGGATGATTGAGGCCGAATGCGAAGTCCGCGTGTGTGCCGAAGCCTATGCCGACGTAATCTGAGACATCCGCAGTGAACTGGTAGGTGCCATTGAAGCCGAAAAGTGCCGTGTTTTCCTTGGAGGTGTAGCCTCCTGTTATGCCAAGATTTCCGAAATCTCCAGCTGCATAGATTGATGCTGATAATACAACCGCGATAATAACAGCTGTCAGGATTCTCTTCATGGCTGCCTCCTCTGTAGATATATTGTCTACTGTTTGATGATATATTGTCTACAAAGTGCAGACAGATAGACAACATGCTGGAAATCTGCTAGATTCATGAAGTAAACCGACTGGTGCGATACCCAAGTGGCCTAAGGGGACGGTCTGCAAAACCGTTTTTCATCGGTTCGAATCCGATTCGCACCTCTAGAGCTCCTTGAATACTATCAGGGGGCTTTTTATATGGATAGTCAATCTAAAAACTATTTGATTTTCATAATTTGTTACTATCTGGAAGCTGGATTTCAGTATAAAACATATCGATAAGGCCATCCTCCGAGACTATTCCTCTTTTCGACACCTCGTGTAGAGAATCCTTTACACCATGCAAAAGCACTGATAAATTGCAGTGTCTATACATGCGCGTTAAACATGGGATTTACTATTTTCTCACTGTTTTGATAACCACTCTGTCATTCCTCCATTGGTTCCGTTCATATGATCTGACATATATGGTTCTGATTTCACCTGCTGCATTTTCCAGCTGCCTTATATGAGCTCTGACAGGTGTTGTTTCCTGATGTTTTCCTTCTTTATTCAACGTGGAGGATGGAACCTTCCGTTTGGATTTAGGATATTTATATTCTGCCGTCAGATGGACAAGCTTATGGATGAAAAACGGCTGATTATTGAGATTATCTGTAGGTGCAGTTCTCTCAATTCTGGTCGCTCGTTTTTCACGTTTTGTCACAATCATCATGACAGGTTTATCAGCTTTCTCAATCAACCTGTATTTGATGATGAATGCTAGGCTGTCAGCAAATAACTTCTTGTGATAATCCTTCATCCTGTCCGTATAGAGAGTATCATTCCAGTTATAATTCTCTGGACGTTTGCCAAGCAGTACATCTATGAACTTCTGAGGAGAATAAGTGAGGGTGTGAATCTCTGGCCTTTTCAGATCCTCGGCTATCAGGGCGATTATGATTTTGTATTCATCATTGGCAGTGCCAATCAGGATGCCTTGCACATTTTCCAGTTTCCTGCCTGATGTTTTTGTCTTGGATAAATCTATGAATACTGGTGAGAGATACTTCACCAGGTCTTCTTTGATTTCCTTGAGTTCCGCTTCATCTATGATTCTGCATGCATCGGAGTCTGGAACGATTATCTCCTTGAACGTATCCTGTCCGACAATCTCCAGAATCTGACGTTCCATATCGAAATACTGCTCCACATAATCTAGAGAATAGAAACCACTATCGAGTCTAGAATCGGTATATTCTGTTATTCGCTTAGCATATTCAGCTCCATTCTCTGAATTCAGTATTGCTGTGATCTCATCTGCGTCTTCAGGATGCTTTAGGAATCTATGGACAGTTTCCTTCATGTTCATTTCCTTGTGTATGAACTTACGGAACTTGCCATTGAGTATGTCATTATAGTTTTTGGCCATAATGAGGGTTAGATTTGATTCGGGATCTCCCTTCATGGGCTGATTGTTATCTGCTAGAAGATATTCTCCTCTCCAAGCAAAAGAAACGTTAGAGAATACTCTGAATAGCTTGAAGGCTGGATGTTTATCCTTCCATATTTTCAGTGCTTGCATTGATGCAAAAGGCAGGTTTCCCAATACACCAGCTGCATCCATGAATTGTCCAACTACCGAATAGGATAAGTTATTTGCCATATTGCATATGGTAGCATGAATTGAAAGCTCTCCGTAAATTCATGTGATATCATGAGCATATGAAAAAGAAGCTGTTTGTCTTGGTAATAAGTATATTATTCGTATTCGCCTCCTGTACCTCTCTAGGATATTACGATGGATACCATGAGATGAATGATTTCGATCCGTTGTACTATCTTGATCCTGTTGAGACAGG
>CASEZU010000012.1 GCA_949292445.1 uncultured Spirochaetales bacterium | reverse complement strand
AGGCGGATCTCGATCACACGCGGTGCGATGATGGAGAAAGGCACGCCGGCCATGGCAAGCGCGACATCAAGGCCGCCGGCACCTGCGGCGAATGAGCCGATACCTCCCGCTGTGGGAGTATGGGAATCCGACCCGAGGAGTGTCTTTCCCGGAAGCGCGAAACGCTCAAGATGCACCTGATGGCAGATTCCGTTTCCCGCACGCGAATAGATCACGCCCTTCCTGTCAGCGACAGTCCTGAGGTATTCATGATCATCTGCATTCTCGAAGCCGACCTGCACGGTATTGTGGTCAACATAGCTGACGGCAAGCTCATTCCTTACCCTGTCAAGTCCGAGCGATTCGAATTCAAGATAAGCCATCGTTCCCGTGGCATCCTGGGTAAGCGTCTGATCTATCCTTATTGAGATGCTCTCCCCCTGACGGAGCTCTCCGCTCACGAAGTGCGATGAGAGTATCTTGTAGCACTGTGTCTGTCCCATAGGCTCTCCTTGACTCTGCATTATAGAAAATAAGGAGAAGATTGACCACGCCGGATGGAGAATGGTAGGCTCTCCTCTATGTACAGGCTTCTGGAGAATGTTCCTCTGATCTCGGCCGCTCTGGCATTTGTCACCGCGCAGGCGCTCAAGCCTGTAATAAACGCGCTCTGCGGCAACGGCTGGGAATGGAGATATCTTAAAACAACCGGAGGGATGCCTTCTTCCCACTCTGCGGCGGCTTCCGCGCTCACAGTCTCGGTAGGTATGTCAGCAGGGCTGTCGAGCACGGCATTTGCAATATGCGTCTTCATTGCCCTCGTGATCATGAACGATGCGATGAATGTGCGCTATGAGACGGGAAAGCAGGCGGAGCTTCTGAACAGGTGGTCGGAGATACTTGCGAACATGCATGAGGACGGACCGTTCTCTCCCACCGCATTCAAGACGATGATAGGACACTCCGCCATACAGGTTATAGCAGGAGCCATCCTCGGAGCTGCCATAGGTGCTCTCTTCACATACATGAGGCTCTTCAATGGCTAAAGAGACATTCGATGAATTCTATCGCCTGCAGTATGGAGAGAGATGGGAGAGCCTCAGGAAGGCAATGCTTTCAGAGGAGGATGACAAGGCGTCGCCGGACGGGCTTGCCGAACCATATTATATGGACAGGGCTTCCATAGAGACAGCCTCCCTTCTTCCTGTCAGGGAGGGCGATGATGTCCTCGATATGTGCGCTGCCCCGGGAGGAAAGACGATAGTACTGCTGCTGAAGCTGAAAGGCACAGGGCGCCTTGTCTCCAATGACAGGTCACCGGACCGCAGGGAGAGGATGAGAAGAGCCATCGCAGCCTCCGTACCTGAGGAATGGAGGAAGAACTCCGTCATCACCGGGCATGATGCCTCCAGATGGGGACTGTATGAGAAAGATACCTATGATGCCGTCCTCCTTGATGCTCCCTGCTCCTCTGAGCGCCATGTCCTGCAGAGTCCGGAGCACCTTTCCAAGTGGTCTCCGTCGCGGCCGAAGAGACTGCAGGCACTGCAGTATTCAATGCTTGCTTCCGCGATGCTTGCACTGAAAAATGGCGGCATACTGCTTTACTCCACGTGTTCCGTGAACAGGGCGGAGGATGAGGAGATCATAGCCCGTTTCATGAAAAAGCATCCGGGAGAAGCTGAGGAGCTTCCAGTGCTGCTGGAATGCGGGGAGAAAAGGGAGCATGGTATGATAGTCCTCCCCGACAGAAGTGGCGGACGCGGCCCGATGTATGCCGCGATGCTGAGGAAAATATGACAAGATGCGCGATAACTGAATGCAGCGGATACGACGCTGCGGAGCTGGATGCAGCTCTGAGACGTATCATAGCGAATACGGAGTTCCCCCAGGTCGGGGGAAAGACAGTGCTTGTGAAGCCGAACATTCTCTCGGATTCCCCTCCGGAGAAAGCAATCACAACCGATCCGAGGGCACTTGAGGCACTCCTTGTGATCCTCAGAAGCATGGGAGCGGTAAAGATAATCGTCGGCGACAGCCCCGGCACACAGACGGGGAAACTCAGCACGAAGCTCTCCGGGATCGGTGCTGCAGCTGAGCGGCAGGGAGCTGTAATCTCAGATTTCCGGGAAGAGAACAGAGTACATGAGATAGACGGGACGAGGATCCCGATGGCGTCAGCCCTCGACGAGGCCGATGTCGTCATCTCATTTGCCAAGTTCAAGACCCATCAGCTTATGAGCGCGACGGGAGCCGTGAAGAACATGTTCGGCACGATCCCCGGCCTCAACAAGAGCCCACTGCATTTCAAATACAGGTCCCCAGAATCATTCGCGGCATTCCTGATGAAGGTTTTCGACGAGTGCCATGTGAACTATGCTTTCATCGATGCCGTCATAGGCATGGAGGGCCCCGGACCGGGAAGCGGCACGCCGAGGCATGTGGGATACATGATGGGATCATGCAACGCATATGCGCTGGACAGGGCCGAGGCGCTGATGATGGGGTATCCGAGCGTTCCCCTGATCGAGACAGCAGAGAAACTGCAGCCGGGAATAACCGACACAACCTTCCCTCTCCTGCAGCCTGACAGGCTCATCATGAAGGATTACAGACGTATCGGCGACGGGAAGAAAGGAACATTCCGCTCCCTCGTGCTCGGGACTATAAAGAACATTTTCAGCAGGAATGGCATAGACAGGCCACGTCCTGTGTTCGATGCTGCCAAGTGCAGGGCATGCTCGAGATGCGTCAATGTGTGTCCGGCCAAAGCCCTGAGCATCAAGGATGGCCATGTCGTTTTCGATAAGAAGAAATGCATATGCTGCTATTGCTGCCACGAAATGTGCCCGTTCGATGCAATTAAAGTTAATTAATATAAAGAATTAGCTATTATACAGACTGTTAGATAAATGCTAAAGGTGGCATTTTGTACACGCTTTGCCCACGGTTTTTTTCTGGTGTGGGCAATTTTTGTAATGATTCCAACTTCTCATGTAACTAGGATTTCATACAGGATTAACATGCTCATGATAGAAAGCGGACAAGCATCAAGGATATAATTATGATGTGTTAGTGTATCGGTCAGATCTTTGAAGAATCTTGACCGCGGACGATGATTTGATATGAGGAGGCAGCAGGATGTATAAAACAGTTGTTGTGAACTATTCTCACCGAGCAAAAGAAATGGCCGCAACCATCGAGAATGCTGACAACCTGATGGAAATGGAAGGTTTTGAACTGGTCTCGTTTTCTGTCATGCCCTCTGCCAAGGGAATTCTGATTTTCAGGCAGGCTAAATCTCCTAGCACCACGCTTCTGGAATAGAAGGGAAGAAAAAAGATTTCTCCATCATACATCCGCTATCAGCGAAGGATAGACAGTCTTACTCCCCTTCTCCCTGATGTATGCGATGTATTCGTCCGCTTTCACATCCTTATGGCGTCTTGAATAGAGCACAAGATAATAAGCGGCATCAAGTTTGTGCGTAGGAACGCGCGTCGATTCAAAATCCTTCATCAGCGGCTCGATGTCAACATTGCTGCCCATCCTGATGGCAAGGCAGAGCTGCAGGTAGCCGATGACCCTTCTCGTCCTGAGCGAGAGCTCCTTGCTGCATTTCTGGGCTCCGGTTATCGCGCTGAGCCTCTTCATGCTCTCCCTGACACCTTTGGCATCCCCGGAGAAAAGATGGATGGAGGCAAGGCCGCCTTCGACAAGGTATCTGTTGTTCAGATCCCTCTCGTCCGGCGTAACCGAGCTGAGAACAGCTTCAGCCTCATCGAATCTGCCGAGATAAAGAAGGCCATTGGCCTTGTGTACGGAGAACATGATCCTCTCCCCTGCTGAGAGCTTGTCTTTCTGAATCTGCCCAATAGCTGTGAGCATGGCCTCAGGATCAAGATTCTCATAGAGAGGAAGCAGCAGACGCTGATATTCCGAGGCCGCTATCACACGGGCCGCCATCAGCACAAGGCTGAATGCCACAACCGCTATAAGGGCTGCAGACAGCACCCTGCTTGGAACACCATCCACAAAATGTCCGAGGACAAGATAGGAGACTGCGAAAGCAACAAGCGCAAGCGGTATGCCCGCACCATATGCTACTCTTCTGCTTTTGGGAAATACTCTGATCATGTTCTTGAAGGCAAGGCCCCGGGAATGCTCCCGGAGCCGGATACATCAGCAGACGCCGATGATTGTGAGGACGACAAGCACAATGAAAGCCACGATACCGCCCATTGCGTTTGTTGTCGTGAAATACTTCAGACCCTGGACAGTATTGAAACCATAGAGGGATGTGAAGATCCAGAAACCGGAATTGTTTACATGCCAGCCGACCATTGAACCAGCGCCGATTGCGAGAGCTGCAGCGACAGGAGTAAGGCCGAGAAGCGGGATGAGGTCAACCATGAGAGCTGCGGCTGTCATGGAAGCTGTTGTCATAGAACCGCAGACTGTCATCATGATCGCCGCGATGAGGAACGGAACGAGGATTCCGGGGAAGTTGGAAGCTGCAATCGAATTTCCGATTGTGGTGATGGCCTCATTCTCGCGGAGGATTCCACCCATTGCGCCGCCCATAGCAGTGATGATGAGAGCACTGATGGAGATGATGAGAGCTCTGCCTACCCAGTTGTTCATGACAATCTCGAACCAGCTGCTGTTCTTGTCAAGTTTGCATCCGTCACCGTCAGCATTTGCCTTTGCGATGACCTTGTCGCGGCGCTTGAAGACAAGTACGCCGATAGCGATGATGCCAAGGAAGAGGGCAAGAACAGTGTTGCCGATGATGTCGAAGAAGTTATAGATAGGAGTACCGGCTTCTGTCAGAAGTTTTCCGATGGATCCCACAGCAATGAGGATTGCAGGGAGAAGAAGCGGGAGGAATGATGAGAATGCGCCGGGTGTCTCTGTTTCCTTGATGTAGAGCTCCTCCACAGAGCAGTTCTCAGCAGCAGGCTCGATTCCCTCTGTATAGGAAGCAAGCGGCTCGATGTACTCGCACTTTGAGTAAAGCGGCCTGAGAGCAAAATAGCAGACTGCGAAAGAAATCACTGAACATACAAGACCCCAGAGGATGACAGTTCCGACATCAGCACCGAGGAGCACTGATACCGCGAGGATTCCGGGTGTAGGCGGAACAAGGCCGTGTGTGAGCGTGAGACCAAGGTTAACGAACGGTGCGACCTGTGTCATGCTCATGTTCTTCCTCTTGGCGAGAATGGCTGAGATAGGAGCATTGAGAATGATCGCGATATCGCCGAAGACAGGGATACTCATGATGAATCCTGTCAGTGACGGAGCGAGCTCAAGATGCTTGCCTTTGAACAGCTTGATGAAGAAGTTGACCATGCTCGTAGCAGCACCTGTATCAGCGATACCAGCGGCGATCATAGCGCCGAAGATGATCATGATTCCGATACTGCCAAGCGTAGAACCAAAGTAGGATGTGATGGTACTGAACGTACCTACAATTCCCTTTCCGGAAGCCAGACCACAGAATGTAGCTGTAATGAACAGCGCCATTACGGGGTGGATCTTCAGCTTCAGCGTCATAATCGTCAATAATGCTATTGCAATAACAAGCATTATCACAAATGCGACTGGCGTCATTATTCCCTCCTTGTGCAATGCACATAACACCACTCCCCATTCCCGGGGAAGTTTTCACTTTCAATCAGAGAGCTTCGCTCTTCCTCACAGCCTCAGCTGTAGTCTCATAGGCCTTCGAGATGACCCATTCAGGTGACTTGGCCCAGTATTCAGGCCTGAATGTCTCTACTGAGACCATTCCGTCATACCCGATTTCCCTGAGCGTCTTCAGGAATGAACCGGTATCGACAACACCCTCTCCGCAGAAGCATCTCTTGTCCTGTCCCCTTTCTGAGGCAGGAACGTCATCTCCGCTCATCAGATGAACAGCGAAGATCTTCTCGCTCTGCACTTTCTTCAGTGCGGAGAAATCATTGAGGCCGCCATTGAGATAGATGTTGTATGAATCAAAGACAAAACCGACATTGTCCCTGTCGACAGCCCTGACAATCTCATCGACGCGCTCGATGCTCCTCACGCTTGAGCGCTCGAAACCGACAAGCTCAAAGCAGAGCTTCATGCCGTATGGCCTTGCATAATCAGAGAGGTCGCGGAGAATCCTGATGCACTCCCTCTTCGTATCCTCCCACTCACCGACATACGGGCCGCCCTTCGGATCCCTCTGGAGAGGAGGAACGACGATGATGTACTCAGAACCGATGGCTTTGCCTGTCACACAAGCGAGAATGAACTCATCAAGCAGTGCATCACGGCGCACGGGATCATCATGATCAGAAAGGAACTCAGGATAGATATAGATGGCATTGAATGCATGCGGTCTGATCCTGCTCTTCTCGAAGAAGGCCTTGAGATCATCGAGAGTATGGGTGAGCAGGTACTTCCTGAGCATATCGATGCGTATCTCGATATAGTCAAATCCTGCCTTCTCAGTCAGCTGGAGATCCTCCTCCAGCGTTGAACAGTCCTTTGCACATGCCTCGTTATATGAAATCTTCATACCAAGCCTCACTTAAGCGGGAGCTTCACCGGCTCTCCGGACTCTGTCGAACGGTAGATCGCCTCGATAAGCTCCACAGTCCTTCTTCCGTCGTAACCATCCACGAGAGGACGTCTCTTCTCCTGAAGCGCCTGCAGGAAATCCTCGATCTGCACGACATGATAGTGATGCGTCGAGTCGACGCTGTTGAAGAAATCACTGTCCTCCTTCTTCCACGTCTCGAGCATCTCCGCCTCGCCTTCAACAGTCCAGAGATCGTTCACAGGGGGCTCTGCTATTCCAGACATGCCGGCAATGAACATTGCGCCTCCATCTGTCTGGACGCCGATTGATGCACCGTTTGATCCGAACACATGGACCTTGCCGAAAAGGGCAGGATTCTGGCTGTTGCTGACAATGATGTTTCCGATAGCTCCGCTCTTGAACTTGACTACAGCCACAGCTGTGTCCTCAACCTCGATATACGGATGATTGAGATTCTTCCAGAGACCATAGACCTCCTCAGCCTCTCCCATATACCAGAGAAGGAGATCAAGCTGGTGCGGTGCCTGGTTCACTAGGACTCCGCCGCCCTCGCCCTTCCAGGTTCCGCGCCACGGATCCGAATCGTAGTAAGCCTTGTCCCTCCAGCCGAACATCTGCACTGTTCCGATTACAGGTGTGCCGATCTTCCCGTCATCAATCGCCTTCCTGATGCGCTGGCACGGGCGGTAGAACCTCCTCTGGACCATCGTGCCGATCTGCACATGGCTCTCCTCTCCTGCCCTGAGGATCGCATCGCAGTCAGCGAGGCAGGAAGCGAGAGGCTTCTCGACGAGCACATTGCAGCCGCACTCGGCCGCAGCCACTGCAGGAGCGGCATGGATGGGATGCGGAGTGCAGATGCTGACGCAGCCGAGACCTTCCTTCTCGCACATCTCCCTCACATCCGTATATGCCTTGACACCATACTTCGCGGCGAAGGCTTCTGCACGGTTCCTGTCTGAATCACATACAGCTCTGAAATCGCTCTCAGGAAGAGAGGAATATGCAAGCGCATGGAAGTCACCGACTTTTCCGCAGCCGACAATACCGGTTCTGATTCTCTCCATAGATCCCTCCTTATTTCATGTATCCGCCCTTCATCGGGCTTGTGGCGTGTTCTGAATAGATGCGGAGCACTCCGCTCTTGTACTTTGGCTCTTTCGGCACCCAGCGTGAGAGTCTCTCGCTGATGATCTTCTCAACCTCTTCAGCAGGAAGTTCCTTGCCCTTCACGCCGACAATGCGGAGCGTCCTTCCGTCTATGTCGATCTCGATGAGATCATCCTCCTCGACGACTGCAATAGGTCCGCCCTCTGCAGCTTCAGGCGATACATGTCCGATTGACGGTCCCTTTGATGCGCCGGAGAAACGTCCGTCCGTGATGAGCGCGATGCTCTTGCCGAGCTCCGGATCTGATGAGATCGCCTCTGTTGTGTAGAAAAGCTCTGGCATTCCGGAGCCTTTGGGTCCTTCATAGCGCACGATCACGGCATCGCCGGGCTTGATCTTATGGGAAAGGACTGAGGCAATCGCATCCTCCTCACAGTCGAACGGGCGGGCCTTCAGTACTGCATGGAACATCTCCTTCGGCACGGCTGAATGCTTGACGACAGCTCCATCGGGGGCAAGGTTTCCTTTAAGTATCGCAATCGTTCCATGGCTGCCGATCGGGCTGTCATAAGGCTTGAGGATATCCTCCTTCTTCACGCCCTTGGCTTTCCTGTATTCCTCGCAGATCTTGTAGTAATCGCTCTTCTTTATATCCTCAAGGTTCTCTCCGAGTGTCTTGCCGGTAACAGTCATGACATCGAGGTGAAGCAGATGCTTGACCTCCTCCATGATTGCAGGGACACCGCCTGCGTAGAAGACATATTCAGCAGGCCAGAATCCAGCAGGGCGCACATTCAGGATGTAGTGCGCATCACGGTGTATCTTCTCGAATGTCTCCGCATCGATATCGATTCCGAACTCATGGGCAATGGCGGGAAGATGAAGGATGGCATTTGTCGATCCTGAGATCGCTGCATGGATGATGATCGCATTCTCGAAGCTCTTCTTTGTCACGATATCGCGGGCAGTGAGGCCGGATAAAGCAAGGTTCATGGCAGCTTTTCCCGCCCTCTCCGCAGCATCCGGGAGCTCCGGACAGACAGCAGGGAGAAGCGCTGTTCCTGGGAGCGCGAGTCCGAGCGCCTCGCTCATGACCTGCATGGTGCAAGCTGTGCCCATGAATGAGCAGGCTCCGCATGAGGGGCAGGCGTTGTGCTTGTAGTAGCTGAACTCCTCTTCGGTGATCTCGCCCCTTGCGCACTTCGCGTTGTATGCACCGATCATCTCAAGAGTAAGAAGGTCAGGACCTGCCTGCATGACGCCGCCTGTGACAACGACAGACGGAAGGTTCGTGCGGCCAATTCCCATCAGAAGGCCGGGAAGACCCTTGTCGCAGCTGGCGATGAAAACACCTGCATCGAACGGAGTCGCATTATTGTGTATCTCCACCATGTTCGCGATCATATCGCGGCTTGCAAGGGAGTAATTGATACCGTCATGCCCCTGGGCCTGGCCATCACAGATATCAGTGACGAAATAGCGTGCGGCCTTTCCTCCAGCCTCTGCTACTCCCTCAGCAGCCCTGTTCACAAGAGGAAGGAGTCCGCTTGAACCGGGGTGGCTGTCGCCGAATGTGCTCTCAATAAGGATTTTCGGCTTATCCAGATCCGATGTCTTCCAGCCCATGCCGAGGCGGAGCGGATCCATCTCCGGTGCGAGCTTCCTCACCTTCTCACTATTAAGATCTTTGATTTCCATGTCAGCTCCTCAATATCTGACATCAAACATCAAACGTCCGATGTCTAACATTGAGATGATAACATAAGAAATGATTACTGCAATCCTTTTTTTCTCAGTTTTTGCAAAAATCAGAAATCAGTGGCCTGAATTGACTTCCTGTTGAAGGTGATATGGCGCTGCATTGCCTCTGCGGCTTTATCAGGATCCCGCTCCTTTATGGCCTGTATGATGGCCCTGTGCGTATCGATGGTAGGCTCAAGAAGGCTACGTTTTGTGACATCAATGAAAAGCGGGATCGCCTCCATGAGTATCGGCATGAGTTTGGGAACGACGGAGTTTCCGGTGCACTTTGCCCAGCAGACATGAAGGGCAAGGTCGGGCTCAGCATGGTTGACGCCGGCGGAGATCTTCTTCTCCACTTCAGCCTGCAGCCTTTCCATCTCCTCTATCTGCTCAGCTGTGGCCCGCTGGGCTGCGAGACGGACAATCCAGGGCTCAATGACGAGACGGAGGTCGCAGAGATCGAGGGCCAGCTTCTTCTTGTCCGACAGGAACTGGAATCCCAGCGGATCCTTGACGCCTATATGCTGGCACACATATGTCCCGTCACCTCTCCTGATCTCAAGGACTCCCCTGCTGACAAGCAGCTTGATGGCCTCCCTTATCGTGCTACGGCTTACGTTCATCTCCTTTGCAAGCTCAAATTCATTGGGAATTCTGTCGCCGGGATTAAGACTGCCGCTGCTGATGTCATCTGCAAGTTTGTCAACGACCTGCTGTGTCAAAGATTTCCGCATCTCCACCTCACTGTACTAATATAACAAAGTGCTTGAGAAACAGAAATATGCCAACCGAAAATAATAATGTTCATCAAGCGGAACCGGTACCGGCAGAAGGGGCTCTTCCAGGGAAATGCATATTGCGAAGGCTGGAAATTTTTCCTTTCTAAAAGCATCGCATTATGCTAGGATAACTTTTGAGGTTACTTGATGAGCACATTAGGCGACAGGATAAGGGAACTCAGGGAACGCTGCAGGATGACCCAGGAAGAACTCGGGAACGCGATAGGCACGACAAAACAGACCATCTTCAAGTATGAGACAGGAAAAATAGAGAACATCCCATATTCAAAGCTGATGGAGATAGCGAAGGCTCTCGGCGCCGAACCATGGGACATTCTCGGGTGGAAGCAGCCTCTGCAGAGTGAGGAGGATGTGCCTGGATTCATCTCCGTGCCTTTCATATCGCAGAAGATATCCGCAGGCTACGGCGAGGATTTCCTCTCCGATGACAGCATAACGCTCAAGAGGATCCAGATACCTGAGTCGATGGCCCGCGGAGTCTCCGACAAATCGACGCTCGTCAGCGCTGAAGTAAAGGGCGACAGCATGATAGATGCGAACATTTACCCCGGGGATTATGTCTTTTTCTCCAAGGGAATGATAAAGGGAGAAGGAATCTATGTCATCGCATTCGCCGGCGATATAATGGTCAAGAGACTCTCCTTCGACGGCGGCCAGAACAGGCTCACGATCATAAGCGAGAACCGGAATTATCCCGTGCGCACCGTTGATGCAGATACCGACGGAGTGAGGATCCTCGGCAAGGTCATAGGATGGATACATAACGAGATGTTCTGATTTTCCTCCAGTCTGAACATATCGTCCTCATATGCGGCAGGTTTTCATATCTGCCGCATATTTCTTTGCTCCTGCGTCATAAACTTCAAATAAAATTCAAATTCCAGCTGCTTGACACTGATGCGGATTATCCGTAAATACACTTAGGAAACTAAGGGATCATGACA
Organism: uncultured Spirochaetales bacterium; assembly: GCA_949292445.1. The sequence continues at coordinate 6,411 of CASEZU010000012.1, read as the reverse complement.
ATGGATGAGAATTGCAAGCACATTGGAAGGTACATCGGCAGGCTCTACAATCTCCTGCGGAGGAACCTCTGGAGGGATACATACGAACTTGAATGCAGCGGAGCGGAGGTAAAGATCCTCTCCTACATTCTGGGCAGTCCGGAACCACGGCTGCAGCGGGACATCGAGGAAGAATTCCTTCTCAGGCCCCCCACAGCGACGGAAATGCTGAAGAAGATGGAAGCGGAAGGCCTGATAAAAAGAGTACATGAGGAAGGGGATGCAAGATGCAAACGCATCATCCCCACTCAGAAGAGCCTCGACAAAAAAGAAATGATACTCGGACGCTTCGACGATTTCGAAGCGAGGATAACAGCCGGAATCCCGGAGAAAGATCTCAGGGGATTCTGCCGGGCAGCTGAGAGGATGATGGAGAACCTTTCACGCAGTCCCGAAGCTGCCGATATGGAGGAAAATGCATGATAAAGAAACTCATGGCTTCGATCAGGGAGTACAGGCGCGATTCGCTCCTCACTCCCCTCTTCGTAACGCTTGAAGTCATTCTGGAAGTCCTCATACCGTTCTTCATGGCCGGTATCATCGACGTGGGACTTGCCAATGCCGACATGCCGTTCACGATAAGGATGGGCCTCATCCTGACTATTGCGGCGGCACTTTCGCTTACATGCGGAGCGCTCTCCGGAAAATATGCGGCCTCAGCATCCGCGGGTTTCGCGAAGAATCTGAGGAAGGACATGTTCTACCGCATTCAGGGCTTCTCATTCGCCAATATAGACAAATTCTCCCCCGAGAGCCTCGTCACAAGGCTCACCACGGATGTGACGAATGTCCAGAATGCCTACCAGATGATAATCCGTATCCTGATCCGCGGCCCCATCATGCTCGTATTCGCCCTGATAATGGCAATGGGCATCAACCGCGATCTCTCCATGATCTTCTTCTTCGCCATCCCCATCCTCGGCGCAGGACTTATCTTCATAGCGCTCAAGGCGCATCCGCACTTCGAGAAAGTCTTCAGGACATATGACTACCTAAATGGCGTCGTGAGGGAGGATGTGACGGCTATAAGGACGGTGAAATCCTATGTAAGGGAGGACTATGAGGACACTCTTTTCAAAAAGATATCCCAGCAGGTCTACGACAGGTTCGTCAGTGCTGAGAAGATAGTCGCCTGGAACTCCCCGCTGATGCAGTTCACTGTGTACATGGCGATACTTCTCATCTCCTGGCTCGCAGGAGAGCTCATCGTGCAGGAGGAGATGACCACAGGCCAGCTCATGAGCATGATCGTCTACGCCACGCAGATCCTCTCCTCGCTGATGATGCTCTCGATGGTCTTCGTCATGATCATCATAGCCGCCTCCTCCGCGAGGAGAATCGTCGAGGTGCTTTCGGAGGAAAGCAGCCTTCACGATCCGGAGAACCCTGTCCAGACTGTCGCTGACGGATCCATTGACTTCGACGGCGTCAGCTTCAGCTATTCCGGTAGCAAGGAGAAATGCTCCCTCAATGACATCGATCTTCATATAAAGAGCGGGGAGACCATCGGCATCATAGGAAGCACGGGAAGCGCGAAATCGACACTGGTGCAGCTCATTCCCAGGCTGTATGACACGACAGCCGGAAGCGTCAGGGTCGGAGGCAGGGATGTCAGGGAGTATGGCCTCGATGCGCTCCGCAGCCAGGTTGCAATGGTCCTGCAGAAGAATACCCTCTTCTCCGGCACGATCAAGGAGAATCTCAGATGGGGCAATCCGGAGGCGACGGATGAGGAGATAAGGAATGCATGCGTGCTCGCCCAGGCGGATGAGTTCGTCTTATCATTCCCCGACGGCTATGACACATATATCGAACAGGGAGGAACCAACGTATCCGGAGGACAGAAGCAGAGGCTCTGCATCGCACGAGCCCTCCTGAGGAAGCCGAAAATACTCATCCTCGATGATTCCACAAGCGCAGTCGACACCAAGACGGATGCCCTGATCAGGAAGGCCTTCAGGGAAGACATTCCCAACACGACGAAGATCATCATCGCGCAGCGCATCTCCTCTGTAGAAGATGCCGACAGGGTCATTGTCATGGACGGTGGCAGAGTCGATGCATTCGACACTCCCCAGAACCTTCTCAGGACAAACAGAATCTACAGGGAAGTCTATGAATCACAGATGAACGGAGGGAACAGGGAATGATGAGAGCAGCAAAAGGCAGCACACAGTACCTCAGAACAGCAGCAAGGCTCATGAAGTACGTCGCAAGTACTTATAAGCTCCAGTTTTTCTTCGTCGTCGTGACGATCATCGTCAGCGCCATCGCAGGAATGGCCGGTCCCCTCTTCCTGCTCTATCTCATCGACGATTTCATCACGCCGCTCATCGGGCAGCAGAATCCTGACTTCGGCCCTCTGGTGCAGATGGTGATGTTCTTCGCCGGCATATACTGCCTCGGAGTCATCTGCACCTATATCTACAACAGGCTCATGGTCAACATCGGACAGGGGGTGCTCAAGAGGATCAGGGACGAGATGTTCTGCCACATGCAGACACTGCCGATCAGATTCTTCGATACGCATAAGCACGGAGATCTGATGAGCCTCTACACCAACGATACCGACACGCTGAGGCAGATGATCACCCAGGCGATACCGCAGACGCTCTCATGCCTTGTCTCCGTCATCACGGTGTTCATCGTCATGGTCTCGCTCTCCCTGCCCCTGACAGTGCTGACAATCCTCGCGGTCATCATCATGCTCATCGTCGCGAAATTCATCGGCGGCAGAAGCGGCAGGAACTTCGTCGCGCAGCAGAAGGATATCGGAGCGGTCAACGCCTACATCGAGGAGATGTTCGGCGGACAGAAGGTCATCAAGGTGTTCTGTCACGAGAAAGAGACAGAGGAAGGCTTCGACAGGCTGAATGAGAAGCTCTGCGAGAGCGCGCGTGAGGCGAACAAGTATTCCAATATACTCATGCCTATAATGGGCAACATCGGCAACATACACTATGTGCTCACGGCGCTGATCGGTAGTCTCATAGCCATCACAGGACTCTCCCCTCTCACGCTCGGCGCGCTTGCGACATTCCTGCAGATGACAAGGAGCTTCAACCAGCCCCTGGCCCAGATAGCACAGCAGTCAAATGCCATCATCATGGCCCTCGCCGGAGCGGAGAGAATCTTCCGCCTCATCGACGAGGAGAGCGAGGTTGATGACGGCTATGTACAGCTCGTGAATGCCGAGATAGCAGAAGACGGCACAATCACAGAGTGTGATCACCGCACAGGACGCTGGGCATGGAAGCATCCGCACCACGACGGGACAACAACATATACAGAGCTTAAAGGCGATGTCCGTTTCTTTGACATGAGCTTCGGCTATGAGGACGGGAAGATGATACTCCACGACATCTCCCTCTATGCAAAGCCCGGGCAGAAACTTGCGTTCGTCGGCGCTACCGGAGCCGGCAAGACGACGATCACGAACCTCATCAACCGCTTCTATGATGTGCAGGACGGAAAGATCCGCTATGACGGGATCAACATCAACAAAATAAAAAAGGCTGATCTGAGGCACTCTCTCGGCGTCGTTCTCCAGGACACTCACCTTTTTACAGGAACGATCATGGAGAACATCCGCTTCGGCCGCCTCGATGCGACTGACGAGGAAGTAAAGGCTGCGGCGAAGCTCGCCAATGCCGATGAGTTCATTTCCCGTCTTCCGAACGGGTATGACACAATGCTCACCGCAGATGGAAGCGAGCTCTCGCAGGGGCAGTGCCAGCTTCTCTCGATTGCGCGTGCGGCAGTGGCCAATCCCCCTGTGCTGATCCTTGACGAGGCCACATCCTCCATCGATACGAGGACGGAGGCGATAGTCCAGCGAGGTATGGATGCCCTCATGAAGGGAAGGACGGTATTCGTGATCGCCCACAGGCTTTCAACGATACGCAACTCCAATGCGATCATCGTGCTTGATCACGGACGGATCATAGAGCGCGGCGACCATGATGAGCTCATAGCAAAGCATGGAACCTACTACCAGCTTTATACCGGTGCTCTTGAACTGGATTGATTCAATACTCATAGCGGACTGCAATCAAAGCAGTCCGCTATCCATTTGATACAATATGTTTTCTATATAAAAGCCAGAATAAATAAATGGGAAAAACAGCAAAAGAAATTAATTGCAGCATTTTTCCATATCTATACAATACTTTTCAAATATCGTCATCGTATCGTTACTCTTCTCTTTAACTCATCCTATAATTGATATTTCAGTGTCAAACAATATGATGATCATATGATTTTTTCATTCTTGACGCTCGGCCTCCTGATATGACATGGTAGTCCGGTATGCAGAAAACCGACCTATCCAGAGTGCTCAACAGGGAACAGGCTGCAGCGGCGGCGGAGATAAACGGTCCCATGCTCATCATTGCCGGCGCAGGCTCAGGAAAGACCCGCATGATAACCTACCGCATCGCCCATATGCTCGAGGAAGGCATCGATGAGCGGAATATACTGGCCCTGACATTCACCAACAAGGCTGCAAAGGAGATGAGCGACAGGATAAAAGCACAGGTCGGCAAGCCTCTGAAGGAACTGACCGCAACCACTTTCCATTCGTTCGGGCTCGGCATACTCAAGCAGTACATACAGCATCTGGGATACCACAATGACTTCACGCTCTATGATACCAATGACAACGAGGCACTGATCAAAAACTGCATCGTCGCCTGCGGATACCAGATCCCTGATTACAATGTCCGCACGCTTCTCTCATTCTTCAGTAACCTGAAGACAGGAAGGGAGACAATGCAGAACGCTGACGGAGCCATTGCGGAGATATACAAGGAGTGGCTTCTCACGCAGAAAGCCTACAATGTCGTCGATTTCGACGATCTGATACTCCTTCCCATCAGGCTCTTCGAGAAAAAGCCATGGATACTCGAGGCTGTGCAGGAAAGATACAGGTACATCATGGTCGACGAGTTCCAGGACACCTCGCTGCTGCAGTACAGGCTTGTCTCCATGATAGCCTCGAAGTACAGGAACATAGCTGTCGTCGGAGATGACGATCAGTCCATATACTCATGGCGCGGAGCGAATTACCAGAACATCGTGCAGTTCGAGCAGGATTTTCCGGAGAGGAAGGAATTCAAGCTCGAGCGCAACTACAGGTCCACCGGGAACATACTAACCGCGGCCAATGCCCTGATCATCCACAATGCGGAAAGGAAGAGCAAGAAACTCTGGACAGAGGAAGGCTCGGGATCAGCAATCTCCATAAAGCACCACAGGACGAGCGAGGCCGAGGCGTACTGGATCGGAGGGCAGATAAAAAATGAGATGAGGGAGATAAGGGATCTCAGATATGGGGATATCGGGGTGCTTGTCCGCACCAATGCCCTCATATCGGAGCTGGAGAATGTTTTTGCCGAAATGAATATCCCGGTACGGGTTTCCGGAGGACAGAGCTTTTTCGACAGGAGGGAGGTCCGTGACATTCTCTGCTATCTGAAGGTGCTGATCAACAGCCACGATGATGTCTCACTTCTCCGGATCATCAATACTCCGCGCCGCGGCATAGGCCGTACGACAATTGAGAAACTCCGTGCAGCCGCTGATGACAAGGGAATATCCCTCTATGAGGCCATGGAGGAGATGACAGGCACATCCTCCCCTCTTTCTGAAAGGACAAAGGAGAACATCAGGGCATTCATGGCAAAACTCAGCAGCTGGAAAAGCTCATCAGCCTCTCCTGACAATCTCATCAGGAGGATTGTCGATGATATCCATTACCAGGGCATGCTCGCAGAGGAGTTCCCGGAAAGCCCCAAAACCGTAGATTACAAAATGCGCGGCATCGAGATACTGGAGACAAGGCTCAGACGCTACCTTGAGATGAACGAGGGAGCTGAACTGAAGGACTACCTCAACGCAGTCGCCATAGTCGGGGATGAGAAGGAGGATGACGGAAACAAGGTCAACCTCATGACGATGCATGCATCAAAAGGCCTGGAATTCAGAATCGTGCATCTGGCAGGAATCGAGGATGACGTGATTCCTTCAGCCCGCGCACTGGAAGAGAATGCGAAGAATATCGACGAGGAGAGGAGGCTTTTCTATGTCGCCATAACCCGTGCGAGGGAAAAGCTCGTGATCAACTACGCTGATACCAGGATCTCAAGAGAGGGAGAGGAGAAGCTCGTGATACCTTCGCGCTTTCTGGAGGAGATTCCGAAGGATCTCTTCAAAAGCGAGGAGAAAAGTCCAGAGGAACTCAAGAAGGATCAGATTACCCGCATGAAAGCACTGCTGGAACGCAATAAGAAATAATATCCATATGGAAATAATATATTTTAACTGCTAAAACTATCATGATTTATATAAATATCCATAAATCTGATTAATTTA
>CASEZU010000011.1 GCA_949292445.1 uncultured Spirochaetales bacterium | reverse complement strand
AGTCCTTCCAAGGCCGTTCCCGTGGACGACCTTTCCCGTGATGACTGCGATCGGCTGCATCAGAAGATGACTGTTTCAGGAGCCGCAGTGACTGAGGAGAAGATGGCGGTGGCATTCTTCAAGCGGAAAACCTCCGTGTTGCCGTCATCCTCATTGTACATTTTCCTCAGCTCTGGATAGGCATCAAGCATGCTCTTCCTCGCTTCCCTCCTGTCATCTTCTTCCGCCTCTGCCTTCACTCTAAGCCATGTCTCTCCATCGAATGCGCAGATCTCCAGCTTAGGATCCGCGTGCAGCTGCTTCGACACTGATTTGCACTTGCCTGTCTGTATGTACAGAGAACCATCGAATTCGTTTATGGTTCCGAAAGGTCTTACTCTGGGCTGATCTCCGTCATTGGTCGCAAGGTAGTAGGTTCCTGTTTTCTTAAGGAATGAGAGTACATCTTCTCTGGTCTTCATTTCCTGCCTCCATAGAACAATATAAGGCAGTTTCTTCATTTTGGGTATGGAATAACGGCCCCGGTTTCACCATAATATCCCAGTCTATGGATAGAAGATTCACACTTGATGAGCTCAAGGCAGGAAAGCCCTGGCTTGACCGCCGCACGCTTGTGTTCATGAGCGACTTCGGACTCGTCGACGGTGCCGTTAGTGCGATGCATGGAGTCGCGGACGAGGTTTCCCAGTCCCTGAGGCTGGAGGACCTGACACATGACATCCCCCAGTTCTCCATATGGGAGGCATCATATCGGCTGATTCAGGCCATGACATACTGGGCGCCGGGGACTGTGTTCATATCAGTTGTAGATCCGGGGGTAGGCTCTGACAGGAAGAGCGTCGCGGTCATTACCGCATCCGGCCATGTTGTCGTGACTCCCGATAACGGGACGCTGACACATGTGGCGAAGGAGATAGGAATCCTCGAACGCAGGGAGATTTCAGAGGCGGAGAACAGGCTCCGCAACAGCCAGCGGAGCTACACATTCCACGGCCGCGATGTATATGCCTACACTGGAGCGAGAATAGCCTCGGGAGCAATAACATTCGAGGAGACGGGGCCTGTGCTGGAAGGGGAGCCGGTGCTGCTGCATATCGAGGAGGCCAGAGCCGAGGGTGATACCCTCATCGGTGCCATCGACATCCTCGACACGCGCTACGGCAGCCTCTGGACGAATATCCCGGATACGCTCTTCTCCTCATTCGGAGCTGAGCACGGCAAGGTCTACCGCATAGAGATAAGGCATGACGACATGACTGTCTTCGGCTATGACATGAAGTACTGCCGCAGTTTCACGGATGTTGATAAGGGGGAACCCCTCATCTACATAAACAGCCTGCTGAACGTCGGAATCGCCATCAATCAGGGCAATTTCTCTGAGCGTTTCCGCATCGGAACAGGTGAGGGCTGGAGAATAGCCATCAAAGAGTCCCGGAAGGGCTAGGAGGAAGACATGAGCTCAAAGGCCATGAACGGTGTAAAACTCGTAGTAGTAATCGCAATCGGAGCCGCTCTCTACGGTTTCGGCGGTCTCATCGGCATCCCG
>CASEZU010000010.1 GCA_949292445.1 uncultured Spirochaetales bacterium | reverse complement strand
GCAGCCGCCGCCTGTCTGCGATATGATGAGTGCGCAGCGGTCCTTGTCCACAAGGCCGCGGTGTATCGCATCGATCATCTGCCCGATGACAAGCAGGCATGGGTAGCACATGTCATTGTGCACATACTTCAGGCCTTCCTGGATGACGGAAGGTGAGGAGTTCTCGAGAAGCAGCGCCTTGTAGCCATAGATCGTGAAGATCCTCTTCAGTATGTTGAAATGCACCGGAGACATATTGGGAACGACTATCGTCCAGCCCTGCTCCTTCATCTCCTCAGTGAATACTTTCCTTTCCATTCTCTTCTTCCATCTCAAGCGCTGCGAAGAGGCTTCTCATTCTGATCTTCACGGCACCGAGGTTCGTTATCTCATCGATCTTTATCTGCGTATAGATCCTGTCCTTTTCCCTGAGGATGTCCTTCACCTCATCAGTCGTGACAGCATCGAGGCCGCAGCCGAATGACACAAGCTGAACGAGATTCATACCGCTATGCTCACGCACATACCGTGCCGCATCGTACATCCTCGCATGGTACGTCCACTGATTGAGGACGCCTGTGCTTCCCTTGCCTGTCAGAGGCGCTATCGAATCCTCTGTGACGACGGAAGCCCCAAGCTGCACGATCATGCGGTCGATGCCATGGTTTATCTCAGGATCGGTGTGGTACGGGCGTCCTGCAAGGACGATGACCGGCCTGTTCTCAGCTTTGGAGATCTCCATGATCTCCTTTCCTTTCGCCGTTATCTTCTCCCTGTAGGAGCGGAGCTCTGCGAAAGCCTTGTCCACGGCTTTCCTCGCATCCCTTTTTTTCACATCGAAGAGCTCTGCGATACGCTTTGCAAGATGATCAGGATGCTCGAGCGAGAGGTATCCGAGAGTCAGCGGAATGCCTCCGAGATCCTGGTTGCCCTTTATGACCTCGCCGTAGTATGCGACGACAGGGCAGTTGAAGTGGTTATTGCCCTTATCCTCGTTGATGTTGTAGCTGGAGCAGGGGATGAATATCCTGTCTACCTTCTGGTCCACGAGGTACTGCACATGGCCATGCATGAGCTTTGCCGGGAAGCATACCGTGTCTGACGGAATTGAAGCCTGTCCGCGTATATAGAGCTCCCTTGTTGAGAACGGCGATACAACTGTATCGTATCCGAGGTTCTGGAAGAGCGTAACGTAGAAGGGCAGGAGCTCATAGATGCCGAGTGCAAGCGGAAGCCCGAGCGTTCCCCTCGTTCCTCCCTTGCGCTCCCTGTATCCTTCAAGAAGCTGCTGCTTGTATGCATAGAGATCATACCTGTCAGCAGAAGCCGGAGCTTTGCCTGTGATAGGCTTCTCGCATCTGTTTCCGGAGATCATGCGGCGCTTCGTGCCGAATGAGTTGACGGTGAGAAGGCAGTGGTTCGTGCAGCCCCCGCACCTTGTGTTGCGGACGGTGTGCGTCAGCGTGTCGAGCTCTTCCTTGCTGATGATTGAAGAGGACCGCAGGCCCTTGCGGCGCGCTGTCATCTGCGCATAGAGCGCTGCTCCATAGGCTCCCATAAGCCCTGCGATCTGCGGTCTGACGACTTCAAGCCCGAGCTCCTTCTCGAATGCCCTGAGGACGGCATCGTTTAGGAATGTTCCTCCCTGAACGACGATCCTGTGTCCCAGCTCATCTGGATTGGATGTCCTGATGACCTTGTAGAGAGCATTCTTCACTACGCTTATGGCGAGGCCTGCAGAGATGTCATTGACGGAAGCTCCATCCTTCTGGGCCTGCTTCACCGATGAGTTCATGAATACCGTGCATCTCGATCCGAGGTCCACAGGTGCATCTGCCGTGAGTGCCAGACGCGCGAATTCCTCTGCGGATTTTCCGAGGGCGTTGGCGAATGTCTGGAGGAATGAGCCGCATCCTGAGGAGCATGCCTCGTTGAGGAAGATATCATCGATGACGCCATCACGTATCCTGAAGCATTTGATATCCTGTCCGCCGATATCGATGATGAAATCCACATCGTCCATGAAATGCTTCGCACCGATGAAATGGGCCTCTGTCTCTACAAGCGACGTATCGAGATTGAATGCCGCCTTCATGAGATCCTCCCCGTATCCGGTGGAGGCTGAAGAGGCTATGGTGATGTCTGGATAATCATCATAGAGCGAGGAGAGGAATGAGTGTATCGCCTGCACTGGATTGCCGTTGTTCGGGCTATAGCGCGATAGCAGCAGGTCACCGTTCTCCGCCAGGAGGCATGTCTTTATGGTTGTCGATCCGGCGTCTATCCCGAGATATGCGCGTCCCGTGTATGTCCTCGGATCACGCACAGGCACCGAAGCTTTCATATGGCGTTCTCTGAATGCCTCATATTCCGCCGGCGTGCTGAAGAGCGGCTCGAGCTTCACGAAGCTTGATTTCCCCCTGTAGCCTTCGAGTGCCGCGATGACTTCTGAGATGCGCATCTTCTTCCCTCCGGGGGAGAGCGCAGATCCCATAGCGACATAATAGAGCGAGTTCTCGGGGCAGATGCCCTTCGTTCCGATGGCTTCATCGAAGAAGTATCTCAGTCGCGGTATAAATGTCAGAGGGCCTCCGAGATAAACGACATTGCCCTCGATCTTCCTTCCCTGCGCGAGTCCCGCAATCGTCTGGTTGACAACAGCGACGAGTATCGAGGAGGCGATATCCTCCGTCTTCGCACCCTGGTTGATCAGCGGCTGGATATCCGACTTGGCGAAGACGCCGCACCGCGACGCTATCGTGTATATCTCCGTTGATTTCTCGCTCAGGGCATTCATGTCTTCCATACCAATGCCAAGA
>CASEZU010000009.1 GCA_949292445.1 uncultured Spirochaetales bacterium | reverse complement strand
AGAGAGGATATTCTCAGCCTGCACCTCGCCCCAGGTACCCCTGACCTTCACGTTGGAGAACATCCTGTTGAGGTTCTCCACATCCTTCGCCATGCTGTTCATCTCACCGATGGACTTGTAGAGGGACTCCAGATTCTTCGTAACTTCCTGGAATGAGGCGGAGATCTTCGCGTCAAGCGTCTTCTGCAGCTTCTCGTCAACCGTGCCCCTGATAAGATCGAGCTGCTTGTTGTTGTCAGTGCGGATCATATCCATTCCGGAGCGCACTTTCTCGATAAGCTCCGAGCTTTCCTTCAGCACGCTCTGCATCGTGCGGGTATTCTCCGCCCTCATCGCATCAAGTGCGGTCCTGATTGCCTCAGAGCTCTCCTTCTCATTTGCCGTCAACTTCTCATTGAGAGCCCTTGTCTCGGTGAAAAAGAGCTCCATCTGCCGCTTCTCGGAAGCATTGAGGGCATCGATGCTGCCCCTGAGCGATGAGGAAAGATCGGAAAGCCTCGCTTCCATCGACTGGAACCGGGCCTCCTGAGAGGAACGGAAAGCCTCGACAAGTGCTGCAAGCCTGTCCTGAATTTCCCCTGACAAGCGCCCGCTGTCATCGCTTCTCCGGCCGCTCAGCAGAGCAGCTGCTGCGACCAGAATGATAATCAGAACCTCAAGCGCCAGAACCGCGTAAATCAGAATCTCCATAATAGTAATATAGCCGGAAACAAGGGAAATAGTCTCCGGTGATGCAGAACGGGATCCCGAAGGACCCCGTTCCGGACTTTATACAGCTTGTCTGATCAGTTTACGAGAATGACCTCGCCGTTCGGATAGCGCTCAGCAACATACTCCTTGACTGTATCACTGAGAAGAGCATTGACAAGAGCCTGGATCTTCGGGCTGTTCTCATCTCCGCTGCGTACCGCGACAACATTCACATACGGGCTGTCAGCACCCTCGACATAGAGACCGTCGCGTGTGGCGATGAGGCCTGCCGGGATAGCATAGTTGCCGTTGATGACAGCAGCATCGACATCGGGAAGGATTCTCGGAAGAGAAGCTGCCTCGATCTCGGCAAAGTCGTAGTTATGCGGGTTCTCGACGATGTCAGCAGGAACTGCCTCGAGACCGGCATCATCGGCGAGCTTTATAAGACCTGCGCTCTGGAGAAGGAGGAGAGCCCTCCCCTCGTTCGTAGGATCATTTGGGATTCCGAATGTGGCACCATCTGGGATCTGGTCGAGCGAGGTGTACTTATCGCTGTAGACTGCGAGCGGCTCAATATGGATTCCGCCGGCTGATACAAGATCATAGCCCCTTTCTGCACATGCGGACTCGAGGTACGGGAGGTGCTGGAAGTAGTTGGCATCGAGCTCTCCGGCTGCAAGCGCCTCATTCGGCGTCACATAATCAGTGAACTCCACGATCTGCAGGTCATAGCCTTCAGCTGCGAGCTGATCGACGATCTGGCTGAGGATCGCTCCATGGGGATCGGGTGTTGCTCCGACCTTGATGACATTCGGATCTGACTCCTGTGCTCCGTTGGCGAAAGCCGGTACTGCAAGTGCGATGATGGCAAGAGCCACTGCAAAAAGTTTTTTCATATTTTTTCTCCAGAAATACGGATATAACCGTTCAATGATATGTCCCTGGGGGACCCTGTTTCAGATAATCAAGATGTGGCGGAAGATAGAAATGTCATGCCCTGACGGGCATCATCATGGAGGACATCATCATGGATACGGTAAAGAATGTGATCATATCTCGTCCTCCTTGCTTTTGATGGCTTCATTATGCATAAAACTGCAAGTATATGCAATGTGTTTTTGCCTCATGTACGCAAAATAGCAGAAAAACAGATTTTTCTGTATTTTATTTATTTACCAATAAAGGAAATAATTCTTTAATTATTTTTCAATAATTTCAGTCTGCAATATGCAGCACGCTGTCAGACGGGTGGAAAACAAATCCATTTCAGACAAGAAAAGGGCTGCTTCCGCAGCCCCTGTCACTCACCTCTTTGCAATGAGTCTGGCACTTATCCTGTCCCCTATAAACTGGATGAGCTCGACCATGATTATTATCACGACGACGGCACAGACCATGTAAGCAGGACTGAACCGCTGGTAACCGTAGCGTATCGCGAGGTCACCCAGTCCGCCGCCTCCGATCGCACCGGCCATAGCTGAGTAGCCAATGAGGTTTATGATCGTGAGCGTCACGCCCGAGGCGAGCGATGGCAGCGCCTCAGGAATAAGCACCTTGAGGATAATCTGCCAGTTCGTGGATCCCATGGCCTTTGCAGCCTGCACCACTCCCGGATCCACCTCCTTGAGCGATGACTCTATTATCCTGGCGACAAACGGCGCCGCAGCGATGGAAAGAGGGATCACTGTCGCCATCGTTCCGATACTCGTTCCTATGATGAGCCTTGAAAGCGGCATCAGGACGATCATCAGGATGATGAACGGGAAAGACCTCAGGATGTTCACTATACGGGAAAGCACATTGTAGAATACAGGACGAGGAATGATGCCGCCCTGCTCCTCCGAACTGGTGACATGCAGAAGTACTCCTACAGGAAGGCCGAGAACCATCGAGAATATGGTTGAGAGGAAGACCATGACGACAGTCTGCCATGTCGACTCCGCGACCAGAGACCACATCCTTGCCTCAAGAAACGCATCCATCATTCAGCCTCCTTCTTCTCTTCCTCGACAGTGACGCCCTTCTCCCTTATGAGGGCGACAGCCTTGGCAGCAGTAGCCTCATCCGGCCCGATGTCCGTGATCATGACTCCCATCTCCTCACCGTTCACGATCTGCACTCCGGCTGCCCTGATGTTGAAGACCGCTCCGGTCGCAGTGGATACGGAGGAGATGATCGGCTCATCCGTGCTTGAGCCGCGGAAACGGAGCGTGTAATGGCCGCCATCCTTTGACCAGCGGACAATGGACTCGCGTACATTCGTCAGCGATGACAGGAAATCCTTTGTCACATCGCTCTTCGGGGAGGAGAAGATATCGGAGACAAGCCCCTCCTCGACAATATGGCCGGCATCAAGCACGGCGACCCTGTCGCAGGCATCGCGGACGACTTCCATCTGATGGGTGATCATCACGACAGTGAGATTCATCTTCTTCTGAATCTCCTTGATAAGCGCGAGGATCGATCTCGTTGTCTGCGGATCGAGGGCGCTTGTGGCTTCATCACAGAAGAGTATAGAGGGCTTTGTCGCAAGCGCTCTGGCAATGGCAACACGCTGCTTCTGTCCTCCGGAGAGAGTGGAGATGGGAGCCTTTCCCCTTCCCTCGAGCCCTACAAGAGCAAGGAGCTCCTCTGTGCGCTTACGGATATAGTCCTTATCCATATGGCATATCTCCATCGGATAAGCTATATTCTCCGCCGCATTGCGCGATGAGAAGAGATTGAATGTCTGGAAGATCATCCCGATGTGGCGGCGCTCCTCAATCAGCTCTTTCTTTGAAAGGTTATCGACACGTTTTGAGTCGTAGTAGACCTCACCCTGATCAGGCTTCTCCAGCATCGACACAAGGCGCACCAGCGTGGACTTGCCGGCACCTGAACGCCCGATGATCCCATATACCGTATTTGAGGGAATATCCAGAGAGACATCATCCACCGCATGCAGCGAACCATAGTTCCTCTTGAGATTCCTGAGTCTTATTTCCATAGCATGCTCCGATGGCTATTTATACCAGATTCAGAGAGTTGCACCAACTGGCAAAAGAATAGCCGCCCATTTCTGAGCGGCCAGATACAGCAAGATCCAAGATTATCTGAGATCCTTGTCTGTCTTGAGGACATCCTGATCATCATAAGCGCGGTTCTCACCAGCCATAGCCCAGATGAATGTATAGTTGGATGTACCGCAGCCGGAGTGGATCGACCATGCTGGGTTGATGACAGCCTCTTCATTGTGCATGACGATGTGCCTTGTCTCGCTCGGCTCGCCCATGAAGTGGAAGACTACATTGTCCTCAGGAATCTCGAAGTAGAAGTAGACCTCCATTCTTCTCTCATGAGTATGCGCAGGCATTGTGTTCCAGACAGAACCCGGCTCGAGGTGTGTGAGGCCCATTGAGAGCTGGCATGTATCGAGAACATCCGGATGGATGTACTGATTGATTGTCCTCTCGTTGGATGTGAGCTGTGATCCGAGATGCTTATGGATTGCATCCTTGAGCGGGATGAGCTTTGCAGGATACGGGCGGTGAGCCGGAGTCGTGCACATATAGAATTTGGCAGGATTCTCGGGATCATCGGATGAGAACTTAACTTCCTTTGTTCCCATCGGGATATAAAGACCATCGAAATGATCCATCGGATACTCTGTTCCGTCGGCGACAACCTTTCCCTTGCCTCCGATGTTGATGGCTCCGAGCTCTCTTCTCTCAAGGAGATAGGTTACTCCGAAGTTCTTCCAGCAGTCGATGTTCTTATCAATAGAGATGGTCTCCTTAACAGGCATTGCACCCATCGTGACAATTCTGTCAACATGGGAATATACAGCAGTAACATCATCCGGGCGGAAGATATCCTGGATGAGGAACTCCTCTCTGAGTTCGTCGGTGTTCATTCTCTTGAAAGGCTCTTTGCCTGTTGAATAGCGAATATCCATTTTTATTTCTCCTGTTGAGCAGCGCTCATATATAAGTATAGCAGTCTTCACATTTTTCGGCCACTTGCAATCTCCTCAAGGAGAGAGCGGCAGCCGCGTAATATGTCATTGTAAGCAGTTTCGAAATCATCGGTATACCAGGGATCATCCACATCACGGTCAAGAAGCATCCTGATCTTAGGATCATTGCCGAATCTGCGCTGAAGATTCCTGAGATTCGAGGAATCCAGCGCTATCACAAGATCATTCCCGCGGAACTCCTCATCTGTTATGCGATGCGCCCTGCGGCTGGAAAACGGGATTCCATGAGAGCGCAGCACCCTCTTCGCAGGAGGATAGATATCATTGCCGTTCTCCTCGCTGCTGACACCGGCAGAGGAGACAGAGACATCAAGACCAGCTTCATCAGATAAATGCCGGAATATGTATTCAGCCATCGGCGACCTGCAGATATTGCCATGGCATACGAAGATTATTCTCATACTGAGACAATACCAGAAACCACCAATAACGGGAAAGGCCATGCCCCAGAAGGAACATGGCCAAGCCTGATATGAACTGGGAATACTCCCAGAATTGCTAATTAATTTTTGGCAGTGACAAGTTCTTTATTGAAATTTACATCCTGCGTAGCTGTCAGATACCAAGTCTGGCTATCCTTTCCTTCAGCTGTCGGAGTGTAATCAACAAGAGAATTTGTATTATCAGCAATCCGTGCATTTTCATCGGATTCAAGCCAGATTGCAGGAACGTCTGTATCATCGCAAACAAGATTTACACCAGCAGCAACAGTAAGTGATCCTTTTTCCTCAAGGGCAGATCCCTTATCTACTCCGATTCCTCCAAACTGATTGCCGGAAACAACAATATTCCCCTGGATAGTCACAGTGGAGCTGTTTACCTGAATACCGGCATTGGCGTTCTTTACAGTGATATTTTCAAGAACAACAGCATCTGCATCATACACCTTGATGCCAAACTCACCAGGATTCCAATCTTTCTTATTTCCATCAAGTCCATCAACAACAAGATTTCTCAAAGTAGCATTGGAAGAAACAAGCATAATTGCCTTGCTTCCTTTATCCGTTTCCTCTGAATTATCAAATGCAACCTTACGTGAGATTGTCTTTCCATTGCCATCGATCACAACATTAGGCGCATTGATAGTGAGCTGCTCATTAAGATCAAGGTCTGCAGCAAGATAATAATAACCGTTTGCTTCAAACGTTGTAGAAGCATTAAACGGCTCAGCAACTTCAACCTTATCGGAAGAATTCGTTCCGCTAGGCATATACCAAGTCTGGTTTACATCACCATTATCCTTAGTAGGTCTGGCAATAACAAAGCCCTCTGTACCGGAAACAGAACCGGCGCCAGCCTCAACCCAGATAACAGGCTTCTCTGTATCAGCAGCACCAGTATACTTAATGGCTGCATCTACTGTGAGCTTGCTAAGAGGAAGAGATTTGTCAGAGCTTCTGTCGACACCGATGCCGCCCCATGCATTATTATCAAGGACGATGTTTCCCTTCAGCGTAACATCAGAGCTGTTCACCTGAATACCGGCATTGGCATTTTTTACTGTAACATCTTCAATAACTACACCTGTGGCATTGTATACCTTGATACCAAACTCACCATAATTCCAAACCGCTGTATCAGCAGTAACACCATCAATAATAAGATCCTTGATAGTTACGTTATCGCCAGTTACAAGAATGATGGAATTGTCAGAAGGAGCAGCTTTTGTATTTGCAGGAACATCGAAGGTGATTGTATGACCATTACCATCAATTACAGTTCCATCAGCAACAGCCACAATCTGTGCATCAAGTGTAATATCATCTCCCAGAGTTACAGTACCGCCTGTTGCAAGAGCAGCAACAAGATCATCAGCCTCTGTAATTCCCTTATCTCCTGAACCACCCGGAACATACGGTGGGATTCCCGGAATCATTCCGGAAGGATTATTATTGCAGGCTGAGAATGCAAAGAGCATCATAACAGCAAGCAGAGTCACAGCGAAAGACTTTCTCATATCTTTTCCTCCACCCTGCTAATATACCCCCCCCCTCGTTGTTTTGTGTCAATATAAATGTTCCGTTCAAATCCAGAAAGGCCATGCCCCCGAAGGAACATGGCCAGCCTGATATGAAACTAGCTTATATTAGTTGAGCCAAGAACCAAGAAATGCTGTCACATCTGACGCATAATCTTTTCCATCAACTACATACGATTCCAGTTCAGCCTCATTGAAACAGCCAGTAAATGTGCCGGTAACAGCAGTTACATTCTGATCAGCAACAGTAAATGTTATATTGCTTCCAGCTGGAACATGCCCGCTTATTTCCAGCTTATCAACGGTCAATGTATCAGAAACATCTGCTCCATTAACTAGTTTGATATCAGTACCGGAAATCGTATAACCCGTCGCAACATTATTGCTCACAGTGAATGTCATCGTGATATCACCGCTGACAAGATCATCATTTACAGTGTACTTGTAGTTGTTCAGATCCAGAGCAAATTCAATCTCAGATTCACTGGGTGTAGCAGAAGAAACTGTAAACCCACCATGTTTTGGTGCTGTT
>CASEZU010000008.1 GCA_949292445.1 uncultured Spirochaetales bacterium | reverse complement strand
CCTGATGCTGTCATTGTGTATGGAGAGAGCCATCAGCATCCTGCAGTCATTGCCGTGTATGTTCACCGATACTGTCTTTCTGCTGACTGTGATTGCTATGGAACAGTTCCTGTGCCTTATTCCGTATTTCCTTGTTTTCCCTTTCCTTGCGGCACATGCTCCATATTCCCTGCATTTTTCCAGTGCTCCGCAGATTTCGGATTTTGTCATATTCGCCTCTGTTATCTAATAGGCGGAATCCGGCTGGAATTGTCATAATCATATCGTTCCAATACTCAAATCAGCTGGTTTAATATAATTGCACATGGTTCAGATATGTTTGTTGTTTAAGAAAAAACTCCCATCCGGATGGACAGGAGCTTATTGCAGCCAAAGATGGGAGTCGAACCCGCGACCTGCTCATTACGAGTGAGCTGCTCTACCACTGAGCTACTTTGGCGTTAATCAACGGACGGAAAAGTACCATGTTTAGGATAATAATGCAACCCCTCGCAACTGACTGCGGGCAATGAGGTTTGCAAACCGGTGGAATTGTTCTATATTGTCTGAAAGCCTAATCGGTATTATTTTTCCCGGGCAGGAGGATATCCATGAAGGAAATAAGGCTGGAAGATTCTTTCGGCTATGAGGATATAGGGATTGCTATCCTGGAAGCGATAACCGATAAAGCCAGGAAAAACGGGGTACAGATAGGTGTCCCATGGACAAAGGAAGTCTATGACTACCTTTTCGAAGCATCGCCGGATGCTGATCTGGAAGAGATTCTCGGTCTCGTCTCCGGCTCGTCTTATCAAGATCTGGATACGCCCTGATGATTGTCCTCGGAATTGAAACAAGCTGTGATGAATGCAGCGCTGCCGTCGTCCGCGATGGCCATGAGATAATGTCGAATGTGATCGCAACCCAGATAGAGCTGCACAAGCCTTACCAGGGGGTTGTGCCTGAGCTTGCATCCAGGCTCCACACGGAATGGATACAGCAGGTTGTAGAGGCTGCATTGAGGCAGGCCGGTATCAGCAATATGGAGCTTGATGCGGTTGCCGTCACATCGCGTCCGGGGCTCCTGGGCTCTCTTCTTGTCGGTGTCAGCTTCGCAAAGTGCTATGCATCCGCGCTGGGCATTCCGTTCATCGGCATCGATCATATCCGTGCTCATCTCTATGCTTCCCAGATAGAGACCCCGCTTGAGTACCCGTATCTCGGAGTGCTTGTTTCCGGCGGGCACACAGTGATCTGCCGTGTTGACGGCTATGACGACATCGATGTCCTTGGCACTACTATCGATGATGCGATAGGGGAGGCTTTTGATAAGGTCGCGAAGTTCTATGATCTGGGATTTCCGGGCGGCGTCGTGATTGACCGTCTTTCTCAGAAAGGTGATCCGACGGCGTTCCTCTTCCCCGGTCCTTCGCTCGATGGTGATGAGCATCGCTATGATATGAGCTATTCCGGACTCAAGACTGCTGTGATCAACCAGAAGGACCAGTTCCGGAAGGAAGGCGCTGCTGATACTCCAGAGAATATCGCCGCATCATTCCAGAGGCAGGCCGTGGGCATCCTGATGAAGAGGGTGAAGCTGGCGCTGAAGGATACGGGGCTTACCCGCGTATCAGCAGGAGGCGGTGTCGCTGCCAACTCGCTTTTAAGGGCGGAGCTGAAGAATCTTGAGAAGTCAGGCTATACTGTGACATTCCCCTCCCTGAAGCTCTGTACAGACAATGGCGCGATGGTTGCCGGACTTGGCTACAGATACCTCAGGGATGGAATAACAAGCGATTCCCATCTCTCCGCCTCTGCGAGAGTTACGGCTTTCAAGAAGAACTGAGTAAATTTCCGGCAGGAAATTGGCTGAATCTTATTGACATGCTCTGGCTCTTCCTATAGTATGTCGAAGGATTCAGAAATTGGGATGTGGTGTAACGGTAACACTGCAGATTCTGGTTCTGCCTTTGGGGGTTCGAATCCCTCCATCCCAGCTGATTGCGGTTCCTTCGTCTAATGGTTAGGACAGGAGATTCTCAGTCTCTAAATAGGGGTTCGATTCCCCTAGGAACTAAACTAGAGCAGCACAGGGTCCCGGCCTTGTGCTGCAATTTTTTTTCTGGAGAGAACGACTGCATGATCACAGCCAGCAACATTTCGCTTTCGTACGGAACCCAGGTCCTCTTCAAGGACGTCAACATAAAGTTCACGCCCGGCAACTGCTATGGCATCATCGGTGCCAACGGTGCGGGC
>CASEZU010000007.1 GCA_949292445.1 uncultured Spirochaetales bacterium | reverse complement strand
CAAGGCACAGCGCATATGCGAGATTATTGAACCTTGAAGGATAACGGACAATCCTGTATGCAGCCATACTTGAGAACAGCACAACCCCGAAGAGGCTGAAAACAGTCACAGAGAGCGAATTGCGGAAGGCCCTGGGGAAATCCGTCCGCTCCCAAGCCTCGAGGTAATTGCCCAGCTTGATGACTGACGGAAGAGCTGCCGTATCCTTCGTGATCTCACCAAGAGGTTTGACAGAATTGAGCAGCAGGAAATAGAACGGCATGAGGAAGATGACAATAACCGCGGCAAGAATGACCAGCCTCAGCGTCAGTGACAGGATGCGGGAATATCTCATGCTTTTCATGCCTCCACCTCCTTCGACCTCGTGAAATGCACCTGCAGAAGTGATATGCAGAGTATGAAAACAAAGAACACGATCGCCTTTGCGGATCCCAGGCCATAGTTGTTCCGGGAAAACGCCTCTTCATAAAGATTCATGGAGACAGTCGTCGTTGTGCCGTAAGGCCCTCCGACAGTAAGGGAGGAGACAAGATCATACATCGTGAAGGTCTTCACCATCACCCAGAAAATGCAGACCGTGACAGATGGCATGATCAGCGGCAGCGTGATACTGAAAAACTCCTTCAGCGGAGACGGGCCGTCAAGCCTCGCAGCTTCCTTTATGTCACTGTCTATTCCGGTAAGCCCCGCGATGTAAATGATCATCGTGTACCCTGAGTACTGCCAGGCGGAGACTATGACCACTGCCCAGAATGCAGGTCCCGGTTCGCCGAGCCAGCTTTGCCCGAGGAATCCGAACCCCGGCATTTCCGCAATTGCGATGAATACCTTCTGGAAAATGAATCGCCAGATGAACCCCATGATGACGCCTCCCATGATGTTCGGCAGCAGGAGCAATGTGCGGGGAAGGCCCTGAAGGCGCCTCGGCAGCGATGACACCAGCAGCGCAAAGGAAAGCCCCAGGACATTCGAGATGAGCGTTATCGCAACAGTCTGGCGGAAGGAGAACCACACGGACGTCCAGAACTGGGGGTCGGAGGTTAATATGGTGACATAATTCACAAGACCTATGAATTCCTTCTCATGGGAAATGCCGTTCCAGCGCATTGAGCCGAGATAAACGGCATAGAAGAAAGGAATGATGACCACCGGAATGAAGCAGAGAAGCATCGGAAGCATGAAAGCGGCCTCCCCTCTCAGGCTTCTCCGATATACACCGCCACCAGACTGCCTCATCCTTCACCTCCACCCCGGATGCTAAAAGAGGAAAAGAGAGAAATGAACTCAGGATTTTTACCGGAAAAGTGGATAATTTTTACATGGGGATTTATCATTTCCCCATGAAATTCACACTTCGCAGCAAGACAATCACCGTATTTCTTCTTGCCCTGTCAATTGCAATGGCAGTCATCCTGCTTTCTGGGTATTACCTGACAATTGATCAGAATATGAATGAATATATCGGTTACAACACAACCATACTCGAGCTCGAGGCTGACAGCATCGAATTTCATCTCAACCAGGTATTGCAGTCCTCCCTTGCTTTCTACAGAAACGACAACCTCATGGATATACTCAGGGGGACACAGGGAAGATACGGCAGTTCAGAGCAGATAAGGGGAGAGCTGTTCACAATACTGAATTCAAGTCCATATATCACACAGGTTCACCTGTATTCCCATGCGCTTGGAATGGAATATCTGGTACGGAGTGACTCGACTGCACAGGGAATGGCTGATACATCTCTCCCTGAAAAAGAGATTCCGTATAACAAAGTGGTGATAACCGGGCAGGAAGTTCCCAGTTACGGCTTCACTGCCGCGAGAGCGCAGGGAGAGAGCGTCATCACAATGTCACGCTCCATTTATGACTTTCCGGGAAACAGCTATCTCGGTCAGATCGATATCGACATGAATCTCGATTATTTCAGGAGCCTGGCCTCCGCCCTATCTGAATATGAGATACTTGCATTTGCTGCCGATAACGGGGATATCCTTTACTCATCAGGAGATATGGCTCTGATCAGCAAGCTGCTGGAGAAAGCGGGAAATGATGACCATTCCGCCCTCCTCCATTCTGAAGAATACATCTCGTTGTCAGCTCCTGTCATGCCGAATGGCTTTGCAGAAGAGTACCGCCTGATACAGGCAATTCCGGAAGAGGCTGTGACAGCCACCGCAAGGAGCATTGCCAGAAGCAATCTGGGGATAGGAGTTGCCATATCATTTATCGCGTTGCTGATACTGGCCCGTATCCTTTCAGGCTATACAATGCCTTTCGGATACATAGAGAATCAGCTGAAGAAAATCTCGGCAGGGAACCTCGATGTGAAAATGG
>CASEZU010000006.1 GCA_949292445.1 uncultured Spirochaetales bacterium | reverse complement strand
GGTGTCTCACCCTCAACATAAACAACATCTGTAGCCGCTTCTACATATGCAACATATCCTGCAGCGGCATTAGAACCGGAATTATCGCAAGCGACAAATGCAAAAAGCATAAGTGCAGCGAGCACTCCAATGAATACTTTTCTAGTCATCGTATTCAACTCCTCCAAAGTTTTAACTGACATAAGACTACCCCCCCCGGTTTATTCTTGTCAAGCCTTTTTGTCTAAACTTTTGGAGAAAATGAGAACACCCCTTATCGGGGTGCCCTGCTGATGATTACCAGTAATATGCCATCTTCATGGCCTCTGAAAGGAAAACGAGGCCGACAACGATGAATATAATGACGAATGCTATGACCATGGCATTGAGGACAACACCGATCACAGAGAGCGTCCAGCCTGTCTCTGATTTCCGTCCCCGCGCCTTTCTTATCCCGATAATACCGAGAATAAGGCCGACGATCTGACAGATGGCGACAAAGACTATCGAGAGGATCCCGAGCACGAAGGCGGGATCACTTCCCCTCCTCTCTATCTCCTCTTCTCTTCTGTATTCTTCCATAATTCCTATCCTCCCTTCCGATGATGAGCGGCGTGCCTCCTGAGCGTGAGAAGATCAGGGCCCTGTAAAGAACGGAATACGCGTACATGGCCGCCTCCTCTCCGCTTATCGTGCCGTCGCTGTCTGGAACGAGCGCAGCCATCACCTTTCTTCCCTCTTCCTTGGACTCATCGCTCCACGAGACTATGTCATACAGGGACGCATTCCAGCTCCTTGCATTTATGCGGTCAAGAAGCTCCGCGAGCGCCGCAGTGGATGAAGCGAGGAGATCACCGATGTCTGGAAGGGACGTCCGGTATGTGAACATATCAGGAGAAGGGACGAAGAGCACTGAGAAAAGCGTCTTCTCCCAGATCATGTCCCCTGACTTGGCCACCTTCATCACAAGCGGATGCCGGCGGCTCCTGAATCCATGCGGGATGCGGCTCAGCATCGGCATGCCGGCCACAGCTGAGGCCGCCTTCAGCAGGAATGCCTGGTAAATATCCTCTGGCAGGCACTCCCTGAAGAACGGACGTCGAGGATCATCCTTCCACGGAATCATCCTGACCCCGCCATTCTCGAGGTATGCCAGATTGCCGCTTATCCATTCGGAGGAATATGTGCGTATAGCCTTCTCCGAAGCTGTCCCGCCCAGATAACTGTACAGGGAGCCGGAGAATATCATCTTGCTGCTCATGCCATCGTGTAAGATACGCTGACTCTGTCGGAAGAGGCAAGCGTATAAGTCCTTCCGTTTATAGTAAAAGTCCTGGAACGACGCGCCGAGGCGGAATACACATGGTAGACAAGAATCAGCGAAAGCGCACTGGAGGCTTCCTCCCTGTCCTCCGGTGCAACTCCGACGATCCTTATCGCCTTTGCTCCGAAACTCTCAGCACCCTCTGCGGAGAGAACTATTCTGTCATCCTCCATTCCCTCCGAACCTCTGGCAAAGAACCAGACGGGGAAGGCATCCTCCGCCATATCCGTGATCGCCTCATTCACATCATCATGAGACAGCATCACCCCGTTTATATAGAACGACGAGGCTGCGAAGGTCTCCATGACTGCTGCTGTGAGGCGGATGAACCGTTCAGCTGTCTCCATTATGTCATCGCCGAGCGATACAGCTGCTACCACCATCATTTCCGGTTCCTCAAGGGACGCTGCGAAAATGCTGCCCTCTCCCCTGGTGAAAATGACGCCGTTTTCGTGGTGCACCGCTGCATGCAGGCCGCGGACCTTTATGCTGCCGAGGGAATCACTGTCAGCTTCAGCCCCCTCTGGAAGCTCCACTATTCCCATGAAAACGCCCTTGCGGTGTCCGAGGATGTAATCAGCACGGGCTTTCATAAGCCTC
This sequence comes from uncultured Spirochaetales bacterium, assembly GCA_949292445.1. Next base: position 12,736 of record CASEZU010000006.1, on the reverse strand, counting down.
GCCTCAAGCACCTCCTCTTCGGAACGCTTCGATATATCTGATGAGAGATACGAGGAAAGAGCGGCCCTCGCCCTCGAGAAATGCCGGGCCTGATCGGGATCCGATGCTGTCAGCCGCTCCGCCATCTCATATTCATTCTTCGCACTGAGTATGTCGCAGTACGGCTCTCTGGAGTATGAGATATTTCTGAGTCTGCGGATCTTCTCCTGAGACTTCTCATACATTCCCCCGTGGCTGAGCATGACGGCCTGGAACGCGGTGGAAACCGCTTCCTTCATTCCATCAGGAAGGAGATCAACTGTCTCCGCAGCCATCGCTGATGCGATGCGCAGAGTATCTTCTGGTGCAAACGTTTTTTCAGCCATTCTTCTTCTCCATTAGGATGATTATATCATCATCTCCGGCCTTGTGCTGAGCAGCCTTGAATGTGTGCCCCTCTATCTCGATATGATCACCGGCCTTGATGGTGCGCCGGAGATGCCTGTCAAGAGCGACACCGACGACGGCAAACGGCTCAAGAGTGGTCTCATTCATCCTTATTCCAATGTCCGGCCTTCCCCAGGCGGAAGCCGTATGGCTCCTGAGAATGGCGTTCTCCTCATCCCCCTCACAGAGGATCTGCAGAAGCACCAGCTCACAGAACATGTTCGACCTCGTGTCCTCCAGCAACACAGGCATCAGCTCTGGCTGCACGACAGTGGAATTCAAAGTGACAATCGGAGTATCAGGATAGAGAGAATAGACAGCAGCAAGCACCTGCTGCATATCCACAGCGGCAGATGTTATGTCCTTGCCGGAATCAATCGTGATCGTGACCACCCCGTTTCCGGGGAATGCACCCGCATCCATTTTCTCTCTCAGCCCCAGCGGTACTGACGACAGGAGCTCCGTGACTATCGCGGGATCGCTGTACTCTATCTGCACCACATTCCCCGGACCGGAAAGGAAAACGAATGACGTATCCGTATAGTCATCATCCTCCGAGGGTTCATAGAACTCATTGAGCGCATCAAGAAGATCATCCATGTCAAAGACACTGCCGTCGGGGATCTCCAGTGTGGCAGTGAATACGCCCTTCTGCTCACCGAGCATCTGGCGCACACGGGCCCTCTCCGCCCTGGCGAAGAGGTACTCATCGAAATCATCGAAGGTATCAGCCTTATCGTAATAGCTGATATACGCCTCAAGAGCCTTCTTCTCCTTCTTCAGGAGTTTCTCCACAGTGCCGGAACCGGTGCTGAGCGCATTGATGACCATTGACTTGTAATTCCGGGCCTCCATCAGGAAAATCCCGGGAGAGTCCTTCCCTCCATCCTCCGCCATCTTTCTGAGCGCCTTGAGCATCCTGTTGGATGCGGAGGGATTGCCGCTTCCAGCTGCTATGACCGCATCCAGGGCAGTCATGCCGTACTCCTGCATATCCGCAGGCAGGAGGGATATGACCATGTCGAAGATGCCGCCGACCATATCTGTAAACTCCATGAAGGAGTCATCCATCTCGGGAAGATAGGGAAGGCCGTCATCGGAACCGTCACTCTCCTCATTCCTGAAATGGAAGTAACGGTTGTCAGCATCATCGAATCTGTCGTCGTCTATTTCATGGAATTTCTCTTCGTCATCCTTCTTTTCCGACATAACTCTCCTCCCTCGATAAGGTAAGGATAGCATAGCACTGTGATAAACGCCATCAGATACCGCTGGCGCCATAGTTTGACAGGACTCTGGCTGACGGATCAGACACATCACAGCCCTTCCAGGTCCTGTTCGGCATCCAGAATCCGGGAATCATCGCGCTCTGGCCCGGGTAATACTTCTCGAATATCGTGCGGTACAGGAGCGACTCCTCAGTAAACGGCCTTCCCTCCTCCGGGTACTGGGCACACATCGCCTGCCAGTCCTGCCCTCCGTATACCTCATGTGCATACGCCTTGAGGTCATCGACCATTGAATGCCCCACGGCATCGCTGAACGCCGCTTTCTCCCTCCAGAGAATGTTGTCAGGAAGCGTCCTGCCGTCATCAAATGCCTTTCTTAACAGGTACTTGCCCTTTCCGTAGGTGTTCATCTTCACAGCCGGATCTATGCTCATGACATAAGAGACAAAATCCAGATCTCCGAAAGGCACTCTGGCTTCAATGCTGTTGTCAGCGATGCAGCGGTCGGCACGGAGCACGTCATAGGCATAAAGCTCCCGCACCCTCTTCTCGCTCTCCTTCTGGAACTCCTCAGGCGACGGGGCGAAGTCAGTGTACTTGTAGCCGAAAAGCTCATCGGACACCTCTCCCGTCAGAAGCACGCGGACATCCGAACGCTCATGTATCGCCCTGCATAGAAGGAACATGCCCATGCTGGCCCTGATCGTTGTTATATCATAGGTGCCGAGGCAGTATATGACCTCTTCCAGCGCCCCGATCACATCGCGGGGAGTCATATAGACCTCAGTATGATCCGCTCCGAGGTAATCAGCGGTCTCCTTCGCATATTTGAGGTCTATGGCATCCTTCTCCATGCCGATTGCGAATGTCCTGATCGGCCGCGACAGCTTGGAAGCGGCTATCGAGCAGACGAGCGAACTGTCGAGCCCTCCGGAGAGGAGGAAGCCAAGCGGCGCATCCGAGTCAAGCCTCTTCTCCACGGCCTTCTCAAGCCTTGTGCGTATGCTCGCCGTGATTGTCTCAATGCTGTCCCTGATATAATCGCCTTCGTGTCCCGCGATATCCCTGTAACGATGGAACTCTCCGTTCCTGTAATATGTTCCCGGAGGAAACGGAATCACATGGTCGACAAGGCCCATCAGCATCCTCGCCTCGCTGGCGAAGAAAATGCCGCCTTCCGGCGCATAACCATAGAACAGCGGACGGATACCTATGGGATCGCGCGCGGCGACAAACGAATGGGAAGCCGAATCGTAGAGTATCATCGCATACTCCGCATCCAGCATGGCAAACATCTTCTCTCCATATTCGCGCCAGAGAGGCAGCAAAACCTCGCAGTCTGAACCTGAGACAAACTTATATCCCCTCTTCCTCAGCTCTTCCCTTATGGTCCAGAATCCATATATCTCGCCATTGCACACAACAGCATCCTGACCGCTGACGAAAGGCTGCATGCCGCTCTCGTCGAGTCCCATGATCGCCAGGCGCTGGAAAGCAAGAAAGCCATCTCCCTCCGGCAGCATCATGATCCTCTCCATATCTGGACCGCGTGATACGGTCTTCTCCAGAGCTGCCTTCACCTTCTCCGCAGACAGGGCCGAGCCATTATATCCGAATACAGTGCACATACCTTCCCTCCTGAAAAGCAGAAAGGCGCCCGGGAAGATCTCTCTTCCCAGACGCCTTTGTCTATACCAAACAATACACATAAGCGGAGGCTGTGTATACACCCTTACATCACTTCACAGGATAAAGTTTTGAAAGATAATCGCAGAAAACCTCGTTGAGCATGCCGCCCTCGGAAAGCACACGGCCGAACATCGTATATCCGTCACCGCCGGCTGCCATGAAGTCGTTGGAAGCCACACGGTAGACAGTCTCATTGTCATTCCTGTCAAGAAGAGTGTCCCCGAAATATACGCGCCTTATTCTCTCTCCTGCAGGAGCTGAGGCTGAGTAAACAACCTTGAGATCTGTCTGCGAGAATGCTCCGTTCTGCTCGGGAAGCAGAGAATAGCCATGTTCCAGCGCCGCATAGACATCGGCAGGAGTTATCTCGCACACCGTTATGATGTTCGTGAACGGAAGCACATTGTTGATATCCCCGAGCGTGACATCACCGGCCTCAAGGGAAGCCCTGATGCCGCCGCCGTTGATGATCGTGAAGTCAGCACCGCTCTCGGCTGTCATGGCCTCGCAGATAAGTGCGGAGAGATTCGTCTTCTTCGTCCTCACATCCTCCCTCTCTCCGTTGAGGCTCACCGGTATTCTTGCGACAACCTCGCCGAGCATCTCATCAAGCTCCGCCTGCTTGGCCTCAACATATGCATCGATTGCAGGGTCATCAGGCACTTCCGTTATGCCCAATGACTGCAGGAGCGTGCCTGTCGAGGGATCGAGCACCTCTGATGCGGGAAGAAGGAATGCATCTCCTATCTCAGCATTTCCGGCTGCATCGACTTCAACAGGGACAATGCCAAGGTTGTTCATATACTGCCCGGTGGAGACAATCAGGGTGCCGTTCACCATCTCCCCTCCGTCCATGACAGTGTGGCTGTGGGCATCGATGAAGAGGTCAATGCCGTCCAAGCTCTGGCAGATCAGCTCGGATGTGATGCCGGTGTCCCCATCTGGAACAATACCGATGTGACCGAGAACGATGACAAAGTCAGCAAGATCGTTGGCAATATCGAGCGCTGCCTGGGCATTGTCAATGACAGCCTCGTTCATGAACTCGATTCCGACAGTGTTCGCAGGATGGGACTTCGTCTTTGTGTCAGGTGTTGTCAGTCCTATCACACAGACCTTGAAACCATTGTAATCATAGATCTGATACGGCTGCAGCAGGAGATATCCTTCCTCATCGGTTATATTGGCGCTGAGGATGCGGAATGAGGCATTGTCCTCTGCCCATCTTGCAGCCTCGAGGAGGCGGTCCGAACCGTAGTTGAAATCATGGTTCCCGGGAACCATCGCATCGTATCCGACAGCATCCATTATCTCCAGCACAGTCTGTCCTTCGAACATATTGGCCAGATTCGTCCCGTGAAGCGTATCGCCTCCGTCAAGAAGAAGGATGTCGGAAGTGACTGACCTTGCCATGTCAAGGAGCGTGCTGAGCTTGGCATAGCCCATGCTGCCATACTCTCCGGCTGTTATGCGCCCGTGCACATCATTCGTGTGGACTATATAGAGATTAAAGCCATCTTCATCACCGCTGGCCTTCACGATCGGTTCGACACCGAAGGGATAGGACACGGGATCCTCTGGCAGGGAAGATGCTGTCGGAGCAGGCTCTGCCATTTCTTCCTTATCCGTCTCTACCGGTTCTGCAGCTGCAGTTTCCGGAGCCGGCGTCGTGATGTAGACGATGAGATCATCGACAAGCATATCAAGCTCGGCCGCAACTGTCTCCTTGCTGTACTCCTCAGGATATGTGAAGACTGCCTTGCCGTCTTCCTCAAGCGTGTAATATACGCCGAGATCGCCTAGGCCGTACTTCTCATTCTCAATGGCGAAGAAGGTATTCACCTCATCATCAGTTGTCACTGCAGGATAATCGATCACTGTCGTTCCAGTGGCTATCTCTGCTGTAAGCTCGAAACCTGCATATCTGTATGTGCGGACTATGGGCTCTTCAGCAACAGCTGGCTCTTCAGCCACAGGTTCCTCTGCAGGCTCCACTGCCGGTTCCGGCATTGTCACTGAGACAGCCTTAGGGGCTGGTGTTATATAGACGATGAGATCGGAGACGAGCTTATCCAGCTCTGAAGCGACAGCTGCCGGCACGATGGATTCAGGGTATTCAAACACTGTAACTCCCGGCTCCTCGATCGTATAGACAACGCCAAGACTGCTGTAGCCGTATCTCTCATTCTCCAGTGCAAAGAACTGCACCACATCCTCATCCGATACCGTCTTCGGATAATTAAGGACAGTGCGGCCATCGGTTATGACAGCAGAGAGCGTATAGCCGTTATAGCTGTATACTTCGCTGATGACAGTATCCACGCTCTCGACAGGCGCCGGAACAGCAGCCGGCACCACCGCAATATAAGCGGTGAGATCTGAGACGATCCTGTCCAGCTCGGCTTTCACCTCCTCCTTTGTATATGCGGACGGATATGTGAGGACAGCGGTTCCTGGTCCTGAGAGCGTGTACTTCACTCCAAGCGAGGCAAAGTCATTCTTCGCATTCTCGAAAGCAAAGAAACCTTCCACGTCCGCATCTGCAATGAACTCCGGATAGCTTATGACAGTACGGCCATCCCCTATCGTGGCCGAAAGCTTATAACCATCATATGCATAGGCCGTCGTGACCGCTGTCTCAGGCTCGATCTCCGGCACTGGCGTCACATAGATCATAAGATCGGAAGCGAGGGTATCTGCGGCTTCCTTCCTCTCCTCCGCGCTGATCCCCGCAGGATAGTCCAGCCTGAGGCTTCCCGGGCCTGTGAATGAGTACGTCACATCCGTTATACCGTACCGTTCAGCCTCTGAGGAAAGGAATGCCCCCACTTCGCTCTCAGATGCTGCCGCAGGATAGCTTATCAGCGCGTATCCGTCATAGGCCTCAATCAGAAGCTCATGCCCCATGTACTCATATGTGACGGAAACCGGTGTCTCAGCGCTCTCCGTCTCGGCAGAAACTGCCTCTTCAGCTGTCTCCTCAGCAGCCGGAACAGCAATCTCCTCTGCCTCCGGAGCAGCCTGAATCTGTACATCTTCCGCCACAGCATCTGAAGCGGAGCTCTGGCAGGCAGCGGCTGTAAATGTCAGAAGAAGTGCAAGCAGCAGGATCAGAATATTTCCTGAAAAGCGTTTCACGTTCCCCTCCTATATTGTTGATTTCTATGCAAATGCTAGCACAGCCAGAGACTGCGGGATAGGAAAATGAAGGCTCGGGAACGAAAAAAAATCCCCGATGGGTCTCATCGGGGACTGCATGCCGCATTCACTCTTATACGGAAGCGGGCTGGATGTCGAAACCCTCCACATATGCAAGAAGATCTGCGACGAATGTATCGATGTATGCTGTGCGGACATCGCTGGAAACACCTGCGGGATAAGCGATCTCCACTGTGCCGGGTTCCGTGAACATATACATCACGCCATCGAGCTCTGCGCTGTACTTAGCAACTTCTGCTGCGAAGAATGCTGCGACATCATCCTCTGTCACCCAGTCAGGATAGGAAAGGACAGCCTTGCCGTCGCCTGCCTCTATCGAGAGCTTGTGTCCGAGATACTCATACTCTGCCGTGACAACGTCCTCATTCACATCAGCGGGAACTGCCTCTTCGGGTGCCGCTGTCTCCTCAGCAGCAGGTTCCGGAGCCGGTGCCGGTTCGGGAGCTGGAGCAGGTGCCGGTGCTGGAGCCGGAACTGGCTCTACAGGAGCGGGAGCGATGATCTCCGTCGTTGCGACAGGAGCTTCCGTGCTCTGGCATCCGAAAAGGACGAAGAGCATCATTGATGCAACAAGAACAGCGAAGAGTTTCTTCATATATAACCTCCGAAAGTGTAAAGAAATGGCCCATGCATATAACATGGACCTCATCCGATGATTACATCAGATCCTTTGGCTTGCGTGCTGTGTTTCCAGTCTTCTCGCAATATGCCACATGGCGGAGCTTGCCATTCTCGAACACGCTCTTCATCTTGATCGCGCCGCCCCACCTGCTCATAAGAACCTTAGCACCTTCACGATGTGCGTTCTTTGATACGTTTCCTGCCATTTATCTTTCCTCCGGTCTAAAGGCTTTCCATCCGACACATTGTACCGATTAGACGGACAATGTCAAATCATTTCTTCTTATATCACATCGCATGTCGATTGACAACCTCGCCCCGTCCGGGGAATAATCCTGCCATGGACAAAGGCGTTCATGAGAGGTCACCCCTCCCATGACGCCTTTTTTTCGTCCTTCAAGGAGCTGATTATGAGGGAAGGAGAAGTCAGGATACCGTCAGGCTGTGCCATAGCAGGCATCTTCGCCAGGGATGGCCGCAGGATAAGCGGAAGGAGCATCCGCGACTCGATACGCGTGATGCACGAGAGATCGAACGGCCTCGGCGGAGGTTTTGCCGGCTACGGAATATATCCTCAGTACAGGGAATACTACGCCATGCATATCTTCTATGATGATATGGCGGCAAGGGAGGAATGCGAAAGAAGGCTCGATGCCACCTTCGACATCATTAACCTCTCAAAGATCCCTACCCGCCCGAATCCCAGGATAACGGACGCGCCTCTTATCTGGAGGTACTTCGTCACGCCGCTGCCCCACCGCCTCGCCGACAGCCACCTCGATGAAGAGGAGTATGTTGTGCGTTCCGTCATAAACATAAACAGCACGATCAAGGGCTGCTATGTTTTTTCATGCGGCAAGAACATGGGTGTATTCAAGGCCGTAGGCTACCCGGAGGATGTCGCAGACTTCTACAGGCTTGAGGAATACGAAGGCTACTCATGGACTGCTCACGGACGCTATCCGACCAATACTCCAGGCTGGTGGGGAGGCTCTCATCCGTTCGCCCTTCTCGATCTTTCTGTTGTCCACAACGGGGAGATATCCTCATACGACGCCAACAGGAGAGCCGTGGAGATGTACGGATACAACTGCACGCTCCTGACAGACACAGAGGTCATCACATATGTCCTGGATTACCTCACCCGCCGCGTGCATCTGACACTCGAGGAAGCTGCAAGCGTCATCGCCGCACCTTTCTGGAAGACAATTTCCCTCAAAGGAGAGACTGAAGGCAGGAAACTGGCCTATCTGAGGAAGATGTTCAGCGAATTCCTCATCACAGGCCCCTTTTCGATACTCGTCGGTTTCAGGGGCGGCATGATGGGGCTCAACGACCGCCTCAAGCTGCGGAGCCTCGTTGTGGGCGAGAAAGGACGCACTGTCTATTTCGCAAGCGAGGAAGCCGCTATCAGGACAATAGAGCCAGAGCTCGACTCAATATACGCTCCCCGCGGCGGAGAGCCTGTCATTGTACATCTTGACGAGGGGGTGAACGCATGATCAGGAACGGTTCAGTAATACAGCCCAGATTCCGCGTCGTGAGAAGTCCGGAATGCGTGAACTGCAGGAAATGCATAGAGGAATGCTCATTCGGCGTGCACTCATGGGATGAGAAGAGGAAGGTGATGAAAGCAGACAGCTCCAAGTGCGTTGACTGCCAGCGCTGTGTTGTCTTCTGCCCGGTGGATGCCCTGTCAATAACGCTGAATCCGAACATCATGCACCCGAACTCGGCATGGACCGAGGATGCAATGAATGAGATCTTCCGTCAGGCAGAGACAGGAGGCGTGCTGCTGCAGTCAATGGGCGCTTCCAAGGACGATGTGCCGTCATACTTCCCGCGCCTGCTTCTCAACGCATCCCAGGTGACAAACCCCTCAATCGATCCGCTTAGGGAGCCGATGGAGACAACGACTTTCATCGGAAGAAGGCCCGAGAAGATCGCCCGCGATGTGAACGGCGCTTTGGTAGACAATCTTCCTCCGCATCTTGAGATGGAAGAGCCGATCATGTTCTCAGCGATGAGCTATGGAGCTGTGAGCCTCAATGTGCACAGGGCACTGGCGATGGCCTCTCAGGAGCTCGGCACATACTGGAACACCGGCGAAGGCGGACTGCACGAGGAGCTTTACAAATACGGGAAGAACACAATCGTGCAGGTTGCGTCAGGGCGTTTCGGTGTCCACCCGGATTATCTCAGGGCAGGAGCTGCCGTGGAGATAAAAATCGGACAGGGGGCAAAACCAGGAATCGGCGGGCATCTGACAGGTGCGAAGATACGCGGAGACATAGCGAAGACAAGGATGGTTCCGGAAGGAATCGATGCCATCAGCCCTGCCCCGCACCATGATATCTACTCCATCGAGGATCTCAGGCAGCTTGTCTCGATGATCAAGGAGGCGACCAACTACACAAAACCCGTGATCGTAAAGGTCGCAGCTGTCCACAACATCGCCCCGATAGCCAGCGGCATAGCCAGAAGCGGTGCTGACATCATCGAGATCGACGGATTCCGCGGAGGTACAGGAGCGGCTCCGGTAAGGATCAGAGACAATGTCGGCATTCCTGTGGAGCTTGCGCTGGCAGCTGTCGATCAGAGGCTCAGGGATGAGCACATCAGAAGCCAGATATCCATCATAGTCTCCGGCTCGATAAGAAATGCCGCCGATGTCGCGAAGGCAATTGCCCTCGGGGCGGATGCTGTATCGATCGGAACAGCAGCGCTCTGTGCACTCGGCTGCCACCTCTGCGCTTCCTGCCAGTCAGGAAAATGCGCATGGGGCATTGCAACCCAGGATGAGGAGCTGATGAAACGTCTCGATCCTGAGAAAGGTGCGGAGAGGCTCTGCCGCCTCATCAGGGCATGGAAGAGGGAGATCGAGGAAATCATGGGAGGCATGGGAATCAACTCGATCGAGGCACTACGCGGAAACAGGCTCGCACTGAGGGGCGTGGGCCTCAATGCGAAGGAACTTGAGGTGCTTGGCATCAAGCATGCAGGAGAATGACATGGAGATCATCAACGCCAGAGGAATGTCGCAGCGCGAGCTCTGCGATATCGTCAAGAAAGAGCGGCATCAGGCCATAGAGATAAGGAACTGCTGCGGGCAGAGGTACATCGGCTGCGGCATGAAAGATGCCAGTATCATGATAATAGGCACTCCGGGAAATGCTCTCGGGGCATTTCTGGACAGCGGCACGATCAGGGTCGACGGGAATGCCGAGGATGCAGTCGGAGACACAATGAACGGCGGCAGTATCTACATCGACGGTTCTATAGGAGATGCGGCCGGCTATGCAATGCGCGGCGGGAAGCTCTTCGTGCACGGAAGCGCCGGATACAGGGCCGGCGTGAACATGAAGGCTTATAAGGAAAAGTCCCCCCTCCTCGTCATCGGCGGACGCGCAGGCAGCTTCCTCGGGGAATATCTTGCAGGAGGAACCATCGTGGTGCTCGGACTTGGCGAAAGGAAAAATGCTCCCCTCACCGGATACTTCTGCGGCAACGGAATGTACAGCGGGAAGATATACCTCCGCACAACGGAGCGTCCGATCGGACTTTCGGATCATCTTCTGCTGAAGAAAGTCTCTGCGGAGGAAAAGGAAAGCATCCTCCGTCCTGTTGTCGAAGAATTCGCGCATGCATTCAAGGAAGATGCAGAAAGGATACTCTCCTCCGAGTTCATAGCAGTGGAACCCGATCCGGAGAACCGCTACAGCGAACTATATGCAGCGATATAATTACATTCCCTAGCCGGATTGTATTATATATAGATCATACTCCTTGTTTCCTGGGCGGAGATCCATCGGGTCCCGCCCTTTTCACATACAGAAAAATTCCAATTGCTCCTGCAGACAACAGGACTGCCAGTAAAAAAAGAAAACCCCGCAGAGGATACTGCAGGGCTTCAAGCCGCCTGTCGGATTCGAACCAACGACCCCGAGATTACAAGTCACGTGCTCTGGCCAGCTGAGCTAAGGCGGCAATCTTTCGACTTGGCAAGGTTAAATCATCCGGGGCACTATGGTCAAGTACCCCGGAGAAAATTTTCTCAGCGGAGAATCATGGCTATCACATGCGTATTCACGGCACCAGGAGCGAGATGGATGAAATCCTCCCTTTCCGAGATGTCGACCATCGTCTCATCACGTCCGGGAAGCGTCCACCACGGCTCAATGCAGACAAACGGTGCCTTGAGGCCGATTGAATGCCAGATACCGCAGTACGGTGCGCCCTTATAGACCACCTCAACGCTCCTCTTGCCCTTTGCGCTGCGGAGAATCGCACGCTCTCCTGTTCCATGAAGGACAACGGCATCGTCGTCAAAGAGATCATGATGGAGAGGCATGGAGCCATCTTTCACGGTATCTGTGGGAGCATAGGAGCCTGCATCAAGATGATTGTCCGTGAAGGTCCTCCTCTCGATCTTTCCAGCCTCCGGGAACACAACCTCATAATCCTCGAACTCAAGCCCCTTCTCAAGCGGAACATTGAAGCCGGGGTGTCCGCCGAACCCGTAGAGCATCTCCCCATCTCCGGTATTCCTGACCTCAGCTATCTCCTCGAGGCCCTCATCTGTGAGGCGGTACGTCACGCTGAAAATGAAATCGAACGGGTACATGGCCTTTCTCTCCGCATCGGAAGAGATGCGGAACGTCACCGAATCCCCGTCATTGGATACGACGCTGAACTCTGCCTGCTGACAGAAACCGTGAAGCGTCATCTCATAGACACTGCCCTTGTACATGTACTTGCCCTCATAGAGCCTTCCCACGAACGGGAACAGCACGGGGGCATGTTTCTTCCAGTAGTTCTCATCTCCATTCCAGAGATACTCTGTATCAGTATCCTTCGAATAGATTCTGTTGAGCTGGGCGCCAAGCGTATTCACCTCTGCGATGAAATGGCCGTTTTCAATTCTCTCGATCACTTTTCCTCTCCTTTATTGTATTCAGGGCGCAGCGAGGATGCACCGCGAAGATATACCATCCGCGCCTCCCTTTCCTTCCTGTGATTAACAAGCACCATGACACGGATGGCAAGCGGAAGGCCTCCCGCTATATCAGCCTCCTGGACGCAGAAAAGAGGAGTGAGAGTGCCGTAACCGGCTGCCCTGCATGCCGCAGCGGCATTTCTCGTCTTTATATCCCTCGTCTGCGAGAAAAGAATGAAAGCCGCATCCCTATCCGTTATGCCATTCTCCTCATACAGTCTGCCCATGAGCTCCCCTACAGCCTCATCAACTTCCGCTGGGGAATCGTGGGCCACTGTCGTGGCTCCTCTAAGGGCATATACACACTCATCCATCAAACACCTCCTCCGAACGAGAATCCCCGCAGAATGACCGTATTCAGTATGTCGAGCACAATCGATATGACGAAGTAGACAGCCATTCTCAGCACCGTGAGCAGCATAGGCTGCAGGCACATCACGCGCGAATAGAAGAACTGATACACCGACGCGAACACTATCCAGAAGCCTTCGAGGACAATCGTCCAGCCCAAGAGCATCTGCACAAGCGTCACGAACGATACAAGCACCTCGCTCAC
>CASEZU010000005.1 GCA_949292445.1 uncultured Spirochaetales bacterium | reverse complement strand
GGTATGTCCAGATCCTCGAGGCGCACATCCTCCCCTATTACGGACTCGACAAGCGACTCGAAGCCTGAAGGGATGATGAGGCCGCCCCTTAAAGGAAGCGTGAAGCTGAAAAGCGTGGACAGATCTGCGGAAACAAGCAGGTCTATTATCTCGGCAGGAGAGAGCCCGGCGGCATAGAGCATGCCGATGATCGAACCCATTGAATTGGAGATTATGAAATCCGGAACTATGCCGTTCTCCTCCAGATACTCCAGCACCCCGATATGGGCAAGCGCCCTGGCAGATCCGCCGGTGAGGACAAGCCCCACAGGATCCCTCTCCCCCTTCGTCTTCTCGAGAATCCTCTCACGGAAGAACTCATCTCCGTATGTGACGGGAATATCGGAGACGATGAGCCCGGTCTCATCCGCAGCAATATCAGAGGCGGATACGGGAAATATGAGGGAAACGGCCAGCAGGACGGCCGGAATGACACGCTTGAACATGGATATACAATACCCCCTAAAGCCCTTTCAGCACAATATTTTTGACATGGCATACAGGCCTCCTGATTGATCACCGGGAATGGAAAGAAGATAATCAAGCATGGAAAATTTTGACAGCCTGATAGAAAGCTATATCGGTTCATTCTCGCGGATGCACAGGGAGGCGATCCCGAGGGACACATCGTCCCTTCCCCGGATGGAGGACATAGAGAGGCTGGAGGAGACGCTCCTTTCGCTGTTCTTTCCCGGCCATCAGATGACGGAGGCCCCCGGAAGCCTTATGGAAGCGGTATCGAGGAATTTCAGGGCCGCGATGGAACTGCTCACCTCAGCAATCGCGAAGGCGGTCAGATACGAAAATCCGGAGATGAGCATCGCGGAGAGCCTCGAGGAAGCTGCAGGAGCTTCAAGAGCGCTTGCTCAGGAGCTTCCGGAAATAAGAAGGCTCCTCAAGCTCGATGCCGAAGCAGGCTATGGCGGCGACCCCGCCGCAAAAAGCATCCACGAAGTCATTCTCTGCTACCCTGCCATGCGCACGCTTGCAGTGCACAGGACTGCACACTGTCTCTACAGGATGAATGTTCCCCTCGTGCCGAGGATGATGAATGAGGCAGTGCACTCCAGGACCGGAATAGACATCCATCCGGGCGCCACTATAGGAGAGAGCTTCTTCATTGACCACGGCACCGGAGTCGTCATCGGAGAGACCACGGTCATCGGAAACAGGGTAAAGCTCTATCAGGGAGTGACGCTGGGAGCGCTCTCGATCCCGCGCAAGGGCTGCGGAGAGCTTTTGGAGGGCGCGAAACGGCACCCCACGATCGAAGATAATGTCACGATCTACGCCAACGCGACCATTTTAGGAGACATAACAATCGGGCACGACACGATCATCGCCTCAAACGCATGGATCAAGGAAAGCATTCCTCCTGAGTCCATGGTGATAACCACAAGGCCGGAAGTGAAGGTCCGCCCGGTCAGCAGAGGAGGAAGGAAATGAGGATATACAGGACAGCTGAGGCCCTGATAGGGAAAACACCGCTTCTGGAACTGACAGCCACGGAAAGGAAGTTCAGCCTCGGTGCAAGGCTCATTGCAAAGCTCGAGTTCTTCAACCCTGCGGGATCGGTGAAAGACAGGGCAGCGCTCTCGATGATAGACGATGCGGAGAAAAAAGGACTCCTCTCCCCCGGAGCCACGATCATCGAACCGACATCGGGAAACACGGGAATCGGGCTGGCAGCAATAGCTGCAGTGCGCGGTTACCGCACGATAATAGTGATGCCCGACACAATGTCTGAAGAAAGGCAGAAGCTGATGAAGGCATATGGTGCCGATCTGGTGCTCACAGATGGAAATGAAGGCATGGCCGGGGCTATCAGGAAGGCGGAGGAGCTCAGGATGGAGATACCCGGTGCCTTCATCCCCGGGCAGTTTTCAAATGCTGCCAATGCGGAGGCCCACCGGAAGACAACAGGCCCTGAGATATTCGCAGACACAGACGGGTGTGTGGATATCTTCGTTGCGGGCATAGGGACCGGGGGAACCATCACAGGCACAGGGCAGTATCTGAAATCCGTGAAGCCCTCGGTTTCCGTGATAGGGGTAGAACCCGCGTCATCGCCGGTGCTCACGGAAGGCTGGGCCGGCAAGCACGGGATACAGGGAATCGGGGCCGGATTCGTGCCGGAGGTCCTTGACAGGAAGATCACAGACGAGATCATCCGGGTATCCGATGAAGATGCGTTCAGCGCGGCAGGAATGACAGGCAGGATGGAAGGGGTGCTCATAGGCATCTCCTCCGGAGCGGCGCTCCATGCGGCAATAGAAGTGGCAGCAAGGCCGGAGAACGAGGGAAAGACTGTTGTCGTGCTCTTCCCCGACGGCGGAGACAGGTATCTCTCCACCTCGCTCTATGACTAGGGCCTTCCTCTGTATCACGGCTTGTCTTGCATGCTAAGCTCTTCCCAAGGAGAATTCCATGAAGAGAATTGCAGTCACAGCGATGGTACTGATCATGTCATTCACGCTCTCCGCAGCCTTCGATGCAGCGAAAAGCGACAGCATGTTCTATCATCAGGAAGCATATGAGGAGGACAGGGAGTACCTCCTTTCCGCTCTGGATGAGGCGGAAAACGACAGTGAGAGAGCTGCCATACTCTGGCGCCTCTCACGCGACACACTATATATCACCGATGCAGTCCCCGAGAACATGAAGGATGAGAGGCTCGCAGGCTACGGGGAAAGCCAGCTGTATGCCGAGGAATCGCTTTCACTGGAGGAAAGCGCCGATGCCTATCACTGGCAGGCATCAGCGATCGGCAGGATCGGACAGGTCAACGGGCCTCTGAACAGCCTCTCGAAAGCAAAGCCGATGAGGGCGATCATCGAGAAGGTGCAGAACGACTTCAATGCCGACATGTCCGATGCCTGGTATGTGCTCTCGCTTCTTTATGACCAGCTTCCGGGGGGAATCAGCTTCGGCAACTCCAACTACGCTATCAGCTATCTCAGGAGATGCCTCGACACCCAGGACAATGTGAACAGGCTCAACCTCACAAACTACCTCGAGCTCGCCCATCAGCTCCACGACCGTGGCTGGAATGCCTCAAAGAGAGCAAAGGAACTCGACAAGATGGAGGGCAAATACGCAGCTGAGACTGTCCCCACAGAGAAGATGAAGTTCTACGAAGGAAGGGATGGCCGTGACACACAGCCGTTCTACTCCACACTCCCGCTGGGAGAGTTCTCCGATGATCAGGAAGCAGTGATGCTCTGCCAGTATGCACTTGCGGTGTATGCGACGAAAGAGAATCCGCTGCCATCGGAGACTGAAAGAGCGGAGGAGATCGAAGCGTTCCTCACCAGCCTCATCGGCTGACAGCACGGGCCCGGAGCGGGCCCGCTTTTCATTCTATTGCCCATGCAAGCAGAGCAAGAATGAGAAGAAGGATGAAGTTGAGAAGAAGGAAAACGAGCATGTACCAGCCCTTCTTCCCGCTCTTCCTGCTGAAATAGAACTTGAGGGATATCAGTGAGGCAAGGGAGGCGATCGGAGTGCCGAGCCCTCCTATGTCCGTACCGACAAGCACGCCCTCAAAAGAAGGAGAGAACGGTGAGAGGAGTATCGCAGCCGGGACATTGCTTATCACCTGGGACACCAGTGCCGCCATCGCGACAGGATGGGAGGCCATCGGCGTCTCTATGAGAGCCCTGATGCTCTCTATGTTCCTTATGTTCTCGCTGAATATGAAGAAGCAGACGAATGTCAGAAGCAGGATGTAGTCGATCCTTTTCAGGATTTCCCTGTCAAATGCCGCGAGGACCACGGCCTCGGCAATCAGCAGGAACTGCCAGCTCACGATGCGGAAAACAGAGAGCATCGCGAGGAAAAGGAAGGCAAGGTAAACCGCCGTTCGGCTCTTGTCCACCTTCCTTACCTCCCTCTCATCGGGAGCGATCGCTTCCTTTCTGCGCAGCATGACTGCCGCAGCAGCGGCTATCAGCAGAACGGAGAGAAGCGAATAAGGGAGTATCGTGCGGAAGAACGGCCACGCTTCCACATTGAAGAATGAGCATATATAGATGTTCTGCGGATTTCCGACAGGCGTCGTCATCGACCCCAGGTTCGCCGCAACTGTCTCCAGCACCACGAGCCTGATGATATAGCCCTCATCAGCACCTTCCCTGTCGAGCATCATCATAGTGAACGGCACGAACATCAGCAGGGAGACATCGTTTGTGAAGAACATCGATGACACGAAGACGATGGAGAGAAGCATCAGGGAGAGCTTCCCCGTATTTCCCGCCTTCCTCATCATCACTCCGGCTGCCGCATCGAAAAGCCCGGATGCCTTGAGCCCCTCGGAGACGCCCATCAGCGAGAAAAGAAGGGCAAGCGTCCTGAAATCCACCGCCTCAATCCACCCCGCCGAAGGAGGGTTGAAGAATGCCGTCACGGCTGCGGCGGCAAGCGCTGTCACGAATACGATCTCTCTCTTGATGAAATCAGCCATATTCCCCGTCCGAGCCGATGATAATGATTTGAAGAAAGGCAATCAATCGATTGGCTAGCCGTGCACGCTGGTTTATCATAGGATCATGATCAATGTAGGCAATGACTGGCAGCCGCTTTTCGACATCGAGCAGGTGAAGCCCTATTATCTGGAGCTGAGGAAATTCCTCAAGACTGAATATTCGACAAAGACCGTCTACCCGCCGATGAACGACATATTCAATGCGTTCAGGCTCACCAGCTTCGCCAGCACGAAGGTGATCATCGTCGGACAGGATCCCTACCATGAGGAGGGGCAGGCAATGGGCCTTTCCTTCTCCGTGCATGAGAACACGGATGAGCCGCCATCGCTGAGGAACATCCATGAGGAGATAATCAACGAGGGGGTTGAACAGGGCCCCTGGTCGAGGGATCTGACACGGTGGGCTGAGCAGGGAGTGCTGCTTCTGAACAGCACCCTCACCGTCGCCGCGCACAGAGCCGCTTCGCACGCGGGCAAAGGATGGGAGAGGTTCACGGACAATGCCATCCACGCACTCGGTGCTGATCCGCGCCCGAAGGTCTTCATGCTCTGGGGAAGCTATGCCAGAAGCAAGAAGCAGCTGGTGGAGAACAGAGCCCACCTGATACTCGAGTCAGCACACCCGAGTCCGCTGAGCGCCTCGAGAGGGTTCTTCGGCAACGGGCATTTCCTGAAATGCAATGAGTTCCTCAAAAAGACGGGACAGACCCCGATCATCTGGTGAATGCAGACAATCTTCATATTCAGTCCATGTCAGCACACACTGCCATCTGATATACTCCTCTAAAGGAGAGGCCCCATGGATATACTCAAGCAGCTGAAAGAAGTCACCATATCCGTGCTGCCGATCGGCGCCTTCGCCTCCCTACTCTCCCTCCTCACGGGAGTCATGAGCGGGATGGAGTTCATGCGCTTCATGCTCTCCTGCGTGCTTGTCATACTCGGCCTGACGATCTTCCTCACAGGCGTGGAGATCGGCATAACGCCGATGGGAAGCAGGATAGGCTCAGCGCTTACAAAGAGCCGGTCGCTTGTGCTGATGCTCATAGCGGCCCTCGTGCTCGGCTTCATCATCACGATGCCGGAGCCTGATGTGCAGGTGCTCGCCTCCCAGGTCAATGCGATAGCTCCAGGTATACCGGTCAAGGCCCTGATCTATTCAATAGCCCTTGGCGTCGGCGTGTTCTTCGCCATCTCACTTGCAAGGACAGTCCTCTCGCTGAATACGAAGATCATCATCGCCATAAGCTATGCTGCGATATTCGCCGCAGCATTCCTCAATGATGACTTCTTCGTCTCCGTGGCCTTCGACTCCGGCGGAGCGACCACAGGGCCGCTTTCCGTCCCTTTCATAATGGCTCTCGGAGTCGGTGTCGCCAACATGAAGAAGCACAGCGATGAAGCGGAGTTCGGCTATGTCGCGCTCTCATCAATAGGGCCCATCCTTTCCGTGCTACTTCTGGGAATATTCTTCAGCTCAGGCTCCGGGACAGCCGCTGCGGAGGCTGCGGAGGAGGCTGTGCGCTTCTGGCCGCTCCTCGGCGAGAAATTCCGTGAGGTGGGGATATCACTGCTTCCGCTGGTGGCTGTGTGCATCCTCATGCAGATTCTCGTGCTGAAGATGCCGCACACCGAGGCCATCAGGGAGTTCACGGGAATCATCTACTCATACATCGGCATCGTCATCTTCTTCACAGGAGTCGAGTATTCATTTTCAGATGTGGCGGAAGAGCTCGGAAGCGCGCTCATCTCTATTAATCCCCTGCTCCTCTATGCATCCGGATTCGTATTCGGGCTCTGCGTCGTGCTCGCCGAGCCGGCTGTGATGGTGCTCACGGGGCAGGTAGAGGATGCGAGCAGCGGCAGGATACCGAGACGCGTCATGCTCACCACGCTGGCACTGGGAGTGGGACTTGCCGTCGTGATGGCCCTTATAAGAACGGTACATGCGCTCTCAATATGGACGTTCATCCTGCCGGGATATGCTATGATAATGATCCTCATGATCAGGACGCCGGGACTTTTCTCCGCCATCGCATTCGACTCAGGCGGCGTCGCTACAGGACCGATGAGCTCTGCCTTCCTCCTGCCGCTGGCAATAGGTGCGGCTTCGGGCTCTGCGGCATCTTCGCTGGCGGCCTCATTCGGAATGATCGCCATGATAGCGATGATGCCAATCCTGCTGATAGAAGTGCTCGGCATAATCTATCAGGCGAGAATGAGAAAAGCAGAGAGGGGGAAAAGATGAGCTGGTGCACTATGATGGCCATTGTACGCAAGGGACAGGCCCGTGATGTGATGGCAGCTGCAAGAAAGGCCGGAGCGCCGGGCGGGACAGTCTGCCTTGCAAAAGGCACTGCCACAAGCACGATCCTCGCCGCCCTGGGCATCGGGGACACAAAGCAGGAGATACTGACAAGCGTTATAAAATCAGAGGATGCCGAGGAAATACTCGCTGCGGTGAAGAACACAAAAGCCAGAGGCGTTGCGATGGTGATTGACACATCAAGGGACGGAAACATGGAGGTCTGCACGATGGATTCCGGATGGGTACTTATCGAGGTTATATGCGAGGACGGATACAGCGAGGACATAATGGCCACGGCAAGGAAGGCCGGAGCTGAGGGCGGTACCGTGATCGATGCGCACGGAACAAGCACAGAGGATGATGTAAAATTCTTCGGCGCGCCGCTTGTGCCGGAGAAGGAAATCCTCATGATAGTCATCTCCAAGGATAAAGCCCCTGCCGTCATGGAAGCGATAAGCAGCATGGAAGTCCTGAAAAAGAAGGGAATGGGAATCGTTTTCAGCATTCCGGTCAGGAATTTCATGAATCTCGGAGGCAGATAATCCTTTTCTTCCCGGAGGTGTTCCAATTTTTTCCCGCCTGAGTGAGAATCATCCGCAGGTCGCATTATGAGGAAGATGACGGAAGCAGAGTTCCGGGAGTATTCGCTGTCGGGAAATCTATATGTACTGATCATTCAGGTAGGCACGCCGCTGGCAGTGTTCGCGCTTTTCGGCTGCCTTTTCAGGATACTCGACACGATGATGGCAAGCCATCTCGGCACAATAGCGGTGTCGGCGGTGGCATACCTCAGCCAGCTGCACATGGTGCTCAATGCCATCGGCTCCGGGCTCATAACAGGCTCCATGATACTCATAAACAGGGCCTATGGAGCCGGAGACAATGAGAAGGCAAGCGCGCTGATGAACACGCTGATCCGCCTCATCGCAATCATCTCGGTCATCTTCCTCTTGATCATTCCCGTCTCCCCTGCCCTCCTGAGGCTGATCGCGACGCCGGAGGAGTTCATCACTGCCGGCACCTCATATTTCCGCCTGCTGATAATCTCCACCATCTTCAGCTTCATAAACCTGATCTACATCAACATCGAGAAATCCAGGGGCAGGACCCGTGTCATCATGATCGTCAACATGGCGACAATGGTCATGAAGCTGACCCTGACAGCACTCTTCATCTACGGGATGGAGAAAGGCATAGCCTACATAGCACTGGCAACGCTCCTCACGAATGCCGCCTTCTCGCTCTACTCGATGCGTCACATGACGGAGAAGGACAGCATCTTCCGCATCCGCATCTCCCGCGTGCTGCACCCCATGAAGGGTGATCAGAAGAAACTCATCGGAATCTCCTTCCCGGTTGCTGTGGAGGATTCGGCTTTCTCGCTGGGAAAGACAGTCGTGAACTCACTCATCGCTGTATATGGATCCGAGATGATAGGAGCTCTGGGGATATCGAACAATGTGAGCGGACTGGCGACGAACTTCGAGAACGGCTTCTCCGATGCCTCCAGTTCAATCGTCAGCCAGAATTACGGTGCCGGCAGGAACGACAGGGCCGTCAAGGCATACAAGGCCAATATCGTGGTGACATTCGCAGCCAGCCTGATATCGATCATCCTCCTCTTCATCATCAAGGATCCTGTCATCAGGATATTCGCCACCAGCCGGGAGGGACTGGATGCGGCCTTCATGGAGACAATACAGAGGATATTCGTCTTCGATGTGATGAGCTGCTTCGGACTTGCACTGAACGGAGCCGGCATGGACTTCCTCCTCGGACTGGGAAAGACCAGGATCACGCTCTTTCTCAATTTCGCCAGAATATTCCTTCTGCGCATCCCCGTGCTCTTCATACTGCAGCTCCTCATAAGCGACGGAGCCACCGCCCTCGGCGTGATGATGATGCTCTCAAACTGCGGCGTCGCCCTCCTCACGACGCTGATCTGCATCGGCGTATCGCACAAGCTCCTGGCTGAGAATGGCTCTGTACACGGGAAAGAGAGCTGTATATAACTCAGCATATGGAAAGAAAGAGATGCACAGCTGCAGAACTCTGCGGCTTCATAGAGAAAAGCCCCACGCAGTTTCATGCTGTGAGGAATATGGAGGAGATTCTCCTTGAAAACGGTTTCAGGCGTCTTGATGAAAAGGAACGCTGGAATCTGCAGAAGGGAGAGGCATGTTTCGTCAGCCGCAACGGCTCGGCGATCGCAGCATTCAGAGTACCGGAAAACAGTTTCAGAGGCTTCTCGATAGTCTCAGCCCATACGGACAGTCCGGCGTTCAAAATCAAGACAGATCCGGAGGTGACGTCATCCGGCCTGTACACAACGCTCAACACCGAAGTCTATGGCGGGCTTCTGATGGCGCCATGGTTCGACAGGCCTCTCTCAATTGCAGGAAGGGTCTGCATAAGGACAGAAAACGGCATTGAGGAAAAACTGATAGATTTCAGACGGGATACCGCCCTCATCCCCAGCCTCGCGATCCACATGAACAGGAAAGTGAATGAAGGGACAGGATACAGTGCCCAGAAGGACATGCTTCCCATTATTGCGGAGGGAACGGAAAAGGGCCGCTTCCTCTCCGCGCTGGCCGCAGAAGCAGGATGCAAAGAGAAGGATCTTCTCGAGTATGAGCTCTATCTCTATCCGAGGACCAGGGCTTCATTCTGGGGACTGGACGGGGAATTCTTCTCCTCCCCCAGGATCGATGATCTCATGTGCGCTTACACCGCATTCAGGGCCATCCTGGACACCGAAGGAAGGGAGTACATGCCGATGATGATGCTCTTCGACAATGAGGAGACAGGCAGCGGGACAAAGCAGGGAGCGCTCTCGGATTTCCTCCCTGCTGTAACAGGCAGGATCGAATGCTCCCTCAGCCTGGACGAGGAGGACAGGGCTATCTGCACGGCATCCTCATTCATGATCAGCGCGGACAACTGCCATGCACTGCACCCGAACTATGCGGAGAAGTGCGACATAACGAACAGGCCAAGGATGAACGGCGGAGTCGCGATAAAATTCAGCGCGGCGCAGAAGTACACTACCGATGCCCAGAGCGCCAGCTTCGTCAGGGAGCTGATGGACAGGGAAAACATCCCATACCAGTATTTCGCAAACCATTCTGACATCCCCGGCGGCTCTACGCTTGGGAACCTTGCCGCCCAGAAGCTGAGCTTCCCTACTGTGGACATAGGAGCTGCCCAGCTGGCGATGCACTCGCCGTATGAAACAGCCGGCACCAGGGACACTGAGTCACTCTACAGGCTTTTCTCCGCATTCATGTCGAGATGAAGAAGGGAGGCTTCCGCCTCCCCCTTTTTCAGATGACGTAATTCACATCCTCTTCGATAGGTATCGGGTAGTATGCGATCGTCTCGCCCTCAGAGAGTGCATTGAGTGCATTCTCAACGCTGTATGCGTTTATCCTGCGGTTTTCCGCGGGAGAGAAATAGTACGTCCTGCTCTCAGCGCACATCGCGGTGGTGCAGAGCGTCCTCTCATACGCATCGTGATCAGCGCTCTCCTTGAGCATTCCGTCGGGGACATAGACAACAGAGAAGGTGTCGAACATCCTCGTTATTCCATCAAGCTCATTCTTTCCCAGCGGAGCGAAGTCCTTGGCAAAGGCAAGACGCACAAAGCGCGCCGGGGATGAGTAGCTTCCGGGAAGGCCGAAGCTGCCGCCCGTTCCATTGCCGAAGGCTGAGAATGTCTCACCGAGAATCTCGCGCGGAGGCGTATGCACATTGGATACCGCGACATAATTCTTGAGGTTCGTCACCTGCCAGTCGTATCCCGGAGCATTCGTCATAACTCCGATGGTGTTGCGGTGGACTGTTATGCCATCCTCATCGGGCTCGATGATGATGGCCTCTCCTGTCGCATCTGAGAATATGTAGTGAACGGACATATTTGCGCCGAAGATGAGCTCATCCGTGAGATTGAGATGCGTCACCGCCTCTGCAACTTCATCAACAGATGAACATGTTCCGAGCATGTACGGTACGAAGAACGCCGGATGGAGATCGGTGCGGCCTTCCCCTTCCTGCGTATTGTAGTAGCCGTAGCCTGGGAAATTCTGCAGCGTACCCATGAGCCCTTTCTCATTTATGCCGTCGGTGAAGATCGGCGATGCGGAACCCTGTATCGCGTTGCCTATGAAACCATACTGCATTGTAATTGTCCCGCCCTCTCCTGATGGCGAAGTATGCAGCTCGTAGCCGGGAGCGACGACTGTGATCTTGTTTCCGCTCAGATCGCCGAACATGTCATATGTGCGTCCAAGCAGGTGGCATCCGTCCTCGGTATGCCATGCAAATCCGGAGCAGCCGAAAGCAGAGGCGGCTGCCGTAAGAGACAGAACCGCTATTGTAATTGCCTTTCTCATAATTTTCTCCTTCCCTATATTGTAGCACGGAAAGGAGAAAGAGGATCACTTCTTCCAGAAACTCCTGGTAAAGAGGGCGAAGACAGTGAAAAGCTCGAGTCTTCCGACCAGCATCAGGAACGATCCTGCGGAGAGGATCCAGTCGGAGAAGATGGAGAAATTCCCTGACGGGCCGACAGCACCCATGCCTATTCCGATGTTTCCCAGAAGAAGGAAACTGGCGGTGAAGCATGACTCGAAGTCATACTGGGAGAAGGAGAATATCACGGTACCGATAAGCCCTGTGAGTATGTAGGCGCCGACGAATCCGGCCAGTGAGAGCATCGTGCTCTGGTCGACATCAGAATCTCCCAGCTTCAGGGGGATGACAGCATTTGGATGGAGTCTCTTCTTGATGGCATTCTTCGCAAGTGAGATCATCGCCCCCACCCTGACTACTTTGATGCCGCCGCCGGCAGAGCCTGCGCAGCCGCCGACAAAGAACAGCAGTACAAGCAGTGTTTTCGAGAACTGCGGCCAGAAATTGTAGTCATATGTGGCAAATCCCGTCGTCGTGATGATCGAGGCGACGTGGAATGCCGCATAGCGCAGCGCAGTGAAGAAACTGCCGTATGTATCGGTGACGTCGATCGCGATAAGGACGGAGAAGAGCGTGATGATGAAAAGGTAGAGATGAAGCTCCTTGTCCTTCACAGCTTCGCCTGCATGCCCCTTGATCGCCTTGAAATAGAGGGAGAAGTTCGATCCGGCTATGATCATGAAGATCGTGACTATTATGTCCACATATGCCGAATGATAGCTTCCGATCGATGAGTTCTTCGGTGCAAATCCTGCAGCTCCCATCGTGCCGAACATGACTGTGACCGCATCATAGAGAGGAATCTTGATCCAGAGCAGCAGCACCTGTATCACGGAAAAGACTGTATAGATCGCCCAGAGCGCGAATGCGGTGTGCTGGATCTTCGGCGTGAGCTTGTCCTTTGTCGGGCCGACAGACTCAGCATTGACAAGGCTCGTCCCCTTGAGGCCCATGAACGGGATCAGGGCAACAAAGAGAACAACGATGCCCATGCCGCCGAGCCAGTTGGTCATGCCGCGCCAGAAGAGGATCGACTTCAGCTTGTCCTCGATCGAGGAGAGAGCAGTCGCTCCGGTCGTGGTGAAGCCGGACATGATCTCGAAGTAGCAGCTCGGATAAGTGTCGAACGTGCCTGTAAGATAGAGCGGGAGCGCTCCGAAAGCAGTGGCGATCACCCAGACAAGCGTTACCAGCAGATAGCTGTCGCGGGCCTTTATCGTGATGACCTCGTGCCGCGTGGCTATGAGGGAGACGGCGGCGAAGAGGAGTATCGAAAGCTCCGTAATCGTGAATGCCTCAATGCCCTCGCTTTCATTGTAATAGACAGCGAGCGCGAGAGGCACGAGCATGCACACTCCGACCAGAAGCTGTATGAGGGCAAGGAATCTCAGAACGGACTTTATATGCATCAGCGGAACAGCTCCTTGAGATAACCGCTCTCATCATGGCGGATCGAAAGAATCAGGCTGTCGCCCTCTGCAAAGACATACTCGCCGTCAGGAACGAGCGAGCTTCCGTCAGCCCTGCGCACGCCGGCGATAACGATCCTGCTTTTGAAACGCACATCCTTGAGCGCCTTTCCCAGGAACGGGAATGTGTTCTGCACGACATACTCATAGACCTCGAGCTCCCCCTCGAAAAGCGTGTGCATAGCCGAGATTCCGTCGCCTCTGAGATAGCGTATGAGCGAGTCAACGGTGACATCCGTGATGGAGAGCGCGACATCCACACCGAGGGAAAGCGCGAACTGGCTGTAGTTCGTATTTGACTTGATCTGGGCGATCGTCTTCTTCGCCCCGATGCGCCTGGCGTATCCGGAAGTGACGATATTCAGCTCATCATTATCCGTAAGGCTTATGAAGAGATCCGTATCCCCAAGCTCCTCATCCTCCCAGATGCTCTCATCGGTTATGGAAGCGTTGAGGACCGTTATCTCTGGAAAGAGGGAGGCAAACTCCTCCGCATCCGCGGCATCTTTCTCGATCAGGCGCACCCTCTTTCTTTCCCTTGCGGTGAAGGCATAGAGCAGGAAGCGAGTGATCCTCGTCGCACCGAGTATCACGATGTTCTCCGGCTCCGTATACACCTCGCGCTCCGATGAACCGCTGAGAGCGGCATAGGCCCTGTCGCTGTCCGTGATGACCACTATTATGTCGCCCTGCCTTATCTCAGTATCTCCTGACGGGATAATGACGGAACCCCTTCTGTAAAGCGCCGCAATGACGAAGTTGTCCGGAATGCTCTTTCTGATCCCGGCGACCCTGTCTCCCTGGCGGATACTGCCCTGTCCTTCCTGGACGGTGAAGATCATGAAATCCGTGCCGGGGAATATCAGCGTATCCCTGTACAGTCCATAGTGGATTGTATCCAGAAGCCTTCTTGCTCCCTCCTGGTCGGGATTGATTATATGCGTGATTCCTAAAATGCGCGTGGGGAGCCCCTCAGCCCCCAGATAGCCTGCCGACCTGATGGCCGCGATGGTGTTGACCACATCTGGAAACTCAGTGGCCACGATACCGCAGGAGACGATGTTCACCTCATCGGAATCAGTTACGGCGATGACGGTGTCGGCGTCCTCTGCCCCGGCTTCCCGGAGCTTCTCGAGATCTGTTCCTGATCCGCATACCGCGAGGCAGTCGACCTTGGCCTCAGCTGCGCGGCATCTCGATACGGATCTGTCCAAAAACGTGATAGAGGAGCCTTCGGCGGCCAGATGCCGTCCGATCCTGACTCCCCTTCTTCCTGCACCAATGATCAATACTTTCATAAATTACTGTCAAACAAAAACATGCCCGCTCCCAGCGGAAGCGGGCGGAAGGCATCAGTATCCGAATAGAGGGATCTTCGCCATGTAAGGAACGTATGTGAACACGAGAAGAAGGACAACCATGACCACAAAGAGCGGAAGCATCTTCTTGGCTGTCTTCTCGAGTGTCGTCTTTCCGACAGCGCAGCCTACAAAGAGAGCAGAACCTACAGGAGGTGTGCAGAGGCCGATCGCGAGGTTGAAGATGATGATGATACCGAAGTGGATATCAGTCATTCCCAGCTTCGTCACGACTGGCAGGAGGATGGGCGTCATGATCATGATGAGCGGAGCCATATCCATGAAGCAGCCGAGGATGAGAAGCAGGATGTTGATGATGAGGAAGATCACATACGGGTTATCGGAGAATCCGATGAGCGCATTCGTGATCGCATTAGGCACTCTCAGGAGTGTCATCATGTAAGCGAATGCCTTTGCCGTTGCGATGAGCGTAAGAACGACAGCAAGGGTCTTGAGAGAGTTCTTGATGACCTTGAAGAAGTTCCTGAGCTTGTCAGCACGGAAGATGAAGTATGTGAGGATGAAGGTGTAGAAACATGCGACAGCGGAGCTCTCGGTAGCAGTGAAGACACCGGCACCTGTTCCGACAAGGATGATGACGAGCGTCATCATAGGAAGGATGGCGCTGAGAAGAACCTTCATGCAGTTTCCGAGCTCTACAGAGCCAATGCGGAGCCAGCCCTCTCCCTCTGCCATCTTGCCGTTTGGACCGCCGTTCTTGGCAATGCCGATCCACCTGACGCGGTCATTCTTGAACATCTTCTCTCCCTTCGGGAAGTTGTACTTCTTTCCGAGGATGAAGCACATGAGCATGAAGCCGAGGCCGAGAGAGATTCCAGGGGCGAAACCTGCATAGAAGAGGTTTCCGATGGAAACGCCTGTACCGGCGGCAAGAGCGTAGATGACCATGTTGTGTGATGGCGGGATGAGAACGCCCTGGCATGCCGTGGTGACTGTGAGACCGACTGTGAACTCCCTGTCATAGCCCTGCTTGACCATCATCGGGATGACGACGGAACCGAGGGATGACACATCAGCGACTGCAGATCCGGAGATTCCTCCGAAGAACATGGAGTCGATGCAGTTCACATATGCGAGACCGCCGCGGAAGCGTCCTACAGCGAGGTTCGCAAGGTCGACGATCTTGTCGGAGATCTGGCCGGCAGCCATTATCTCACCCATGACGATGAAGAACGGAATGGCGAGCATCGTGAAGTTGCTGACACCGTCGATCATCATCCTGACCATCGTTGTCGGATTCGCAAGCGGAACGAAGAACATCGATCCGATAGCTGAGAGAAGCATTGCGAATGTTACAGGAATCTTGAATGCCATCAGCAGGAAGAAACCGCCGATGAGTACGAGAATAGCAATACCATTCATCAGTTCTTACCTCCCTTCTTGGAAGCTGCCGCAGCCTCAGCCGCCTGTTGCTTCACGAGCTCCTCGTAATCTACCTCGGGCTCGCTGTACAGGAGATCATCCGGCTTGAGGATACCCAGGAGGAAGAGGATGGAATCGAATGTGACCACGAAGCCTCCGAGCGGAGCCGGCAGATACTGGATCCATGTCGGAAGGCCTGTCATAGGAAGGAATCCCGGCTTGAGGCGGGAGATATACATCGTTCCGTAATAGAGAAGGAAGAGACCGCAGAGAAGTGTTGAGACATCTGCGAGCACATCCATGAACTTACGCATCTTTCCGCCCTTCTTCAGCCTGTTGTAGACGATCGTGACGGAAATATGCATATGATCTCTCACACCGATGGCACAGGCAAGGAACGTGAAGAGTGTGACAAGAAGCCTTGCAACCTCGTCGACGGCACCGATGCCTGAATTGAAACAGTAACGAAGCACGACATTGAAGAAAACAATGCAGAGCATGATGATGACGGCAATCTGGGAGATCGTGAGAATGATCTTATGGCACCAGTGATTGACGAGAACAATGTAAGCCTTCACCGGGACCTTGCCGTTGTACTGGGATTTGTCGATCGCCAGTTTGTTCTCAAGGAGATAATCCCTGACTTTTGAATCGGACATAGTCCGCCTCCCTAAAAATAAAACCTTAATTAATCGGAAAAACGGGGAGTGAGAATACTCCCCCCGTCCTGATTTCACAGCGGATTAAAGTCCTGTGTTCTGGATCTGTGCGATGAGATCCTCGTAGCCAGCACCATACTCCTCGTAGATCGGAGTCATCCTCTCCTGGAACTTTGCAAGCTCCTCAGCGGAAAGCTCTGTGACTGTGACACCCTCGGAAACAACCTTCTCCTCGGAAGACTGCTCGCGGAGAGCCCACTGCTCGATCTCGTATGCCTGTGTCTCCTTTGCGCACTCCTTGATGATCTCTACGTCAGCCGGGTCAAGTGTCTCGAGAACAGCCTCGGATGCGAGGAGGATCTCAGGGACTCTTGTGTGTCCGTCGAGCACGAAGTAAGGAGCAACCTGATAGTCACCCATGGACTCATATGTCGGCCAGTTGTTCTCTGCACCGTCGATGGTTCCCTGCTGGATTGCGGAGTAGACGTCATTAGGTCCGATACCCGTAACGCCGTTGCCGCCGAGAAGCCGGACCATCTCAACCATCATCGCGTTGTTCTGAAGCCTGATCTTGAGGCCGGCCATATCCTCTACGCATGTGACAGGAGTCTTTGTGTAGAAGTTTCTAGCACCGGCATCATAGTAGCAGAGGCCGACGAGGCCGGATCCGGAAGCCTGGATCTCACTGAGCATGTTCTGTCCGATCTCTCCGTTGAGAACCTGCCACATATGGTCTCCGTCCCTGTAGAGGTAAGGAAGCTGGATGATGTTGAGAGCAGGAACGTAGGAAGCGACAGGAGATGCGGAAACACGGGCAAAAGCGAGGTCGCCGATCTGAAGAGCCTCGATAGCTCCTGTCTCCTCACCATAGAGTGTTCCGCCGGAATAAACCTCAATCTGGATCCTTCCTTCAGTCCTCTCATTGACGAGCTCTGCGAACCTGTAGTCAGCAAGCGTTGTCGGATATCCCTCGGCGTGAACCTCGGAAAGTGTAAGGACTGTTGTCCCACCCTCTGCACTTCCGCTGGCGAAAAGCGGGAGCATCATAGCTACTGCGACAAGAAGCAGTACAGCAATTTTCTTCATTGGTTTCCTCCTTTGTTGGAAAACGAAGCTGAAAAAATTAATGTTGAGAACACACAAAAAGGCATTCCCATTTAATTATAGAATTTTATAGAGATTTTCCATAGTTTCAAGGGGGTTTTCTGAAGCAGCGGGAATAAAAAGGAACAGCAGACCGTTTCTGTGATGGAAAAACAGGCCGCAGAAGCATTCAGGCCAAGGATATAATTCCGAGCAAAAGCACAAAATCAGACACTGCGGATAAATCATACATGACGCATTATGGTTCCAGACAGGTTCCCATTCTGCTACTATGGCCGTATGGACAACAGGACAAGAGGCATTCTCTGCATACTTTCCTCGGCGTTCTGCTTTGCCCTGATGAATATGTTCGTCAGGCTTGCAGGGGATATCCCGTCGCTGGAGAAGAGCTTTTTCAGGAATCTCATAGCTGCCCTCGCGGCACTTGTGATAGTCGTGAAAGGAAGGCATTCGGTGTCGATAAGTAAGGAGGATCTCCCGCTTCTTATAATGAGGTCGGTACTGGGGACGGTAGGAATACTCTGCAATTTCTACGCGGTGGACCATCTCATCCTCTCCGATGCGACGATGCTCAACAAGATGTCACCGTTCTTCACTCTGATCCTCTCGATGCTCTTCCTTTCTGAGAAAATGCCGCTGAAGACACTGATGATAGTCGCAGGAGCATTCATCGGCTCTCTTTTTGTCATCAAACCGACATTCCAGAATGCCGATCTCGCCTCGTCCCTGATAGGATTCCTCGGCGGTTTCGGTGCCGGTGCGGCATATACATGCGTCAGGGCTCTGGGGAAACGCGGAGTCAGCGGGCCGGTGGTTGTGCTCTTCTTCTCCGCTTTCTCCTGCCTCGTCACGCTCCCCTATCTCATTTTCAGCTTCCATCCTATGACAGGGACACAGCTCCTGATCCTTCTTCTGGCGGGACTTGCTGCTGCAGGCGGGCAGTTCTCCATAACTGCAGCCTACAAGGCAGCACCGGCGAGGGAAATATCTGTATACGACTATTCGCAGGTGGTGTTCACTGCCCTCATAGGCTGGGCGGTGTTCTCCCAGATCCCGGATGCAATGAGCATCCTAGGCTATGCCATCATCATCCTGATGGCTCTTCTGATGTTCCTCTCTGAGAGGAAGGGAGCGGCAGATGCAGCTTGAGATAATGCTTTTCTTCCAGCGTATAAGGACTCCGCTGACGGAGAAGATTGCTGAGACAGCCTCCATGTTCGGGGAAATAGCCATTCCCCTCGTGATCATCATGATATACCTCTGGTGCATAAGCCGCAAAAAGGCATTTGCAATAACGTCCTCGCTGATGACTGCGCTCATTGTCTCCCAGACGGCAAAAGCCATCTTCCGTGTTCCCCGTCCGTTCCAGGCGTACCCGGAGCTCATCGAAGGAGGAAGGCTCAGCACGGCGACCGGCTACTCATTCCCTTCCGGCCACAGCACGACATCAGGAGCATTCTACTCATCGCTTCTCGTCGCGGTCTGGAAAAAATTGGCGACGGCAATCTGCATCATTCCCATACTCCTCGTGCCGCTCTCACGGCTCATCCTCGGCGTGCACTGGCCGCTGGATGTCATCACAGGAACGGCCATCGGCATTGCGTCAGGCGCACTCCTCACCCCGCTGATGCTGAGAGTCTATGACAGGAGAAGGCCTTTCCTGATACTGACTTTCGTCTCGGGAATAGCAGCAACAGCGGCAGCTCTTGTCCTTACTATCCTGCTCTCCACCACAGATATAGACAGGACAGCCTTCAGCGACCTGATGTCGACAGCCGCGATCACAGGTTCGGCGATGCTCGGCTTCTATATGGAGCGGAAAACGGTATCATCCGTGCCGGAAAAGGGCAGCAGGGCCAGAAAAGCCGTGCGTTTCGTGCTCGGACTCCTCTCCACAGCCGTCATGGCGCTCATCATATCATTCATCCCGCTGCCGCACGATGCGAAGGCATTCCTGCTTTACTTCATGCTCGGCATCTGGTGCATATTCCTCTACCCGCTCATAGCGGTGAGGACAGGGCTGATGGAAAGGGAAGTCATACCCGCTTAGGGAAACTGCCGTTCCTGTATATGCGGCTGAAAAACCGCACGGCAGTCTCATCGTCAAAGAGCGCGCTTCCGCAAAGCCGCGCGAAGAGCCTGCCGCATATCTCACTGTCTGCGAGGGCATTGTGAGCCTCATATTCCCACCCGAGGTCCGCCGCAAGCACCGGCAGGCTGTATGAACGCCTTCCCTTCCACAGCTTGCGGGCAAGGGAGAGCGTGCAGTAATACTCATTGTGCGGAGGCTCTATTTTCCACGATGCGAGACTGGCTCTGAGGACTTTCACATCGAATGCGGCATTATGTGCCACAAGCGGAAGGGACCCGATGAAAGTCTGCAGAGAAGGCCAGAGAGCGGCCATCGTCGGCGCTGCAAGCACCGAGAGCGGATCGAGGTGATGGACACTGAAGCACCCGGGATCGAAAACAGGGCATCGCGGACAGATCAGGGAATAGAAACGCTCAAGGACAGCTCCCTCCTCATCAAAACGGACGAGCCCTATTGAACAGGCACTATCCGGTGAGCCTGATGCCGTCTCGAAATCAAGGGCAACGTATCTCATCTTCCTTTTTCCAGCATGATCTGCAGAATCGTACGGTTTGTCTGCTCCATTCCCTCGCGGGATATTCTTGTGAGATGGTCTATTGAGGAAAGCGAATCATCGCCGACGATTCCGGCCTCGCCTCCTGCTTTCTTGCCGGCAAGCGCAAGATGTACGGCAACAGACGCTGCGATAAGGGATGAATATATCTTGAGCGCACATGTATCCTTCGCACCATCGCAGATGATTCCCGAAAGATTCCCCACCATGTTGTTTATCACGGCATCCAGCACAGCCTCATCCCCGCCGAGAAGGTACGCATAGGCGCAGGCGGTGCCTATAGCGGCTGTGAATGCTCCGCAGAGAGCGGAGAGCCTGTCCTTGTGGCTGGTGAGGATGATGCCGACAAGCTCGCTTATGGCCAGTGCCGAAAGCAGCTCACCGCGGCTCCGGCCAAGATAAGAGGCCACGACCATGACAGGAACAGTCACTGTTATCCCCTGATTGCCGGATCCGGAATTGATCATCACAGGGAGCGCCGACCCCGCCATCCTCGCATCAGAGCCGGCAGCAGCGGCAGCAGCAGCCTTGCGGAAGGCATCATCTAGGGTACGCGGCTCATCCAGCACCAAGTCCATTATCCTGCCGACAGCAAGTCCCCAGTTCCCGGAAAGACCCGATTCGCTGATCGCTGCATTCTCGCTGATGGCCTTCTCAAGCAGCCGGACTATGGAGGGAGAGAGGGAGGAGGCGTACTCAAGCACATCGGAGACAGTGAGGGTGCTCAGGAAGCCGTCCTCTGAGAATGACTTGCACTCCGGGAAGAACATCGGCGCATCCGGCAGCTCACGTCCATCCAGCTCCAGCGATGTGAACCTGTCGTGCTCACCAGATATCACAGCGGAGGCGCTGTGGCCAGATCCCGAGACGGAAACCTTCACATACAGCGAGGGAGCGCTCTCATCAAGGCGCACCTCAAGCGGGAAGGACCTCGCCTTCTCCTGCTCCTTTTCCGTGACAGTGGAAAGCACTGAAAGGCCTGCGGAGGAATCATGTATCGCGATACCGAGCGAAACAGCAGCCTTGATGCCATGGAGATGGGAGTTCGGGATCGAGACTCCCATGGCATTCTTCATCATATTAGGAGAGACAACCGCAACCCCGGACTCAGGATCCATGCCGAAGAGCTCCGCAGCCTTGGCGCCGGCAAGTGCGGCAGCCGCGGGCTCAGTGCATCCCATCGCCTCAATGATCTCCTTCTCGAGAATGAGGTCGATCCTGCGCCTGTTAAGCATCAGGCACCTCTGAGATATATGCTGCGCCATGCACCGTCATCGTATACTCCAGCCCGGCCGGAATGACAGCGGCCTCGCCTTTCTCAAGCTCAAGGCTCTCACCCTTTGAAGAGAACCTGACCCTGCCCTCGGTCACAAGGATGATCGCAACAGGATCCTTCCTTATCTCATATGTGCCGGAGCCTACAGTAAGGAGCGAGAACGCCGGAGACGGAGATGAGAACACAGTCCTTCCGAAACCGTCTTTCACGGCTGTGCACTTCTTCACCTGCAATGGCTCGAACTTCATGATGCTCCTGAGTTCAGGGAGGTCCATCCTCTTCTTTGTCAGGCCTCCTCTGAGAACATTGTCGGAGTCATTCATGACCTCGATCCCGTTGCCGAACACATAGGCGTGGAGTGTTCCGGGAGTGATCGGCATCGCCTCGCCTATCTGCAGGTGTATGACGTTCATGAGATATGGGAAAAGGCATCCTATATCATCAGGATATTCCTCGAGACATTCGCGCGATATGCCGCAGCGGGTGAGGAAAAGACCGTCCCAGGAAGCCTCGGATGAAGCGGAAAGCGAGGACCTGAGCTCTGAGAGTATCGCGGCCTTATCATCCTCAGGAAGAGAGAAAAGGGACATGAAAAGCGTCTCCAAGTCCGTCGCGAGCCCCCTGAGTATACGTCCGAACGCACTGGGAACGACGGCTGCGAGATCAGCCTTGATGACCTCGAGATCGCGGAATCCGCACATCGCGGTAACAGGTGACAGGGCAAGGATCATCTCACACTTCTCGTTATCATCCTGATACGAGACCGCGAGTCCTTCCTCCCTGGCCTTCTCCTCCCTCTTCCATCCGGCTTCCGCCTGTGCCTTATTGGGATGGCACTGCAGGGAGAGGGGCTTTGCGATCGCAAGCACCTTCATCAGGAGAGGAAGCCTTCCTCCGTACTTTTTCCAGGCCTCACTGCCAAGATATGTTTCATCGTCATGGATAAGAGCCGAGAGCTTGCCGTCACCGGCGACATCGGCATCCCCCGAGGGATGCGTTCCAAGCCAGAGCTCAGCCTGAGGTCCGCCCGTCGCACCGCCTATGAGCGACGGTATGAAATCGCTGTTTCCCCATGCATAGTCCTTGACCACGCCTTTTATCTTCTTAATTTCCATACTGAGGATTATACCACGGAGAGACGGAAAAGACTCATGGCATGGCAATATAATTAATCAGTCCCGCTTACATCCATCCAATCATCTGCAGTACAATGAATTAAAGCATCAGGCTCTGTTTATCTGGCTGAATCCGCATGGGTTAATACTGGGCGCTTACTTTTCTTCATCAGCCTCTTTCGCCTTAAGCTCCCTCATGAAGCGGGAGAAGAGGAAGGCAGCCAGAATGAATGAAAGCGCGTCGCTCAGAGGCTGGGCCGCTATCACTCCATCTATCCCCCAGAAACGCGGCAGGATGAGGATTATCGGCAGGAAGAATATTCCCTGCCTGGCCATGGAAAGCACAGTGGCAGGAGCAGCCTTGCCGGTGGACTGGAGCCCCATGTTCGTCGCCGTGACAAGACCAGTGAGAGGAAGAAGCAGCATCTGCAGCCTCAGCGAGGCGACACCAATCTCCATAACAGCGGCATCATCGCCCCTGAATGCCGCGACAATCCAATGAGCCGCAAAGAAGCACAGCGCTGCGACAATGAGCATTATCACGGTGCCGGTGACTGCGGTGAAACGCGTGGCCTTACGCACCCGGCCGAACTTCCTTGCACCGTAATTGAATGAGGCGACCGGCTGGTAGCCCTGCCCGAAACCAAGCATTGCCGAAAATGCGAACATCATGATGCGGCCTGAGATGCTCATGGCGGCAACCGCAGCATCCCCGAAAGCTGCTGCAGCTACATTGAGCGCTACGGTGGCGATACTGGCAAGTCCCTGCCTGGCCAGCGTCGGAAGGCCTATCCTTATGATGTCCAGATAGAGGTGCAGCTTCCCTGATACGGCAGAGAGCGAAAGACGGACGCTGCTCTTTCCGCGGATGAAGAACGAAAGCAGTATCAGGAAGGATATGAGCTGGCTGAGTGCTGTGGCCATGGCGGCTCCGGCGGTACCGAATCCGAAAGTGAAGATGAAAAGCGGATCCAGCACTATGTTGAGAAGCCCTCCGGCTGTTATTCCCACCATGCCGTACATTGCCTTCCCCTCAGCACGGAGATAGTTGTTCATTACAAACGAGCAGCACATCACCGGGCAGCCTATGAATATATAGGTGGCATATGCCTCCGCATACGGGAGTATCGTCTCCGTCGCACCTAAAAGGCGCATTATCTCACTGCGGAACACAGTGCCTATCACGGCCAGGAGAATTGAGAGCACGACGGCAAGGGCAAAGCCCGAGCTGGCAGTGACTGTCGCCTCCTCATCTTTTCTCGCTCCGAGCTGTCTGGAAAGTATGTTCCCGGCTCCCATGCCGATCGTGAATCCTATTGCCTGGATAATTGCCATGATCGAGAACACTATGCCGACGGCACCTGCCGCACTTGTTCCCAGCTGGGCTACGAAGAAAGTGTCCGCTGTATTGTATATGGAGGAGACGAGCATGCTGATGATCGTGGGCACCGCAAGACGGCAGATCAGCTTCTCCACAGGCGTCTCCGTCATCTTCCTGTAATGTTCGAGTCTGGCTTCTTCATTCATAAAATTCCTTCCCTGAGAAACAGCTTGCGCTTATAGCGAAAAGCGGATATCCTACCCTTCGATGCGACTGTCGTATAATGGTTATTACCTATGCTTCCCAAGCATAAGAAGCGGGTCCGATTCCCGTCAGTCGCTGAAGAGCAGGCCTGGCCTGCTTTTTTATTCCCGAATGAATCCGGATTTTCATATTAGCATTTTGCGGAAATAATGCAACATTGATAATAATCAATTTTAAGTACCGTTTTCGGAATTATTAACCTTAACTGACATGTATAAAAGCCGAAAGAAATGGGGAGCCGCAGCTCCCCGGAAAACAGAAGGATACCTTATTCGGCATCGGGAAATACAACTGGGTCGAACGGGTGAATCGGCCTCGCAAGACGTTTGTACTCAAGATCCTCGACCATGAGATATGTCGCACCTCTGGAGAGAGCCATGAAAGCGGCCTTTGCATACGGACGGAGCTGCGCAAAGAGGTAGCCCTGCTTGAGGATTATCACATCATAATCCTCCATCGTGACATTTGCGCGGACAAAATGATTATGCGTGATGAGGGATGTCGGCACATCTGAAATCATGAGATCGACATTTTCCGATATCTCAATCGTAACACAGTGTCCCGTCACATCATCGAAGCAATTCAGGTAGCCCATCAGGTCCCCGAAGGATTTGATATGCCCCGAGATCCTGACAGGCCTCGATGCATCATCGCGATCAGTCCCGACGGAAAGCTCAACACTGTCCCCTGGTTTCATATGGCTGCAAAGCTCAAAAGCCGCAGGATCGAGGACAGGGGTGATGAGTATCTTCTTTCCCTTCAGATCGGCATTGAGCACACTCCTGAGCATCTCCGTGCAGTGCCCCATCGCACCTCCTGTCGTATTGTCACCGGCATCGGAGATGAAGACCGGCCTGCAATCCAGTGCGACAGCCCGGGCAATAACCTCATCAGGAGGAAGGACAGGAACCTCAAAGGAGAAATCGCGCACATGGGAGAATACCCTGCGCCAGAGGTCATTGCATGCCTCACGGGCCTCTGCCTCATATTTTTTCTCCGCAGGAACGACAACGACTGACATATGTGAGTTCGGGCAGTCACACCATGGCTCCCCCATGAATATGCTGGCACTCATTATCTCCTTCCTCGCTTCCAGCTCACTCACGGTCTTCATAAGCTCACAGAGCGGATATGTCGACGTAAGCCCCTTCTCTCCTGAGACAATTGCCGGAATTATTCCAAGGCACGGCCTTACCATCTCATGCTTTCTTGCCAGTTCTACGACATCCTTCACCACCTCGAGCTCAGCTTCAGGCTGGTCGACATGCGGAATGGTATGATAGCCGCGTATTACATTGGCATACTCAGCAATGCTCGGATCATTATTCGCATGAGCATCGAGAACAATTCCCACCGGGATATCATAGCCAAGGAGCCTCCTGACATCCTTGAGGAGGTACAGATCACCTGATCCGATTCCATCAACTTCCATTGAGCCGTGCAGATGGAAGAATACACCGTCAACATCCCTGTTCTTGTCCAGGATATCCATTATCCTGTTCTCGAAATAGAGGAAATCAGCCTTCCTCATGCGCCCTGCAGGAAGGGCCGAGGCCATTATAGTGGGGACTATTTCTATCCCCTCCGACCTCAGATAATCCCCGACATTTATATAATCAAGGACTCTTTCGCCTTCTGTATAGGTGAACTGATCCGCAGTCACAAGATCATAATTAAATGTATCACACTCAAGATAGAACAGCCCAACCGCAATCTTCATTTTGCCACCTCCTGTTTCTTCGGTTTTCTGAACTTGAATCTGGAATTGTTTGAATAGACATCCATGCAGACGGCCAAGAGAAGGATCAGCCCCTTCACAAACATCTGCAGATAAGAAGACACATTCATCAGAGACATGACGTTATCAATGCAGGAGAGGATAAGAACTCCTACGACAACTCCTGAAATCTTTCCGACGCCACCGGCCATGCTGGTTCCGCCTATGCATGCTGCAGCGACAGCATCGAGCTCAAGCTGGTTTCCTGACGTAGCAGTTGACCCTCCGAGGCGGGCCGTGATGACAACGCCTGCGACACCATAGACCAATCCCATGAAAAGATAGGACTGGAACACCCTCTTCTTGATGCTGATTCCGGAGACGGCAGCAGCCTCGGGGTTTCCGCCGATGATATAGATCTGACGGCCGAGGACTGTCTTGTTTGCGATTATGCTCGTCACAAGAACCATGACCGCCGCGAAGAACACGCACATCGGAATACCGTAGTACCCGGTGAAAACATAGATGAGGATCATCGCAAGGATGATGATGAACGCGCATCTGATCAGAAGACGCCGCTTTCCGCCATACCAGAGCTCCATCTTCTTGTAGTCGAGGACGGAATAGATTATGGCTATGACAGCTACCGCAATAAGGAAGAAAGCGCTCTGCACAGGGGAGATATACCCCTCACTCAGCCATGCGAACTGTGCGGGAATCGGCCCTATTGTGGCAGCATCCGTCCATGTATATCCTATGCCCTTGAACATCAGCTGGGAGGCAAGCGTTCCGATGAAAGCGGGAATCCCGACATAACCGACAAAGAAGCCGTTTATACATCCCAGGACAAGTCCGAATACAATCGACAGGGCTATTGAGACCCACATGTTCATTCCGTATGTGACGACGAGCTGGGAGACAAACACACTGACGAAATAGACAGCCGCACCTCCGCTGAGATCGAAATTCCTCTCAATCAGGAGCAGCATGAGGCCGCATGAGACGATCATCAGAACCGAACCCTGCTTCATGAGCAGCGTCAGGTTCCTCATTGATGCGAAAACATTATTCGTCATCGCATTGAATACGAGAACCATTGC
Source organism: uncultured Spirochaetales bacterium (assembly GCA_949292445.1). The sequence goes on along the minus strand of CASEZU010000005.1, from coordinate 11,847 downwards.
GATCAGGGCAATGACGATGCCGATAGTCTTATATATTCTGCCAAGCTGCTGCTTGTTTGCTGCGAACTCCATCATTTTTCTCCTCCTACTGTTGCCAACCAGAGCACCTTCTCCTTATCAAGTTCCGGTGTGTTTTCCAGAATCGAGACCAGTTTTCCCTGGCGTATTATCATGATCCTGTCAGCAATACCCATGACCTCCGCGATGTCCGAGGAAATGAACAATATGGCAATGCCTTCCGCTGCCAGCTTGTCCAGGATCGAATAGATCTGGCTCTTCGCTTCCACATCGATACCCTGAGTCGCCTCATCCAGGATGAAGATCTTCTTGTGCGTGGATATGAGCCTGGAAAGAATCACTTTCTGCTGATTGCCTCCGCTGAGGGTATTCACAAGGACATCCATGCTGTTTGCCTTAACAGAGAGTTCTTTCATGCGCTCAGCGGAGTTCTTCCGCTCCGCGAAATTGTTTATGAATCCCAGCTTTGAGAACCTCTGCATCGAAGAGGCGGAAATATTGGCGGAAATCGTCTGTATGCCGATTACGCCTTCACGTTTCCTGTCCTCGGGAAGAAGCGCTATTCCATGGGAGAGGGCCTGTCCGGAATTCCTGTTGACTACAGGCTTCCCATCGACAAAGCAGTCATACTCAACCTGGCCTGCCCATGCGCCGGTAAGGCCCTGGACCATCTCTGTTCGGCCAGACCCTACGAGTCCGTATACTGCGAGGACCTCTCCTGATCTGAGATCAAATGAGACATCATCGACTATCTTCTGCCCCGGATTCTTCTTGCTGTAGACAGATATGTTCCTCACCGACATTACCACCTGTCCGGGAACATGCGTCTTCTCGGGATAGTAATCATCTATATTCTTTCCGACCATCAGCGAGACTATGCGGTGATCATCCATATTCGCGGCATCATCGGTTTCTATAATGCAGCCATCCCGCATAACAGTGATCTTGTCAGAAAGGGCGGATACCTCCTCAAGACGATGGGAAATATAGATGACAGCAATTCCGTTGTCCCTCATTTCCCTGACTTTTCTGAAAAGGAGCTCGCTCTCATCATTTGAAAGAGTAGCCGTCGGCTCATCAAGGATTATCGCCTTGACCTTGTTGTGCATTGCTCTGGCAATAACAATGAGCTGTTTCTGCGCTATGCCGATATCCTTCACCAGAGTACGCGGGCTCACGTTGAGGCCGAAGTCATCAATTATTTTCTGGGACTCGGACATCAAGGTGAAATCATCTATGATCCCCCTCTTCAGCGGCTGTTTCGCGATAAAAAGGTTATCAGCGACACTCATGTCATTGACCATGTTCAGATCCTGAGGGACCATGGCAATACCCTTAGCCTCCGCCTCAAGGACATTCCTGAATTCGCATTTTGCGCCGTCAAGATAGAATTCACCCTCGTAATCACCATACGGATAGAACCCTGACAGCATTTTTATAAGAGTGGACTTTCCGGCTCCATTTCCGCCGACAATCGCATGCACAGTGCCTTTCTCAATTGAAAGCGTCGCACGGTCGACAGCAAGAACACCGGGGAACCGTTTTGTAAGTCCTTCCATCCTAATTATGGGTTCAGACATAACAATCTCCTAGCAAAAGACCGCCGCAGGCTGTAAAAGCGGCGGTCCGTACTCATAGACAGAATTCTGCTTGATACTGTTTATATCAGCCGAATATCTCCTCTTCAGTTGCCCATCCCTTAGGCATGATCTCATCGAACCACTGGCGGAGATTATCCTTTGTCACAGGAACGACATCGACCAGAAGGACAGGAACATCAATTCCGCCGATGTTCTGGATCTCGTCAGGGACGACCTCCTCGCCCTTCGCGAGCTTAACAGCCTGCTCGACCATCCTCTGGTCACCGGACACGATGTCCGTCCAGATACTCATGTTCATCACGCCCTCGTTGATGAGCTTCGCGGCGGAAACCTCAACGTCCATTCCGCAGAGGAAGGCCTTGCCGTCGAGTTTCGCAGCCCTTAAGGCAGGAACGATTCCGAGAGCGACTGAATCCGCGGAGCAGACGAATGCCTGGATATCATCATGGTTTGCGCTGAGAGCATTCTCGACTGTCTTGAGAGCCTTGTCAGGGGACCATGCCTCATGGAACTGATCCGCCACAATATTCACTTCAGGATGCTCAGCTGCAACCTCCATATAGCCCTGGCTGATTCTCTGGGCTACGGCACTTCCCGGGTCTCCCTTCACGAGGACTACATTTCCGCCCTCCGGTCCCATGAAATCTATCGCAGCCTCAAGCTGAAGGCGGCCGACCTTCACGTTATCCCTGTCAACATTGAGATCAACATAGGCCCCTTCAACAGTATTGTCGAATGTGATGACGGGAATGCCCTGATTCCTGACATTGTTCACCAGGTTCACCATGTTGCCGGAAACGACATTGAGAATAAGAACATCTATCCCCTGTGAGATGAGGTTCTCAACCTGGTTTGCCTGCTTTGTCGCATTATAGTCAGCATACTGGAAAATTATGTCAGCTCCCAGCTCTGCTGCCTTCGCTTCCATTATCGCCTGATCGAACTTGAAACGGTACTGGGACTGAGAGGCAAGGGATACACCGATCAGTATCCTTCCATCATCAGATGTCTCAGCTGCTCCCGTTGCGAAAACACCGGACAGGACCGTCGCTGCAATCAAAATGAAAACACAGAATCTCTTCATTCCTCTTATCTCCTTTTGTTTATTTGGCAAATACTTTTCCAAGGTTGAGCATGAACGGGAAATATACGCCTGTGATGTTGCACATCGGCAGAAGGCTTTCATCAAATCTGATTCCCACAAGCTCTCTGAGCTTCGCCTGCCGCCTGACGATCCTTGCATACACCTCCGGATACTCCTGGCGGAGGCTGTCACGCAAAGCCTTTCCGGCGACAACCACAGTATCCTCGCAGATGGCACTCATGACAGGATCGGAGCTTGAACCTATCATGTCACTCTGGAGATACGTCCCGGATTCCAGCACCACGTCAGAACCTTTGAAGAACGGGGAGTTCACCCACTCGTCAGTACCGATATTATGACCGGGATTGAGAGTGACGTGGAATTTCTCCGCACCGAGGATTGACATCACCTTGTCATAGACTTCTCCCGCTGAGACACCTTCCCTGACTGATTCCAGCCATGTGACGACAGCACTCCAGTAAGGCTTATAGAAATCTTCGATATGAGGTCTCAGTTCATCCGGATATGATTCCGCGTCATATGCCGCTACACCATTTCTCGAGCAGAGGCTGCCGCGGATGCCATAGCATACTCCGATGACCTCACCCGCTCTCAGCGGTCTGTCATCCGAGCTTCTCAGTCCGATTGCAACATGCTCTGAACCAAAATTCGTCAGGCCGAACATGCTCTGCGGAGAAAAATCAAAATGCCCGTTCCTGACAGCCCCGGACTCGGTAATCCCCTCTTTGAGGCCTTTCAGGATATTGAGAACGACCTTCGAGCAGCTGACTGCATTGTACTCGGCCCAGGCAATCTCCTTTGCCGTGCGCAGCTTCATCCTTATTCCGTTATTCAATCCGGTCAGGCAGTCAGTGATGTTCACAAGGTTCTCCCTGCCGAGAATGGTTTCAAGCATGCCGACGATATAGGCCGGGACATCATATGTATGCTCCGGATCATTGAAATATTCCTTGTAGAAATACTTGTAACCGATGAGGCCGACTTTCATCCCGGCATGGATTCCGGCCTTTTCCAGAGTGGATTCAAGATCACAGTTCCTGTCCCGCGGCTGTCCCTGCAGGCTGAAGTTCTGGTACATTATCCTGCTGATCTCATATGGAATCTGGAAGCTGTATCCCCACCCCTCGTTTCCGACGATGATGGTTCTCTCCCCATCCTTGCTTACAATGAAAAGGGCTTCCTCAAACCGGCAGTCGTAGCTGGAGAAATACTCGATGTTCGCAAAATGCTCACGGTCTCCGTAGATCACAGCGGCATCGAGCTTCCTCGCCTTCAGCTCAGCGGCAAGAAGCTGCAGCCTCTCTTCGTAATCACAGGCAGAGAATTCTATTCTTTCTGCATCGGTATCCTCGAAAAAGAATGCATCCGAATTAGCGATTCTGACTTCCATAACTCCCTCACTTTTTAATTTTTTACAAATTGAAACTATTCAAGCCGCTTTTTAGCGATCATCCATGTTAATTTAAGTCTAAAATTGCCTTTCAAAACTTGTCAACAAAATTATTCAAAATAATAAATTTATAAATATTTCATTATTATGTAAACAGTTAAATAATTAATGCCGAGGTATTGCATTTAGATATTTTCATATTGAAATCAAATATGCCAATTTCAAGGCTTGACTAATCAAATTCTTTCTAAAATCATTAAATCACGTGCGGGTGTGGGTACAGTATGAACAAGAACGATCAGAGCAGGAATCTGGAAATATCTAATATACTCGATCAGATAAGGCATTCACCGGATATATCACGGAGCGATATATGCAAGCGTCTGGGCATAAGCCCGGCAAGCACAACCCGGATTGTCACGAAACTGCTGAACCAGAATCTCATATATGAGGCAGATGAGCTTGAATCGGAGAACGTCGGCAGGAAGGCGACAAGGCTTGTCGTCAACAGCGGGATCATGAAATTCGCCGGGATCGAGATATCTGATATATATGTCTCTGTATGCGCAGTTGACTTCGGAGGGAACCTCATATATTCGGATGCCGCGGCCTCATCCCAGAATTCCACGCTCAGGGAAAAACTGCAGATCGCAAAGAGCCTCCTGGAGAAATCAGGATACAAGTGCAAGGCTGTGGGCATTGCCTGCATAGGTACGGTGGATACAGAGCGCAAGATAATCGATTACTGCGACATCCTCGGCTGGGAGAAGCTCGACGCCGGCACCATTGCAGGAGAGGAGTTCAATCTTCCCATATACATAGACAATGATGTCAAATGCGATCTGAAAGGCGAATACTCTCTGATCAAGGATGAGACATACCAGTACATCACGCTCATCAGCTTCGGCCGCGGCGTTGCCAGCGCGACAATGGAATACAACTGCATACAGCGCGGCTTCATGAATGTCTCCGGGGAAATAGGCCACACAATCATAGAGTATTCAGACGGGAAGATGTGCTCATGCGGGATGAGGGGCTGTGCCTCGACGGTCCTCAACGAATCGAGCATCATCAGGGAAGCGAGGAAAAACGACAGGAAGATCGAGACACTCTCCCAGATATGGAAGGCGTTCACGGACGAGAGCATGTGGGCCATAAAGCTCATCGACAAGATCAGCAATTACATAGCGGTCATCATCAGGAATATCGTATGCATGCAGAATCCTCAGTGCATTATACTGCGCGGTTCGCTTTTCACCGAAATGCCATCACTGTATGAGATGGTCCTGGACAAATACAAATTCTTCGCATACTACCCCCTGAAGAAGTTCAACAATTTCCGGCCGGGAAAACTCGGGAAGGAAGCGGCCTCATTCGGCGCGGCCATAATGGCGATGGAGGAATACAGCAGAGATCACTCACTCTTCTGCTGAAACTGCCCTGAAATCATTGACCTTCCTTCCTCTTTGGTGTTTTCCTGAAACCTGTCGGAGGAAACATTGAAGACACTTGATCTCTCGGAAGGTCCGGTAGCACGGACACTTTTCCTGTTTGCGGTTCCCTTCCTGATAGCAAACATCCTGCAGTCACTCTACGGAGCCGTGGACCTGTTTGTCGTCGGGCGCTTCTGCAGCGCGGAAAGCGTTGCGGCTGTATCCACGGGAACGCAGGTCACGCAGATAGTGACAAGTCTTGTGACTGGACTTACCCTCGGTTCCACAATCGTCATCGGTAACTTCATGGGCGAGAAGGACTATGACAAAGTCAGGAAGACGATAGGAACGACGCTTACCGTATTCGTCATCGTCGCCCTTATCATCACAGCCCTGATGCTCATCTTCGGCAGCAGCATACTCCGTCTCCTGCATACACCTTCCCAGTCATTTGATCTGACAATGGTCTATGTCACCATATGTTCGCTTGGAAACATATTCATATGCCTTTACAACGCCATCGCGGCGATCCTCCGCGGCTATGGCGACTCCACGCGGCCAATGATCTTTGTGGGCATCGCCTGCCTTCTCAATATCGTGCTGGACTTTCTCTTCACGGGGGCGTTGGGAATGGGAGTTGCCGGAGTGGCGCTCGCAACCGTGATATCCCAGGCTGCAAGCATGCTCATATCAGTCATATACCTCAGAAGGAAGGATTTCATATTCGACTTCCGGCTCCGCTCGTTCAGGCCCGACAGGGAAATTGCCGAAAAGCTGGGTGCGGTGGGAATTCCCATCTCATTTCAGGAACTGGCGGTGAGAATCTCATTTCTCTATCTGACCATGATGATGAACAGTGCCGGTGTCTACGGAGCCGCTGTCGTAGGAGTCGGCGCAAAATATGATGTTTTCGCGATGCTCAGCGCCACATCAATGGCTAATGCGCTCGCAGCAATAACAGCCCAGAACTTCGGCCGCGGCAGGCCAGAGAGGGCAAGACGGTCACTGTGGATAGCCCTGTCGTTTGCCCTCGGCATCTCCTTTCTCTTCTGGATATGGGCACAGCTCTCTCCTGAATCAATGATCGGCGTGTTCACCTCCGATCCGGGAGTGATCAGGGAGGGGGTTCCCTACTTCCGCACTGCAAGCTATGACTACATGATGACAGCGCTCGTCTTCACGCTCAACGGCTATCTCAACGGCCGGCAGAAAACTGTCTGGACAATGATAAGCTGCACAGCGGGCGCCCTCCTCCTGAGGATTCCGATGGTCTGGTTCTTCGGCAGGATCTTCGGCTCGGACCTGGGCCTTCTCGGCACCATTGCACCGACTGTATCAGGGATCATGGCCCTGTACACGCTCATCTATGTACTTTGGGAAGGGAGGAAAAGATGAACGCTCTCTCAGGTCTTTCTTCACGAGGAGGACTTCATTAATATTGACGGCCTGCCGTTCACTTGCATATCATTAGAGTTAATTCATGTCGCACGAGTACGTGCAAAGGATCAGAACAGCAAGTGGACGATGGCCCTGGCAGTAATTTGAAGAAAGAAGAACCGGAAGTGCCTCCGCATTTATCCGGAATCCTGAAAAAGCTCCTTCTCTGATGCCTCACCGCATATCCAGAAAAAAGAAAACCGAGAAAGGAGCTTAAAGAATGTCGTTAGCACAGCAGATACTGCTACAGATAATACTCATAATGATAAACGCCTTCTTCGCCGCAACGGAGATCGCAGTCATTTCGCTCAATACCACCAAGCTCAGAAAGCTGGCAGAGGATGGCGACAAGTATGCGCCGAGGCTGCTTAAAATGGCGGAGAACCCGTCGGGATTCCTCTCGACAATCCAGATAGGCATCACCCTCGCAGGATTCCTCGGTTCTGCCTTCGCAGCAGACAACCTCGCTGTATACATTTCACCGCTTTTCATCAACATGGGGCTTCCGGCAGGAGTTGCAGGAACACTGTCAGTCATCATCATCACGCTGATAATCTCCTTCTTCACCCTCATATTCGGCGAGCTTGTGCCCAAGAGAGTCGCCCAGCAGAAGGCATTCGCTGTGGCGAAGTTCTCATCCGGCGTCATAACGGTGACGGCAAAGATAATGAAACCGGTAGTGTGGCTTCTCTCCGCAAGCACCAACCTGATGCTCCGCATAATGCGCATCAAGGAGGACGGCGACAGGGATGCTGTCACAGAGGATGACATCAAGCTGATGGTCGATGCCGGCGGAGAGTCCGGGTCCATCGAAGAAGATGAGAAGGACTGGATACAGAACGTGTTTGAGTTCAATGACATCAATGTCAGCGAGATAATGACGAGGGAGCCTGATGTGGTCTCATTCCAGGTCGACACTCCGGACAATGAAATACTCGACACGATAAAGGATTCAGGCCTCTCGAGATTCCCGGTCTACGGAGAGGACATCAATGACATACTGGGAATCCTCAATGCCCGTGATTTCCTCATCAATCTCAATTCCAGCAGCCATAAGAGCGTGAAGGATCTCCTCCGCCCGGCCTACATGGTCCCGGATTCGATCCATGCGGACAAGCTCTTCTCCGACATGCAGGAGAAGAAGACGCACATCGCAATCGTCGTCGATGAGTACGGCCAGACTGTCGGTATAGTGACGCTCGAGGACCTTCTCGAGGAGATAGTCGGAAACATCTACGATGAGTTCGACCCGCAGGAGGAGCCTGAGATACAGAAAATCAGCGACAACGAGTGGAAGGTCAACGGCTCACTGAGCATCAGCGACTTCTCCGATGAGACAGGAATAGAGCTCGAGGAGAATGAGGACTATGACACGATAGGAGGCCTTGTTCTCTCCACCCTCTCCCAGATCCCTGAGGACGGCACCACGCTGGATGTGCGCGTCAGCGGCCTCGACATACATGTCACGAAAATAGAGGACAGGAAGATTGAGGAAGCGATCGTGAAAAAGGCGGAACCCGAGGAGGAGAATCCCGAGTCAGCCGAGAAGAAAGAAGCTGAGGAGGAGTGATTCACTCGACCATCTGCAGCACAAGCCCTCTGACGAGAAGCCGGAGGGCTTTTTCCTTCCCGGATAGCCTGTCGGCGGAGAGAAGGAGGTAAAGAAGAGCCTCATACCCTTCCTCAAATGCCTGTATGTCCTCCTTGTCATCTATATAGAAATAGGAGAAAAGGTTTCTTATTACAGCCTCAAACCGCCCGGAGAGATCAGCAAGCGTTCCATCCGGGAAACGCCGCATCACAAGCTCAAGCTCCGCCCCGTCAAGGAAACGGTACAGCCCCTCGTCATAGAACTTCATCAGGAGCGTGTAGAAGATATCAGTGAGGCTCGTGACGATATGGTTCTCATCTATCTCCTGGAGCATTGAGAGGTATTCACTCTCAACCTCGTCGGCAAACGAGGTCAGCAAATCAAGGAACAGTGCTTCCTTGGAGTCATAGAAGAGATAGAACGTCCCCTTCGGGATCGCTGTGCGATGCACAAGCTCATCCACCGTGGTCTTCCTCACGCCGTATGCTGCAAGGCATTTCCCCGCTTCCCTTCTCAGAGCCTTCCTTATGTTTGCCTTCTCTTCATCGGTATATATTTTCGGCATATTCTCTCTTTTTGACCAATTCTGTCTAAATAGTCAGCAAAACGGCTTTTTCAGTGATTTTAAGCCCAAAATAAGCCTTTTACAACGGAAATTTTCCTTTACTTCGCGTCACAGCCTCCTTACCATAGAGCTATCCAATGAAAAAAGGAGCAATAAATGGCAGAAGTATTACTCAAAAATATCTGCAAGATCTATGATGGCGGCGTCAAGGCTGTAGACAACGTCAACATCGACATCAAGGATCAGGAATTTGTTGTTCTCGTCGGCCCTTCCGGATGCGGTAAGTCCACAACACTCAGGATGGTCGCTGGCCTCGAGGATATCTCCTCCGGCGAGCTCTACATCGACGGAAAGCTGATGAACGACGTTCCACCGAAGGACAGGGACATCGCGATGGTATTCCAGAACTATGCTCTCTATCCGCACATGACTGTCTATGACAACATGGCATTCGGTCTCAAGATCAGGAAGTTCCCCAAGGATCAGATCGATCAGCGCGTCAAGGAAGCTGCAAAGATCCTCGACATCGAGTCGCTCCTCGACAGAAAGCCGAAGGCTCTTTCCGGCGGTCAGAGACAGCGTGTTGCTGTAGGACGTGCTATCGTCAGAAAGCCGAAGGTCTTCCTCTTCGACGAGCCGCTCTCCAACCTCGACGCAAAGCTCAGGGTCCAGATGAGAGCTGAGATCTCCGGTCTCCACAACAGGCTCAAGGCAACGATGATCTACGTTACCCACGACCAGGTAGAGGCTCTTACGATGGCTGACAAGATCGTCGTCATGAAGCTCGGTGTCATCCAGCAGATCGGCGGCCCGATGGAGCTCTACAACGAGCCTGACAACAAGTTTGTCGCAGGATTCATCGGATCACCACCCATGAACTTCCTCGTCGTTTCCATCAAGAAGGAAGGCGACAAGGTATATGCAGACGAGGGGTCCTTCCGCCTCGAGGTCACACCGCAGCAGGCAAAGATCCTCGCCCCGTATATCGGCAAGGAAGTAACATTCGGAATCAGGCCGGAAGACGTTGAGTTCTCCCACACTCCGATCGATGGAAAGACGATCAACGGACATGTATCCGTCGTCGAGCCTCTCGGATCCGAGACTCAGGTCTACGTCTCCACCTCCAAGGCAAAGGTTGTCGGAAAGATCGATCCGACCGTCATCCCCGCGCCGGACGAGGCAGTTGCTCTCATCGTCAACATGGAGAAGGCCAAGTTCTTCGATCTCGATACAGAGGTCACGATCCGCTAAGGGTTGGAATATATATGGTGCAGCCGTTCACGCGGCTGCATTTTTTTGTCAGAAAAATACCCGCCGGAATGAAAGGCGGGCACAATCACTCAGTTCTCAGCAGTGAAACCTGGAAGTCCTTCGATGGCATACGCCCTGACAGGACATGAGTCGAGTCCGATGATCGGAAGCGGCGCATATGTCATGAAGAAGGTGTCATCGTGAAGCTGATCGAGATTCTTCAGCACCTCCAGGAATACGATGTTCTCTGCAAGAAGCACATCGTGGAACGGTTTCACATCATCATTAGAGCTCTCGATGGAGACACCATCGCCGAAACCGACGCATTTAGCCTTGTGAGCAAGGAACCATTCAGCTGTCTCCTTGTTGACGCGGAGCCTCTTGTCCTCCTCTGTGTTTGTCTTGGGAGTGAAAGGAGGAATCCTGTACGGACTGTCAATGATGACGATATCCCCTTCCTTCATCTTCGGAGCACAGTACTTGTCGAGAAGTTCCGGCGTCACATATCCTCTGGGCTCAGCATCCGGAATCACGACATAGATGGCCCTTCCCATGAAAGTCGTGAGCGGCAGCTCAGCGATGCTCGGCCAGTTGTCATCATGATGATACGGTCCCTCACAGTGCGTTCCGAGGTGGCTCATGAGATCCATGTTTGTGTGGAAATCAGGAATAGGTCCGCCTGTATTGAATCTGAAGAGATGGCATCTCCTCGTCTCCGTCGACGGATCTATCATCTTTGACAGATCGACAATCCTGAGATTGTTCATTGTGTAGGTAGTCTCCATACTATGCTCCTTATCGGCAAAAGCCGTTTTTATCCTCTGCTGCATGCAGTATCTCAAGCACAGCGCGCTGCACCGGTGCCGCAATACCGTGCTCGTCAGCCTTTCTCACTACATATCCCGTGATGAACTCAGCCTCTGTCGGCCTGCCGTTCTCAAGGTCCTTTTCAATGGAGGTATATGCCCCCTCGCCGCCTTGGCACTGCCTGTATATCTCATCACGCACCGCGGTATAATCAAACTGATAGCCATCGGCAGCAGCTGTCTCCACAGCCTCGGCAAGGAGCTTCTCCACCAGAGCGAAGGCATGGGTGCTCTTCCCGAGGAAACCGATCGATGACATGAATACACCAGTTGCAGCACTGAGCGATGCATTCGTGAGAATTTTGCGCCAGACAATGCGGGGGATATCATCAGAGACGGAACACGGGAGATCACATGCCGCAAATTCCTCAGCAAAGCCCTTTCCATTCTCGGAGAGCATGGTGACGCCTCCCGGGTTGCCTCTGCTGACAGTGCAGTCATCAATGAGGCTCCCGTTCTGCTCAGTCTTTCCGATGATGATTCTCTCCTCAGGAACAAACTTCCTCATCACACTCTCATGCCCGGCACCATTCTGGAGCGTCATCAGCATCGCACGCCCGGAAAGGAGGCATGAAGAACTTCTGAGAGCA
>CASEZU010000004.1 GCA_949292445.1 uncultured Spirochaetales bacterium | reverse complement strand
CGGCGGATCAATGAGCAGGGATGTCGATGATTTCTTCTCCGCAATAGGAGTGAAGCTCCTCAACGGATACGGCATGACGGAGACAGCTCCGGTGATAGGAGTTCAGAGCTACCCGCATGCTGTGAGGGGATTCATGCATCCGTTCGCCGGAACAGAGCTCCGTGTCATCAGCACGGAGGACGGGCATATACTGCCTCCGGGAGAGAAGGGGGAGCTTCTTGTACGCGGGCCTCAGGTCATGAAAGGATATTATAAAGATCCGGAGAGGACTGCCCGCATGATAGACAGTGAGGGCTTTCTCCACACTGGTGATCTTGCTGTGCTCGAGTACAGGGGAGACTTTGCAATTGTCGGCCGCGTCAAGGATACAATCGTCCTTTCAGGCGGTGAGAACATAGAGCCTGTGCCGATTGAGGCGGCACTCCAGGAGAGCGAGTACATTGAGACAGCTGTTGTTGTCGGACAGGATGAGAAATTCCTCGGAGTACTGATCGTTCCCGATGAGAAGAACATAGAGCGCTATCTCAAGGACAGCAAGGTGCCTTACATAAGCCGTGAGAACCTTGCTGAGATGGAGGAAGTGCGCCATCTGATCGGCTCCGAGGTGATGAGGCTTGTCTCCAGGGAACGCGGTTTCAAGGCCTTTGAGCAGATTTCCCGCTTCGCACTGCTGCACAGATCCTTCCAGGTTGGCCAGGAGCTTTCGGCAAAGCAGGAGATCAAGCGCTCGGAGATAAACAGGCTTTACAGCACTGAGATAAAGTCATTGTTCTCCTGATATGCTATTATGGCACCGTGAAGGTTCTTGTAGGAATGTCTGGAGGAATTGATTCCTCCGTTGCCGCTTATCTCCTGAAAAAGGAAGGATACGATGTGATGGGTATAACAATGCTCATCTGGAAGCCTGGCTCCCAATATCCTCAGCCGATGTCAGCAAACAGCTGTTACAGTCCGGATAAGACAAAGGATCTGGAGAAGATCCGGGAGATATCGGAGAAGATAGGCATACGCCATCTGACGGTTGACTGCTCGGATCTTTTCGAGAGCGATGTGCTTGGCAATTTCAGGTCTGAGTATATGAACGGACGTACGCCGAATCCCTGTATCTGGTGCAACCAGAAGGTCAAGTTCGGGGCCATGGTGGATTATGCCCGCTCGGTGATGGATTTCGATTTCTTCGCCACCGGGCATTATGCACGAGTCCGCCGTCTGGATAACGGACGTTATGCGCTCCTGAAGGCCAGGGATCTGCAGAAGGATCAGAGCTACTTCCTTTCCAGGCTGTCCCAGTCCCAGCTCTCATCTGTCCGCTTCCCCCTTGGGGAGCATCTCAAGAGTGAGATACGGGAGATTGATGAAATACTTGGTTTCCATGAGAAGGGGCAGACGGAGAGCCAGGATTTCTACGGCGGGGATTATTCAGATCTCATAGGTGCTGAGGACAGGCCGGGAGAGATTGTGACGGAGGATGGCCGTGTCGTTGGGCATCACAATGGTTTCTGGCATTACACGATAGGGCAGCGCAGGGGACTCGGCATCGCATATTCAGAGCCGCTCTATGTCAT
>CASEZU010000003.1 GCA_949292445.1 uncultured Spirochaetales bacterium | reverse complement strand
GATTACCCCTGGTTCTATGAGATGTGCTCGGAATATGGCTTTTACGTCATATCCGAGGCTGATGTCGAATGCCATGGAGTCGTGCATCTCGCAGGCGGGTCGCATCAGTGGAATTTTGACACCATAGCCCGCGATCTCCGTTTCCTGCCGATGATCCTCGACAGGAACGAGCGCAATGTCGCGGTACTGAAGAATGAGCCTTGTATCTTCATGTGGTCGCTCGGCAATGAGTCGGGATACGGCGAATGCTTCAAGGAGACTGCCAGGGCTGTGAGGAAGATGGATCCGACGCGCCTGATACATTACGAAGGAGCCACGCATTCTATCCTCCGCGGCACCGATGTTGATGACAGCATGCTCGATGTGGACAGCTTCATGTACAACGAGTACTCGTTCATGGACAGCTATTTCCCCGATCCGAGGCATACAAAGCCGGCATTCCTCTGCGAGTACATTCATGCGATGGGAAACGGTCCCGGAGATGCGGAGGATTATATCCGCGTGATACGGCGTCATCCCGAGATCATGGGGGGCTGTGCCTGGGAGTGGTGTGACCATGCGACATATGAGGGGGAGGATCCGGTGCATGGCCCCATGTACCATTACGGCGGTGATGCCGGTGAGTTCCCGCACGACGGCAACTTCTGCCTTGACGGACTCGTATATCCTGACAGGAGGCCTCATACCGGGCTTCTGGAGTACGGGAACGTGCTGCGCCCTGTGAGGGCGTCGCTCAGAGCAGCTGCGGATGGCATCGCATCGCTCTCTCTGGAGAATTACTACACGTTCCGTGTGCCGCCGCTTGAGGCGGTCTATGAGATAAAGGAGCATGGAAGGCTCCTTTCCCAGGGCAGTTTCATGATTGAGGGAACACCTGGAGCTCTGGAACTTCATGATGTCGCTGTCCCGGAATACGGTGACGGGGATGTGTTCCTCAATATCTTCTACCGGACAGCTGAGGATGAGCCTCTTGTTCCCTCCGGCACGATCCTCGGTTTTGATCAGATCATGCTTTCAGCGGGGAAAAAGAAGGAGACTGTGATAACTCCGTCCGGCCACGTCAGGGCAGAAGAGAATGAGAAGGAGTTCATCATAGCAGGTGACGGTTTTGAGTACAGGATCGACAGGAGGAGGGCTGTCATCACTTCTGTTCTCGTGAACGGCTCTGAAAGGCTTTCTTCCCCGATGGAGTGGTCGATATGGAGGGCCCCGACAGACAATGACAGGAAGATAAAGCTGGAATGGAAGGCTGTGAACTATGACAGGGCTTCATCCTGGGCTGTGTCATCATCGCTTATCTGCGATGGGCGTATAGCATCTGCCTCATTCAGCTTCCGGCTCGGTGCTCCGTCATTCCAGCCCTTCATGAAGGGAAGCGTGACGCTCAGCATTAACGGCAAGGGGGAGGTGCTGCTTTCCGCAAGGCTTGAGAGGGATATGGCCTTCCCGTTCCTGCCGCGTTTCGGAGCACTGTTCCATCTTGTGTCGGAAGGAGATGAGCGCTGTTCGTATTACGGATACGGTCCGCATGAGAGCTATACAGACAAGCACAGGGCATCGCGTATCGATTTCTTCGAGAGCCCCGTCTCTGAGATGCATGAGGACTACATCGTTCCGCAGGAGAACGGGAGCCATGCCGGAGTCACGGAGTTTGCTGCAGGACATATAGCGGCCCATGCCGCCTC
The DNA here is from genome assembly GCA_949292445.1 of uncultured Spirochaetales bacterium. The sequence goes on along the minus strand of CASEZU010000003.1, from coordinate 16,989 downwards.
TCCTTTTGCCTTCAATGCCTCGTACTATACCGAGCATGAGCTTGAGAGGGCAAAGCACAACTATGAGCTTGTCCCGTCTGGAAACCTTGAGGTGCACATTGATTACCGGCAGAGCGGAATCGGCTCAGGCTCCTGCGGCCCGCAGCTCGTGCCGGAGCATCAGCTTTCTGAGAAGTACATCAGCTGGGATGTGGTGATCTCGTTCAGCTGAGCCTCTCGTTCCTGCCGGCAAGTGCGGGAACCTCGATGATGATTGAGGACTGGAAGTAGGGGATTGAGGAGACGTTTACAGCCACGTTCTCCTCCCCGTAGAACTTCAGGAGGCGGAGATAGGTATTCCTTATGCCTATGTGTCCGCCTTCCGCTTCTCCGTGCATGAGTGCGATGAGCTCATCCTCATCAAAGCCTTTCCCGTTGTCGGTTATCTCGATCCTTATCCTGCCGTCGGTATACCTGAATGATGTGGATATTTCGGGCTGCTGCACCCATGTGTCCACATCGCCGATGCCGAATCCATGCTTGATTGAGTTCTCGATGAATGGCTGCAGAACCATCTTGAGAATCTGCTCATCCTGCATCTCCGCATCCTCTGTATGCTGGTAGATGATGTCCTTGCGGAAGCGGCCGTTCATGATCCTTATGTAGGACATGTCATGGCGTATCTCATCCTTTATAGATATCGTCTCGCTTCCATATGAGAGAACCGTCCTGAGATAAAGCGACAGTGCTCTCGTCATCTCCGCTGATGCTGTGCTGTTGCCGGTCTGTATCTCCTGCTGTATGCACTCAAGCGTGTTGTAAAGGAAGTGCGGTGTAAGCTGTTCGGAGAGAAGCCGCATCTCCGTCTTGGTCTGCTTCTCTTCCTCCTCCCTTATTTCTCCTATCTGCCTCTCGATCGTCTCAGCCATCCTGCTTATCGCATCGCGGAGTTCCCCGAGCTCATCGGAGCCTGTGAAGTCGGCTTTGCCTGAATAATTCCCGTTCTCGATCTTCATCACGGCAGCTTTCAGCTTGCCGATTGGGAGGGTCACATACCTCCGGAGCATTCTTGAGAAGACAGCGACGAAAATGATTAGGAGTGCCACAGCCGCGGTTATTGAGGCTGCTGCTGTTCCGAATACCCGTCTCATCGCCTCATGAAGGTCAGCCCCGGCAGAGGCGAGGAGGCCTGAGAATGGCAGGGATTCCGCATAGCTGAAGATGCGTCCGTGCCTGCTTGCTCCCGGGTATGATGGCAGAGGCCCTTCCGACTGGCCGTTCATAGTGATGATATGGCCTCTGCTGTCTGCCAGTACTCCTCCTTCCGACAGCAGGCTGCGTACGAAATCCGGCGACAGCAGCACTATCGCGACAAGCTCGCCGCGCCCCTGGGATATGACTGCGCAGCCGTATCTCATTTCCAGCGGGAATGCCATCGGAATGATGGTCTCCTGCCCCCTGATCGGGCTTGGGCGTTCCGGCAGCACCATGATCCCGGACATTGCCTGCAGCTCTGAATTCCAGAGGACCTGTGCTCTGGACGCTATGATCGCATCGCGGAAGAGCGAGTACACCTCTCCTGTATTGCAGTCGAGTATGAGGGCTGAGACTATCGCCCTGTTCGAAGAGGCGAGCGTCATCAGCTCATCCTGCAGGAACACCCTGTTCCTTGTCATATCCGCATTCGGTGCCGTCATGTCGGCCATCTCATAGGAGAATTCCTCCGTGCCGAAAATGGAGACAAAACTCTCTGCTATAGACCGGAGCTCTGAATCAATTGATACGGAGGCTTCCCTCACATTCCTGGAGACGGACTCCTCGACCGATCTTCTTGAACCGAGCACCCAGTAGGTTCCGAATGAGAAGATAAGCGCCGCGATGAACGCGAGCGTGACGGCCGCTGTCATGATCCTTGTCTTCCGTATGATCGGCTGGTCACTGAATCTCATAGGGCGTGCGAGTCCTGGAATTCCGACGGCGTCATGCCTGTGATGTTCTTGAAAGCCCTGGAGAATGACCTGTAGTCATGATAGCCGAGCCTGTATGCGATGTCTGTCACGGAGGCATCCTTCTCAAGGAGCTTCTTCCTGGCTTCCTCCATCTTTCTCCCGAGCATGTACTCCCGCACTGTCGTTCCTGTCTTCTTGCGGAAGTAGATGGCGGCATATGACGGGCTCAGATTGACCGTATCCGCTATATCCTCGAGCCTGATCTGCTCCTCGGCATGGCTGTCGATATACTCCTCCATCCGCCTTATGATCTGGTCATCCTCCGCATCTCCTTTAAGGCGTCTCCTCGCTTCTTTCTCCCCGTATACAGCAGCAATGTATGAGGCTATTCTCCCGAAGAGGACCGACAGCCCCTCCTCAATGGCGGGGATCGACCTGTATTTCGTTATATCCGGAGCTTCAGGAAGAAGCGCGGCATCCCCGATCAGTGATGAGAGCCGCTTTCCTATCTCCCTGATGAGCCAGTTCGTCACTGAATAGACGTAGTTCGGAGGAGGCAGCGTGCTTCCCAGCAGCGCTTTTATGAATGAGATGCAGAATGACCTGATGCCTTCAGTGTCATTGGAAAGTATGCATTCCTCGAGGGGTTCTGCATCCCTGTCCGCGGGTTTGTACTGCGGGGGGGCTGTGGCGATCATGTCCGCCGTGAATATCCTGCCGCTGCTGTCGTAAAGCTGGTAGGAGAGCGCCAGCACAGCCCTGCTGAATGAGTATGCGATGTTCTCCAGCCTGTCAACGACGCTGCCGATGGCTATCCTCGGTATTTCCTGGTTTTTCTCTCCGATTGCCTTCAGGCAGTCCTCCGCGATGGCAAACGGCATTTTCTCCGATATGCCGAAGATCGCGCGTATTGTCTTCTGATCCTTGCTCCAGACAATCCTCCTCATTCCCGCTGTCGCGTCCTCCACTGTCCTGATGATTCCTTCCGGGGAAGGGGACTGGAAGGAGAAGATCATGGCGAAAGTGGCCGAGTCGGGTAGCCCGCCCTGGCCCGCTGTCAGGAGCGAGACGGCGCTCCTCGCATCCAGCAGCTTCCCGTCTGCGAGATCGTTCAGTGTAGTGCGGCTGATGCGCACGTTCTCCTTCTCAGGGCCGGAGAGCCTTTTCTTCTTCAGGGAAGCGAGCGTTTCCCTCAGCTCATCCACGTCAACCGGTTTCAGGAGATATGCCTTGGCCTGGAACTTCAGAGCGGTTCTGGCGTAATCGAAGCGCCCGTAGCCGCTGAGTATTATTATATCGGTGTCCCCGGACTCCTGGAGCTTTTCCAGGACATCGAGTCCGGTCATTCCCGGCATCATGATGTCCATGACCGCGAAATCAGGCCTGAGTGAGGTTATTTTCTCAAGCGCTTCCGGCCCCGATGATGCTGTGGCGGCCACTTTGATACCCAGTTCTTCCCAGACAGGAAGCGATGAGAGTCCCTCCGTGATCGCCGGTTCATCGTCTGCCAGTACCGCTGTAAGATATGGTGCATCCATGCTGGCATTATATCCCAGGTCCATCTCCTTTGCTTCTCCTGCCTTAACTTTTCGCTTGAATGTGTCCTGAAGTTACAGGAAAATGTCCTTTAGGGATTCATATTCTCCCCTTAACATGGTCTTAAAACCGGGATTACGGTTTTCCGAAATAAGGAGGAAACAATGAAAAGAGCAGCTAAGACGCTTCTCCTTGCAGGAATCATCCTGTCACTTTTCCTTGGACCTGTATTCGCAGGCGGCTCCAGCGAGACCGCTGCTGACGACGGAAAGGTCGTCATCGAAGTATGGTCTGAAGATAGACATGATATGGAATATGTAGAGTCGAAGGTGGCTGAGTACAACGCAACCAACACCGACAACATCCAGATCAACCTCACGATCATTTCCGACAACTTCCGCAACATGCTCCAGATGGCATTCAGCGGCGGCACAGCTCCTGATGTCGCTGGTATCAACGCCATTCCTATCAACATGCTTGCAGATACCGGAATCGCGATGCCTCTCAATGATTTCATCGCCGAGTCCCCTGAGTACCAGAAGGTAAATGATCCGTACAACCAGATCTACGAGGGAACGAACTCCAAGAATGGCAACATCTACTGGATCCCGACCGGAATGAGATCAGGTGTCCGTGTCATCTACAACAAGGACCTCATCGAGCAGTGCGGATACACAGAGATCCCGAAGACGCTCGAGGGCTACATCGACATGGCAAAGGACATCACAGAGCAGGGAAACAGCAGGTTCTACGGAATCGGATTCACGAATGCTTCCCCGTTCGAGAGGCTTCTTGAGATGTCCGCAGAGATGTCCGGAATCTACTACTATGACTATGTGAACGGCCGCTTCGACTTCTCAGGCTACAAGCCGATCATCGAGCTCGGAAGGAGATTCTTCACAGAGAACATCGCATATCCTGACCAGCAGGGCGTAGACAACATGCGCGCTCTCTTCTCAGTCGGCATGTTCGCACTCTGGTCAAATGCTTCCCAGGAGGCTGCCGTATTCACAGAGCAGATTCCTGTCCAGGGATTTGAGTGGGGAGTTGCAGAGCTTCCGACCCTCACAGGAGAGGTCACTGGCGCTCTCGAGACAACACCTTCGAAGGGCTGGGGAATCATCTCCTCGACAGATCATCCTGAAGAGGCATGGAAGGTAATCGAGTTCTTCCAGTCCGAGGACTTCCTCAAGGGATACCTCGAGGCCGGATACTGCCTCCCGTCAACTGATTACATGGCTTCCGTCATCGACAGCTCGAAGACAGGCCGCCTCGCAGACTTCGCTCTCAAGCCGTATGAGACAGTCTATCCGAAGCCGCCAGCAATCAACCTTTCCGGCGATGACTACCGCACAGTCTTCTGGAATGCAGTAATGGGCTATGTTGATGTTGATGCAGCCATTGCAGATCTCAACACCCGCTACAACGAGGCACTCGACGCCGATGTCGCTTCCGGCAGTGCCACAAGGCTTGTTATCAAGGATTACGATCCGCTTCACCCGGATCAGGGAACACCTGAGTACCTGACAGAATAGTCTTTGGTAATAACTGAATCATGAAGGGGAGCTTCATGCTCCCCCTTCTTTCCTTTCAGAAGGAGGACAGATGCAAAGCAAAGCTCCTAAGAAGCTAGTGAAAAAGGAGGACAGGAGGGATCGGATCGCGGCTATCATCATGCTTGCTCCAGTAGTGTTCCTTCTCCTTGTCTGCTCTATATATCCGTTCATCTGGATGTTCCGCTATGTCTGCTATGACTACAATGGCTTCAATGCCACGTTCACGGGCACAAGGAACTTTACGAGGATGCTCTCGGATACAACATTCTGGACGAGTGTCGGACATACATTCGAGTATGCTTTCTACAAGCTCGTCTTCATCATCCCGCTTGCGCTTGTCTGCGCGGTTCTTCTCAACCAGAAGATCAGAGGCACATCGGTTTTCCGTGCTGTCTACTTCATGCCGACGGTAATCAGCTCATCGATCTCCGGCATGATCTTCACATTCATCTTCGCTACCCAGAACGGTATTCTCAACGGAATGCTGATGGCTCTCGGAATGGATGCCCCGATTCAGTGGCTCACAAGCGCTGAACATGTGATGAGCGCCGTCACCATTCTCGCTGTGTGGGGCGGTTTCGGTAACTACATGCTCTATTTCATCACCGGAATGAATGTCATCTCCGAGGATGTCTATGAGGCGGCGAAGATCGATGGCGCCAATGGCGTGCAGACATTCTTCAAGATAACCCTTCCCATGCTCAGCCCGATTCTCAAGGTCGTACTCATGCTTGCGATCACGGGTGCGTTCAAGGATTATGAGGCTATCATGGTCCTCACGCAGGGCGGTCCCGGAAACAGGTCGATGGTCATGTTCCTCTATATCTACAACCTGATCTTCGGTTCGGGCCTGACGAATATGACGCAGCCTCAGATCGGATACGGTGCGCTCCTTTCCGTTGTCGCCGCTATCATCGTCGGTATCGTCACGATCGCTTACCAGCGCATTGCGCGTAAGCTCGACGATGTGATGTAAGGGGGAGAGATATGGAGAAATCAAGAGCTGTAATGTCGGGAAAGCAGAAAGCGGTCATGGCTGTGATCTGGCTTCTGATGCTCATCCTGGCGGTTGTAACCGTATTCCCCGTTGTCTACATCGTGCTCGGTTCATTCAAGAGCAATGTTGAGCTCCTCGTCGGAGGATCGAACATATTCCCGTCCGAATGGCACTTTGAGAACTATGTGCAGGCATGGACAGGAGCGAAGTTCGCTACCTATACATGGAACAGCGTCTTCATTTCCGTCTGCGTCATGCTCATATCCCTCTTCATCTCAACGATGGCCGGATATGTGTTCTCCCGCAGTCACTTCCCGGGAAAGAATCTCATCTACGGCGTTTTCATCGCGTTCATGTTCATTAACGTCGGATCTGTATCCATCAGACCGCTCTATGAGCTTGCGACGCTGCTGCACCTGAATGAGAGCCTCCTGCCGATCATCCTCATCTCCACAGGAACAGGCCAGGCCACATACATCTTCCTTTCCAGAGGATTCGTGGATTCCGTTCCGAAGGAGCTCGATGAGGCTGCGAAGATCGACGGGTGCACGTTCTTCCAGACGTTCATCAGGATCATTCTTCCTGTACTCAAGCCTGTCATGGGAACCATCGCGCTCCTTTCGTTCCGCCAGGGATGGAATGAGTACATCATGCCGTTGGTCTTCACGATGGCGAGGGACAATCTCAGGCCTCTCACGGTCGGAGTCAACATGCTCAAGGCCACCGGCGGCGGTGCTGCAGCCTGGAACGTAATGTTCGCCGGCGCTTCGATCGCGGTCGTGCCTATGCTTATCATCTACATCATCTTCAACAAGAACTTCATGAGCGGCTCAACAGCCGGTGCCGTGAAGGGCTGATGAGGAGGATTCAAAACAGAAAAGGGGGCTCCGGCCCCCATATTATTTGAGGTTGTATGCGCTCCCTTAACCGAGACGGCTTCATCACAAGCTATGTGTCATCAATCAGCACCGAGGATTTCGAATCATCGCTTTCCGACAGGAATCAGCTCCGTCTGGAGGCAAGGCTCCGCAAGGAGATATCGACGAAGAAGCCAGCTTCTGCTTCAATGCCGGAGATAACGCTTTCTGGAGATTCTCCATGGAAGCCATTCTATTCACACGGCAGCATCTTCCTTGACCAGTCCGATTTCTATCACACGCTGAAAAGGGTCAGGATGATCTCGGCGTCGACTGTGGTCGCAGATGAGGAGACCGAGGCCGAGGCCATCCTCTGGACCTATATGTCCACCGGTGTCTATCTCAACGGAAGCCTGGTGGCGGAGACAGCACATCCTGTATACAAGCCGATCCAGAGCGTGAGATGCAGCCTTCATCTGAAAGCCGGGAAGAATGATCTTCTCTTCATTTCCGATAATCTCGGCGTGCGCGACACGCGGAACATGCTCGCGTTCCAGTTTGTGTCCGGCACTGAGCATATTTCGACCACAATACCATGTCAGCCGGAGGAGTATGATGCCTTCTCCTCATTCCTCGACGGTATCAGGATAGGAAAGGGTATTCTTCTTTTTCCGGGCCCGGCTCCATCCGGAGTCCGTGTCGTTCCCGATGTGAGGACTGTGGACTATGCGGTCAAGATCAGGGCGGATAGGACAGGAACAGATGTGTCAGGGCTGGAGTCATTCTCACTGCCTGAAGGCATAGAGGGATGCTCAGTTGTCACGCCGGCAGGCCTCAGGCGCAATTTCGAGTTCTCTGAGAGGATCGTACCTGAACGCTTCCCGCTCCGCTCATCCTGGGAGAGCCACTTTGAGGATATCCTCAGGGGGATTGCCAGCGTGACGATGCTCGACAGGGGGGATCACGGATTCTCAGTCTTCTCCCTCCTTGCCAGGAAGCGCCTCGGTATCGAGAAAGGCGATGAGCTTGACCTTCTCAGGAATGACATCGCCCTCATAAAGCGAAGGGGGGACTGCGCCGACTTCATCGTCTGCGGCCTTCTCAGGTACATGCATGAATACGGTATTCCCGCAGAGCTTTCTGCTGATGTGCGCGATGCTCTCCTCGATTTCCGCTACTGGATGACGATGAAGGGCACAGACGGCATGTGTTTCTGGTCGGAGAACCATTCCCTGATGTTCTGGTTCTCCGCCTGCGATGCCGGATCGTTCTATCCAGATGATTACTTCCACCGTGCGGGAATGACGGGACGAGAGCTCCATGCATATGGAGAGAGGCGCGTGGATGAATGGCTCGATGATATCCTTGAGAACGGCTACGAGGAATTCCTGAGCTCTACATACATGTGTGTCACGTTCGCAGTCTTGCTGAATGTCTATGACTACTGTGCGCCGTCTCTCTCGGTGAAGGCCGGCAAGGCTCTGGACATGATGATGAGGATGCTGGCGGACAGCACGTTCGACGGTGCTCTCATAGCCCCTATGGGCAGGGTGTACCGCGGTGTTGTCTACCCGTTCAGGGAGCCCGTGGCGTCGCTGCTGAATGCTGCGGATGAGGAGGCCTGGTCATCGTACGGAGAAGGCTGGATCGCCTTCATGGCATCGAGCGGCTATAGATTCCCGGAGGATATAGGGAAGAGGATGCGCTCCGATCTCACGGCGCGCTACCTTACAGGAAACGCCATGGTCTCGATCGAGAAAACGGACAGCTACATGCTTACCGCCGTCCTCTCCCCGAGAACGGATGACGGGAGGCCGAGGTGGCGCAACACATTCTTCGATGAAGGCGTGGATGCGGAGGATAACCACTTCGTGAAGTCGCTCAATGAGTGTTTCCATGGCACATCGTGCTTCCAGCCCGGTGCATACGGCTATCAGCAGCATATGTGGTCTGCAGCCCTTTCCGCATCTGCGACAGTGTTCGTCAATCATCCGGGAACCACTTCCGAGGAGGCTGAGCTCCGCCCCGGATACTGGAACGGCAACGGTGTGATGCCCGCGATAACAGCGGAGAAGGGGATGATCGCCGCCATCTATTCCATACCGGAGAACCATCCTGTGGGATTTACCCATCTCTACCTTCCTGAGAACCGCTTCTCTGAGGTAAGGAAGGATGGGCCGTGGATATTCCTCGCGGAGAGGAACGGATACCTTGCTGTCTGGATGAGCGGGAAGGCTGAGTGGTACGATGATGTGATTGCAGCTTCCGAGCTCAGGATCTACGACAGGAAGGTATCCTATGCTGTTTTTGCAGGTTCTTCCGCAGAAGAGACATTCGATGCATTCATCGCACGCTGCAAGGCCAGAACCGTGAACTTTGACAGAGAACACATGACTCTCTCAATAGATGGCAGGACAATACTGACATTCATTCCTGTGGATGACAGGACACAGTATCTGGATTGATTTTATTATCTGATTCTAGCATTTCTGCATAATAAGGCAGGATCTTAATTAACAAAAACGCCATTTCTCTTAATTAAGGAATGGCGTAAATTAGGATTGCCGTCGTTTTCTGAAATAGCGGTCAGGATGCTGAGAATATATGCATGTATTCCGTGAGCATGAAAACCCGGTTTCTTTTTCCCCCTGTCATCTCTGACAATATGCCATCGTTCACAAGCAGATTCACCGCAGAGCTGATGGAAGGGATTGCAAGTCCTGTCATTTCAGCCAGATTGTTCACCGAAGCGACAGGCCGCGAATACATGGCATTGATGATTGCGCCGATGACGTTGTGCTGCTGCTTCTTGTTCGTGATGTATCTGTTGTACTCATTCACAAGATGCAGGACCTTGCGGAATGTATTCTTGGCTTTCTGTGCCGTTTCGATAGATGCCCGGAGGAAGAATCCTATCCATCTGAGCAGGTCATTTTCTGTTCTGGCCTTCTGCAGAGCATCATAATATTCCGATCTGTGGCTCTCGAAATAATCGCTGATATAGAAACATGGTTTCTCAAGTACATTCTCTGACAGCAGGTAGAGCGGGATCATCAGGCGCCCGATCCTGCCATTCCCATCGAGGAATGGATGTATTGTCTCGAACTGGTAATGCATTATCGCAAGCCTTATAAGCACAGGGGTGTCATCATTCCTGTTCATGAACCTGTCGAAATCATTGAGGGCATCATCCATGTCAGGAATGGCTGGCGGCACATATATTGCATCTGAGGGTTTCGTTCCTCCGATGAAATTCTGGGACCGGCGGAATTCTCCTGGGGTTTTATGTTCTCCCCGTACCCCACGGAGCAGGATGCTGTGGAGCTCTCTCAGGAACCTTGTGCTGAAAGGAAAGCCATCTTCAACGATGCGATGGACTCCATAATCCATTGCCTGGATATAATTGTCGATTTCATGGACATCATCCCGCTTTTCCGGCAGCAGGTTCTCTTTCGGAAGCATATCCTCCTCAATCGAGGTCCTTGTTCCTTCTATCCTGTTTGATTTGTTGGCCTCCACGCGGATATGCATCCTGATGTATATCTCAAGATCCGGAATGAACTCCGAGAAGCTGTTCAGCGCGCCTATTTCCAGATCCGCTTTTGACAGGAGCGCATTTATTTCCGCAGATCTCCATCCCCATGTGTCATTTACAGGAGAGGGAATGAATGATCTGAAATCTCCATGGTTCCTGTATGTGCCGGATTTGAAATCTTCGACTATAAGCATAATATGGCACTCCTTATTATGCATTTTCGGGGTTTTTATTAAATAAGGCAATCTCTTAATTAAGAAAAACGCCATTTCTCTTAATTAAGGAATGGCGTTGATAAGGACTTTCACTGCTTTTACTGTTTAATGCTGCTGCAGACTGATTTCCTCTCTTGTGCTGCCTCCATTGCTGTCGGATGTGATATTTACAAGCACTGTGCAGGACTTGTCATGGAGCGTGATCTTTCCATTCTCAATGCTTATGATGCCATCAAGGGAGGCTTCTGTCACATTGCAGGCTATGATGGCCTTCTTCCCATCTTTCTCCGTCGGTATGAGGGAGTTCTCCCTGATATATAACGGTAGTGAGAAGTAATCATACTTCTTTTTTATCCACACCGGTCCTTCCGCAGAGCTTCCATCGAGCAGCGATACCCAGCGGCCTTCCGGCAGATAGCATCTGCCTTCTCCATCCTCCCTGAATACCGGGGCGACAAGCAGGGAGGGGCCGAGCATGTACTGCTGATCCAGATATTTCAGCATTTCATCATCCGTTCCGAACTCGAGCATCATCGGGCGCAGGATGGGTAGTCCCGTATTGTGGGAGATCTTTGCATAGTACCAGAGATAGGGCAGGAGCTCCGCCTTGAGTGATGAGAAGAATGATGTCACACGGCATGCCTCCTCATCAAAAGCCCATGGCACTCTGTAGGAAGAGCTTCCATGGAGTCTTGAATGGGATGACAGCAATCCGAATGCCACCCATCTCTTGAAGAGGTCGGGAGTGGTCGTATCCTCGAATCCGCCTATGTCATGGCTCCAGTAGCCGAAGCCTGAGAGCGCAAGCGACAGGCCTCCACGCAGCGTTTCCGCCATGGAGGCATAGGAAGCCACATTGTCACCGGCCCAATGGACCGGGTACTGCTGGCTTCCGATGGTACCGGAACGGGTGAAAACCATCGCCTCGTCTCCCTTCATTTCCTGCAGGAGGCTGAAGACGGTCCTGTTGTAGAGGAATGTATAGCAGTTGTGCATCAGGCAGGGATCTGAACCGTCGTGCCACATGACGTCTTCTGTGGGGATATTCTCTCCGAAATCCGTCTTGAAACAGTCGACTCCCATTTCCACCAGCTTCCTCAGCTTCCCCTGATACCACTCTGCTGCGGCCGGGTTGGTGAAGTCCACTATGGCCATGCCGGCCTGCCATACATTGCATTGCCATACGCTGCCATCTTTCCTTTTCAGGAAATAGCCGGCCTCGGCTCCCTCATCAAAGAGAGGGGATTTCTGTGCGACATACGGGTTGATCCAGACGCTTACATGCAGTCCCCGTTCGTGGAGTTTCCTGAGCATGCCTTCAGGATCTGGGAACATCTCCGGATCCCACTGGAAATCTACCCACTGGAATCCCTTCATCCAGAAACAGTCGAAATGCATGACGGAAAGAGGTATCTTATACTCCTTCATCCTGTCCACAAAAGAGAGGACAGTCTTCTCACTGTAATCTGTCGTGAACGATGTGGAGAGCCACAGTCCGAATGACCATTGAGGCGGAAGGGCCGGCCGTCCTGTGAGCGATGTGTAGTTTTCCACCACATCCTTCATCGCATCGCCTGCTATGAGGCAGTAGGAAAGCCTTTCTCCCGCGACGGAGAACTGTGCACATTCCGCGACCTCGCTTCCCATCTCGAAAGATACTTTTCCGTAGCTGAGGACAAGTACTCCGTAGTTCTTCGATGAGACGAAGAACGGCACATTCTTGTGGGACATCTCGCTGGCGCATCCGCTGTCGAGATTCCACATCTCCACTTTCTGTCCGTTCTTCACGAATGAGGTGAACCGCTCTCCAAGTCCGTAGTATGTCTCTCCGATATCTGTGGTGAGATACTCTGCCATATAGCGGCCGGAGGGCGTTGTCATGCAGCCTGAAAGGCGGGAGAAGCGCTGCGTGAGGTCCCTGCCTTTATATGAGAAGACAAGCGTGCTGTCGCGGAACTCCGCTTTCAGATCACCTGATGCGACGGAACAGTCCCCTGTTTCGCCCGGCAGTGAGGGAACTGCCGGTGCGGGGCTGTCTTCCAGGCTGCCTTTGTGATGATAGACATCGACACGCAGGATGTCTTTCCCCGCTGCCGTGATCTCCGTAGTTATCACGGGATTGTTGAGCGTGTCATTGCGGCAAGAGATGGGATAGGCGCATGAATACAGCGTGAGCTTTCCATTTCCGGCTGCTGTCTCAAAGTAATTTTTCTCAGAGTAGAGTGTGACTCCATCGTCAAGATGCCAGAATCCGTTCCTGAATCTCATTTCCTTCTTCCTCTCAGCAGATCACAAGATTTTCCGCATCGTCTGTTTCAAGCATTGGGCGCGTGTTCATGCTCCTGGGCTTAACAGAGACATTCTCAAGGCGGATGTTGTCCGTATGCCTGATGTAGAAGCCATAGGATGGCATGTCACCCAGCGCGTTGCTTTCAGGATAATCGATTACATTCTCCCTGATCTCAGGAAGTATCTCGAGCCTTTCCTCGTTGTCGAGGTACTCTGCCTTCATATTCCTGATCGTGACATCCTCTATGCGTCCTGTGTATCCCCCGTCATCCCTGAATCCGGTGATGATGCAGGTCGATTCCATGCCTTTTGCTTCGATGTTCTCGATCGTGATGCCGCGGATGCTGCCGCCTTTCTCCTTTGCTTTCCTGTCCTCTTCGGAGAGGAAGCCGAACTTGCATCTCCTGCAGAGTGATATGAAGAGAGGGACGGCTATGTTCATCATCCTGATGTTCCAGAGCTTTACGCCTGAGATATCCGTTCCGTCCGCGGACTCGATGGATATGCCGGAGACGCCTCCTGGGAAGATGTCAGGAAGCATGAACGTGCAGTCATGGCAGCATACATTGCTGATGCCGAAGTAGGTCTCGGTGCCGATCTTGAATGCATTCATCACGGAAATGACGGTTGCATCCTCAATCTCTATGTCCTCAGCAGGACCCATTGGCATTTCGGCATCCGCGACATTGATGCTGTCATGGCCCTGGACCATGGGAGCCTTGATGCAGAGTCCGTCATCGGCTGTGCTGATGAAGACATGCTTTATCCTCACATGCCTGGAGGACATGATGTCTATGCCGTCCGTATTCGCCGTATGCCGGTTGTTGTCGATGATGAAGTCCCTCACATATACGTTCTCAGACATGTCGATCGAGAGGCTCCAATCAAGCGAGTCATGGAGCACGATATTGTGGATGTCGACATTCCGTGAGCCGCGGATCCAGAGTGTGTACATCGGGCGCTGGATGTTTTCCTTCCCCTCATTCCACTTATCCTCAGCGTATCTTATCCTCTCTCTGTAGGCAAAGCGTGATGTGTCTTCCGGCCGTCCCATCGGATCGCGGAGCACCGGAGGCAGCTTCGTGTAGCCCATAGGCTTTAAGAGCGGTCTCTTATGCGGCAGGTAGACAAAGTATTCTCCGTTAGCATTTATCTTTCCGCCTCCGCATATCGTGACATTCTCCGCATTCACGGCCTTTATGAAGGCATCGGAGAATTTCGAGAGTTCCTTTGAGGCATTGAGCGATGAGCCGGACTCTATGAAGAGGGTCGTTCCGGAATGCACGGATAGCGTTCCTGCTGTATAGGCACCGCCGCTGACAAGCACCGTTCCTCCGTTTTTCCCGGCTTCATCGAGCGCATGCTGTATTGCAGCTGTGGAGAGCACGCCAGCTTCTGCCGCAGCACCGTAGTCGCGGATGTCGAACACCGGCCCATCCGGCAGTTCCTCCCTGCTTATATACAGATGATAGGGAATGTCCTTGTAGTAATCCCCGTCGTAGATGATTCCGTTATCCGGATAGGTGATGCTGTCGTATTCCTTCATGCCTTCTCCTTTTTCAATAAGAATACCCTTCCCGCAAGGCGGCAGGAAGGGCATGTTCCATCATTGATGTGGCTCTTTGTCATATTCTCGATATCTGCATCGAGTCCGCGTACCTGAATCCGGGGATGGAGCCTGAGATTATGACAGCGAGGTCATTTCTGGACACACAGCCGGAGGAGAGTGATAGCTCTATCGACTGATCCCTCATTTTCACGACGTCATCCGTGAATGGCGCCAGTATCGGGGTGACTCCATAAGCGAGGCGTAGCTGGCGTGCGGCCTTCTCGTCAGTGACGCAGACGATGATCGGGCACTCCGGACGGAATGAGGATGTGAGCCATCCCGTCCTTCCTGTTGCTGTCATGCAGATTATTGCCTTTGCCTTCAGGGAGAGAGAGGCCTCAACTGCCGCGCTGGAGATCGTTCCCGGGATATCCAGCGACTCATTGCTGGCCTGGTTCTTGAAATACCTCTCGCGGTAGTCGATCTGTTTCTCCGTGAATTCGGCTATCTCAGCCATGGTCCTCACTGCCTCAATGGGGTACTTGCCCGCAGCTGTCTCGCCGCTGAGCATCGTACATGTCGTACCGTCGAAGATGGCGTTTGCCACATCGGATACCTCTGCTCTTGTCGGACGTGAGTGCTCCGTCATCGATTCGAGCATCTGCGTGGCTGTGACGACGATCTTTCCTGCCTTGCAGCACTCGTCGATCATCATTTTCTGGATGACAGGAAGTTCCTTGAAAGGAATCTCGACGCCCATGTCTCCGCGGGCCACCATGATTCCGTCCGCGACCTTTATGATCTCCCTGAGATTGTCAATTCCGCTCCTGCATTCGATCTTGGCTATGATCTTTATCTTCTCTCCGCCGTTGACGTTGAGGAGCTTGCGCATCTTCCTCACATCCTCCGCTGTTCTGACAAAGGAGGCGGAGACATAATCCACATCCATCTCGATGCCGAAAAGGAGGTCTGATCTGTCCGATTCAGAGATGAAAGGCTGGTCGATGTCCACTCCGGGGATATTGATCGACTTATGGTTCGATACCTTCGAGGTATTGTTCACACGGCATATGACATCAGGTCCGTTTATCGCAGTGACCGTAAGGGAGCAGAGTCCGTCATCGATGAGGATCGATGTCCCGATCTCGACATCTTCGGCAAGATAGGGGTAGGTGATGGACACTCCTGTCTCATCGCCTTCACGGTTTTTATCAGCAGAGAGCGTGAACTCCGTTCCTTCCTTGAGTATGACAGAGCCGTTCCTGAATTCCCTTGTCCTTATTTCCGGGCCCTTCGTATCGAGGATGAGCGGGATGTTCACTCCCATCTTGCGGGCGACTTTCCTGATGCGCTCGATCCTTGCTTTATGTTCTTCATGTGTCCCATGGGAGAAATTGAGCCTTGCGGCATCCATTCCGTTCTCTATGAGGGCTTTTATCATCGCGTCTGAATCGACGGCCGGTCCCAGTGTGCAGATTATCTTGGTCTTTCTCATTGTAGGGGTCCTTCTTCGCCGATGAGTATATCCTTAATTATCTATTTTAGTTAAGCAAGGCGGCTGAAAATGAGAAACCGGGCATCGCTGCCCGGCTTCAGGTATATGCCGCTGTTTCAGAGTGTTCCGTCAAGTATCGCATCCACGACGATGCTTCCGACCTTGAAGTTGTTCTCCATCGCAGTTGCGAAAATGTCAGCTGACTCCACGCTGTCCTCCGAGGCAAGAGAGTCCTCGATGCCAGCCCAGAGATACTCAGGATTAGCTCCGTTCATGAACACATCCATGTTCACGGAATCCCTGATGACAATGTAGCGGTCGAGCATTCCCAGCCTGTCGAGCGCGACTGCTATTGCCGCATCCTCCATCTCTGACATGGCATATGGATCCGGGGCACCGTATGTCTCTGCCATCAGCCTTGCGTTTGCCTCGTCATAAGCTCCCTTCCAGTAGTTGTCCCCTGTGACAGTCGTGCCGAGAAGCACCTGAGGATCCCTGACAGCCCATTCCTCTCCGGGGAAGGCAGCCGCCATGAAATTCCTTGTCCTCTCTGTTGTGACGATCTCCGTGTCCTTTACGAGATCATATATCTTGCCGGTGAGCTCCTGATTGAGCAGCTTGTACGAGGCATCATCGTAGGAGGCATCGTGGAACCATGTCGTCTCAGAGGGGATAGTCATCTCCCTGGGATCAGCATGGTGGCCGAGATCATAGTCGATGCATGCTGACATAACAAAGACATCGCCCATGACAGTGTACTCAGTCGCCGTTCCGCCGCATCCTGTGCTGATGATGTAGGCATCGCTGAAATCGAAGCGGGGGTCGAGCAGTACCGCGGTGGCGCTCATCGAGGCGTTGACTTTGCCCATTCCTGTCACATAGAGAGCTACTCCGTCCTTCACATAAAGCCTGTGTCCGGGGAATCCTCCTTCAATCTCGTACTCCTCTCCGCCTGCAAGATAGGCATCATAGTAATACTGGGCTTCTCCGGGGAAGTCTCCGGTCATTTCCCCGTTCTCGAATTTAGGAAGG
>CASEZU010000002.1 GCA_949292445.1 uncultured Spirochaetales bacterium | reverse complement strand
CAGATGACGTTCTTCCGTTCGTTCGCCTCCTGCCGCTTCTTCCATCCTGATGATATCGAAGGTATACGCTCAGCCCTGATCGAGAGCGGAATAAGTCCCGACGCTCTCGGTGCCTAGGAACTCGTATCCCGTGATTTCCGTATCCGTTATGTTCCACCAGCCCCTGTCATTCCATGTGAAGGAGAATGTCTGCGTGACCCTGTACCTGTAGACAATCGTCTTCCCGGGTTCTGCGGCAGCGGTATCCGCTTCATCCTCAGGGAATGGCGTATACCATATGCTGGATACGGTGTACTCATTCTCTCCCGTTTCGTCGATGCTCTCAGGGATGGCGCCGTATATGTATGAGGTGGCAGGGATGTCAGGCTTTCCTGCCTCGATCCAGTCTGCTGCATTCACCAGCGGGTTGATGCTTTCATAAGCCATGCGCGTGCGTGATGTCACATAGAGATTCGTGACCTCCATCTCCTGCGGCGCCGAGCAGCCTTTGAGAGCTGTTGTCAGAGCTTCTGTATCGCAGTCGCTCTGCGCGTCGTAGAACGCTTCGATCACGCCGATCTGGTCGAGATCCGCTGTCTCCGGTGGCGCAAGGATGTTCCCGATGTAGCTCCAGAGAAATAAGCCGACGCCGATCGCGATGACTGCAGATGCTATGATGATCGCACCCTTTACGCGCCAGAAGCTGTTGCGCTTGTTTATCTTCTCCCTTCTTTCGAAGAAGCTCCTGTATTCTTCCGTGCTCTCCGCTTCGGCGCGGGTTTTTTCCATCTCTTCCTCTGTGCGGTTCTCAAGCGGCCATTCAAGGTCCTCTGAGCGCGACAGGAACCAGGAGAGATTCTCTCCGCCATCCCTGTTGCCCATGATTTCCCTCATCTCCCTGTCCTTTGCATGGAAGATGAAATTGATGAATCCTTCCGTCTTCTCCGGAAGAGAGGCATAGAAGGAGATCGGAACCTCCTTGTATCCTGAGCCACGCACGGCATCGGAGGCGAATGGGAAGACGCCTGAGGCTGCATAGTACAGCAGCTCCGCCATCTCAGTGATCAGAAGGAAAGGCTTCTCCGCAGTACCCTGTATGATCCTGCTGACTTCCATTTCCTTCCTTTCCTCTTCCCTCATGATTAGGAAGATATCCCCAAGGTCAGGCGGGAGTATCAGCACATCATTCTCCCCGTAGATCCACAGCCTTGATAGCGGCATGACGCCTGTTATTAGATCGAGGTAGTCCTTCTTCATCCCGGAAAGCGCGAACGCGATCTTCCTCACGATTGTGAGTGCATCAGCCCTGCATTCCGTTGCGAGGGCGTAGATAGGACGGATGCGGCACGGATCGAAGTATACGTACCTCTCTCCATCTATGGCGCACATGCCATCCCAGAACCATGGCCTTACTGTACTGCCGTCGCATATAAGGCCTGTCTGCTTCTCTCCCTGCATCAGATGCTTGGGAATCCCGAAGCTGTCGTTTCCCATCCATATCGCGGTTTTCCTGCTGCCGTCGCGTACAATGTCTATTACTTCGCTGTTCCTGTCCATCAGTCCATCCACAGGGCTGCGTGTCCGGCCCCTGTCTCCTTTTCAGATACTCCGATCAGATGCCATCTGCCATCAGACAGCCTTGAAAGGCTTTCGATGACGGGTGCACCGCATGCGCTTATATGCCCCTTTCTCCAGAGATCAATCAGATGATCGCCCTCTCTGAGATGCTCTATCATCGCATCACGCTGGGCTGCAACGCTCTCTGCCGGAAGCTTACCAGTCATGTTTGAAGATACTATGAAGGATGTGTTCCCGTCATCAAGGCTCCGCAGGAATGCTGTGAGTTTCTTCGAGTCCTCCGCGCTCCCGATGCGGGTGAAGAGAGGACATATCTCTGAATGGGGAAGATAGGCCGCTGCATATGGATAAAGCAGTTCCGCGCTGTATTCCTCTTCCTCGTATGCGCTTCCGTTCCCGTCTGAGATGGATGCGATGCGTACCGGTCCCAGCGGGGTCTCTTCAGTCCTTCCGCTGGCAGGAAGCCAGAGCTTTCCCTCGTCCGATGCAAGCATCCCGCGGTGGAGAGGAAGGAGCGCTACGACTCTCCTTCCATCCGGGATCGAGGAGAAAACCTTCCTGTAGAGTCCAGCTATCGGGGCAAGCTGCATATGGGGCAGGATGAATGCCTTGTGTTCAGCACTGTGTTCCGCTGGCAGCACAAGAGCCTCAAGCTCAGCCCTGTCATCCGGGTAGAATATTCCGCTATGATACATCATCCGAGCATCTCCCTGACTCTTTTCTCATCAAGCACTGCACTCAGGTTCCTTTCCTGCGTCGGCAGCACAAGGCCGGTCTTCCCGTCCTTTGCGCGCCTGAGATACTTGACCTCCGTGTAGTAGAGATCGGCCCTGCCGCTCTTCTTCGCTTTCGAGTAGTGTATTGCAAGAGAGGCTGCATCGAGAAGCACCGGAAGCGGTACTGTCTTTCCTTTCTGTGCTTTTATGATCACATATCCTCCCGCAAAGTCCCTTGTGTGGAGCCAGAGGTCGGAACCTCTGGTGAAATGGCGGAGTATCTCATCATTCTCCTTGGCATTCCTGCCGACTATGATGTCGAATCCTCGGACGGTGAGCCAGATGCCGGGTTTCCTGTCATCTTCCTTCTTCCTGTCCTTGGGCCTCTCGGCTTCCTTCCTGAGCTTCTCGTGCGAAGCCGACTCAAGAAGGACCCGGTATTTCTCCTCCGTTGCCTCTATCTCTTCCTTGATGCGCGAGATTTCCTCGCCGACAAGCTCATAGGCACGCTTGTCCTTCCTGTAGCGCTGGTATAGCTTCTCCAGATTCTCGTTGGGAGAGAGCGCCGGGTCCAGGGATACCGAGACAGTGCCTCCTTTCTCCCAGTCATCCAGGGTTATCTCCGTCATGCCCTTCCTGACGTTCCATATCGATCCCGAGAGGATGTCGGCGACACGTTTCGTCTCCTCATATCCGGACGCCTCCTGAAGCCTCCGCTCATTTCTTGAGAGCTTGTCACGGAGCAGGGCGATTTCCTTGTCCCGCTTCTCCTTTATCTTCTCCTCAAGCTCCTGGCGTCTCTCGCCTGAAACCTCTGCATCCTCGGACCTGTCGATGTAATCGTTGAATGAGGAGAATCTTTCCCTGTCATAATCTCTTGCAGTGAAATGCCTTGGGCCTTCATCAGTGCGTTCCTCGGCAGTGAGGACGGCGCCTTTCTCCTCATGCCTGCCAGGGCGTCTGTACAGCAGTTCGAGAATCACTCCAGAGTTGTCTGTTATTATTATATTCGCTCCGGGACCGGAATAAAG
>CASEZU010000001.1 GCA_949292445.1 uncultured Spirochaetales bacterium | reverse complement strand
AGCGGAACAAGGACAATTGACAGTCTTGGTTTCTTCTCATCCAATGCCGCTGTCGGCTACAACGATGCCGCATCGTATATCAACACCATCATGTATTTCCTGAAGAAGGAGTATACGCTTGCTGAGGTTGCAGATGATCCCAGGTTCATTCCCGGTCGTGCTGCTGTAATTATCTACAAGGGTGAGAAGGTCGGTGTCTTCGGAGAGACACATCCGCAGGTCCTCGAGTCATGGGGCTGCTCGATGCCTTCCATCATGGCTGAGATCGATCTCGACAAGCTGATGAACTGATAAGACTGTGTTGTGTCGCACCCCTTTTCTACAGATGGAAGAGGGGTGTTTTGCTTAAGAGAGAGGAGAACTGATGATCAGGCAGGAAGTTTCCAGTATCGGAAAGGGAATATGGTGTATCGATGAGTTCAGGCTCGTGAATGCATTCCTTGTCGAAGGCTCGGACTCTGCGGTGATGATAGATACAGGCTGCGGTCTCGGGAATATAAGGGCGGTCGCAGAGAGTATTGCCGGTAAGCCGATAACCGCTGTCTTTCTGACTCATTCCCATCCGGATCACATCGGAGGCATCTATGAGTTCAAGGATTGCAGGATATATATGAACAGCGCTGATACAGGTGCAAGAATATTCGGCATGAATACTGATAATGCTTTCCGCAGGATGTATGTGGAGACGAGAGGCCCTGTGCGATTCCCTGGCCATGAGGATGAGCTTCTTTCGCTCATTCCTGAGAGTGAGCCTGACTGCAGCTTCGATTTCACCGATGTTCCGGATGGAACCTCAATCGATCTTGGCGGCCGCCGTTTTGAGTGCATCCTCACTCCTGGCCATACCGATGGAAGCCTCTGCTACCTTGATAAGGAGGACGGGATACTTTTCAGCGGAGATACAGTCAACAAAAGCATCATCCTTCCCCGCCAGCCTGAAAACGGGACTGCCCTCATAGAGCGCTACCATGACACGCTCAGGAAGCTGTGGGAGAGAAGCAGTGATTTCAGCACTCTGGCGATCGGACATGACGGAGCGACAATAGACAAGGGAATCATTCACGATTATCTCGAGATAACAGAAGGCCTGCTCTCCGGTACTGTAACCGGAAAATATGAGGAGAGAGGATTCCGCAAGGGCGATGTGCTGAGACATGGATCAGCTGAGCTCTGGTATCAGTGCGATCAGTGATTATTCCGATAGGAAGGATATTCTTATCAGTTCAAAGTTCCAGACAAGTGCAGAGGAACTTTCTGGCCTCGGCATAGTCTATGCAGTTTTCCTGGCTTTCTGTGAGCTTCTCAAGTACCCGGCCATCAAACTGTGTAACTCCTCTTGAGTTTCTGCCTGCCCATTGTTTCATTATCCTGGTACCAGAAATCAGCTGTTTGCTGAAGATTGAACAGAGTCTTGTCCGTATCTGTCTTTTCTCATCAATAGCGACAATATAAATCAGGAATACACTTTTGTCCTCGGAAAGGAATGAAAGGAGCTTGTCTATATTGTATCCTTTGGGATTGCCTGAAAGAAAAAGGATCTTTGTCTTTATATCCGTCAATGTACGATAGGTAGGAAAATTTCTTTTGTAATCACCCAGATCGTCGGATGTGAAAATTTTCGGCAATGGCTGATTATCATGAAGGCTTTTCAGCAAGGTGTCTTTAAGGTCATTTTCAGCAGTTATAAGGTACTCTATGATTCTGCCGCGGAGATTGACGTTGTCTATGAAGGCCGCAATTGTGATTTCCGATTCCACAGCTTTCACTTTAGCATCCAGGTCCTTATTCAGAATTGTATATTCCGCAGAATTCATAAAACTTATTGACCTGTCAATTGATTGTATTATTTGTTCTGACTGTTCATCCGTTGGTATGAAGCGTTTACGTGTCGGGCAAATTCCATTCGTTGCTTCTACCAGTCTTTCAAGATTCTCCTTGAATGAGAAATTTTCATGGGAATTGAAGAGCGTTTCAAAATTCTTCGGAATATTTGAAATTCCTTCGTATTCTCTTATTATGTCACTTCCATTAAAACTGCCTCTTATATTGTCACAGCGCAGGTCTTGGGAAGAGTGACTGACCTTTTTAAGAAAAGTTGAATTAGCTAATAGCAAATAATTCTCTTTTCTTGTGACAATGCAGATTATGAAAGGAATTCTGTCGAATTTCTGTAAGGCTGATAAAGATAGAACCGTATTGCTGAAATTCATTGAACTGGCAGAACAGAACCTGATGGCAAAGCAGTCGCAATAGAATACGCTGCGATCTTTTGTAAGTCCGAACTGCCGCTGTACCTGAAGTATCAGACTATGCTTGTCTCCGATACCATTTCTTTCTGTAATGAAACTTATCAGAGTGCTTATTTCTTCCCGGTTGTACATTGAGGCCCCCCTTATTACATTTACCTGCTGCTGAGGACTTTTGGTTTAATCTTTTTTGCGCACAGACTGAGAATTCCTCTCCCAGAAAACACCATCGGAATAGCCCTGAATTGATTTGTCAGATTCAGCCATCTCAAGCCGTTTCTCAGCCCACATGCAATATTGCGGATCAATTTCTATGCCGATATAGTGCCTGCCGAGTTTCTTTGCCACCACACTGGTCGTTCCCGATCCAAGAAACGGATCCAGAACGAGTGCTTTTTCCGCAGAACTTGCCAGTATGATCTTTGCGATCAGCTTTTCTGACTTCTGAGTCGGATGTGCGGTGTTCTCAGACATTGACCAGAAAGGAACTGTGATGTCATCCCAGAAATTGGATGGGCAGGTATCTCTGTAGTTGCCGCTGTCACTTTCGATCCAGTCCTTCGGGTGTCCGTTTTCCCTGTATGGGGCAATAACCTTGCGCCGCAGCCTGACGGAATCAATGTTGAACACATAATCATTGCTGCATGTGGCGAACCATATATCCTCCATGTTGTTTTTCCAGTTTGCCTTTGCTCCGCGGCCTTTTTCCCTCTGCCATGTGATCCTGTTGCGTACCGTGAAGAACTCTTCCAGCACACGGCCTACGATAAGGCTGGATTCCCAGTCACAGCAGACATATATTGAGCCATTCTTTTTGAGAAGAGGTTTCACGGCTTTCAGCCAGCGGCGCGTATATGCCTCATATTCATCTGCATTCCTTTTCTGAAAGACGGTGCTGTTGAATGACTTTGTCAGATTATATGGAGGATCAGCTATTACGAGATCAATGCTTTCCGGCGGAAGAAGAGGGCATATCTCAATCATATCCCCGATTATTGTATGGTCAGTTATTTCTGTGACAGAGTTCTGGTTCCGGGATAATGAGATGCAGCGTTCCAGATATTCTTTTCCTTCAGACAGGGACATATCTATTGTCTTATTGCGGACGGATTTTGCTCCCATTTTTTCTTCCTTTCTGCGAAATGATAGCTGATTTCCCTGTGTTATGACACTAAAAAATCCCAGCCATCGTCCTGACAGCTGGGTGACTGCATTGTGATTGCTTCTCAGAGCCCGAGCATTCTCTTCAGGGCCGCTTCGTCCCTGACTCCTGTTGCCCTGTCCACTACCTCACCGTTTCTGAACACCAGCAGGGTGGGAATCGCCTGGACATCAAATTCTCCTGCAAGATCAGGGTTGTCATCGACGTTGCACTTGCAGATCTTCGCTCCCTTGAGAGCATCGGCAGAGGCCTCGAGGATCCTTGACTGCATTTTGCATGGGCCGCACCATGATGCCCAGAAATCGAGAAGGACGGGGCCTTCAGCTTTCTTAACTTCACTTTCGAAATTCGCTTTTGTTATCTCAACCATTGAATCAGTCTCCTATTTTCATCCAGAAGGTAATCATGGGATAAGCAATTCGGCAAGCAGCGCGAATGCGCCCGTCCTGTCCGTCAGTCCTCTGACGGGATAGCTTATGGCGCTCACAGGTATCATGGATTTTGAGTAGAGGAAGTCGAGGCGTTCATAAACCTCTCCGTTCATCCTCGTTATTCCGCCATCGGTCTCCGCCGTGAAGTGAGTCGCCCTGTAGGCATCCAGCCATCCGTCTCCGGCCAGAGCTGATGAGACGGGGAACTCAAGATCGCTGCGGTATCTGAAGGGAGTGAATTCTATCCAGTCCTTGCCGGATGGCGCTGCTGATGAAAGGGCCAGCAGCATTTCCTGGTCGGTCATTTCCTGTATGGTCTCTTGTATTGCCTCTGCTTCCGACGTATCGCTCTCAAGGCTCTTTGCCCATTCCTCTGCCTCTTCTGCGGAAGAAGGCATTGAGTCGGGGAATGACATCGGAGCTATCTCAAGATCCTTGGTTGTCGTTATGAAGAATGAGGCTGTCTCCTCTCCGGCTTCCTTCAGAAGCGGCCTGTGCAGGACAGTTCCGCCTCTCAGCGTGACAGCATCCCATCCTGCAGCCCTCGCTCCCGTGACCTGGTTCTCAAGCGAACCTGTGAGGATCACGAAATCCGGTGCGATGTCGGCGTTTGCGGCGAGGATCCTCTCTGCGTCTTCCTCGGTGAATGTATCATATCCCAGAGGCAGCAGAAGGACTTCTATCGTGTTGATGCCGTCAGCTGCGGTGCTGTTCGTCCTGAGCGGGGTGTAGACATTGGGGAATGTGAGAGATGAGAGGTCGTCCGGATATTCATTGACCTCCGCCTCACGCCGCATTGCAGCCCTGTGCTCCGCCTCTTTCTTCGCATTCTCGATGGCCTCTGCCGATTTCTCGGCATTCTCCTCCAGAATGAGAGCATACTTCGTCACCGGCCGGCCGGTGGTCTCCGGTATTGATATCCTCCCATACCCGTCAGCTGCGGTATATACGGCGCAGGAT
This sequence comes from uncultured Spirochaetales bacterium, assembly GCA_949292445.1. Next base: position 2,731 of record CASEZU010000001.1, on the reverse strand, counting down.
GTGAGCATGAGGGCCGCCGCGGTCAAGAGAGCCAGACGCTTCATAGCCTGAGAAGATCCCCGTACTTAGCTATCTCGCCATCTGCGTATTTTTCCTTGGGAAATGCCGGAGTCTTTCCGTCTCCCGGGAAGCGCGGTATCACATGGATGTGGAGGTGCGGCACTTCCTGGCCGGAGGCGGGGCTGTTGTTGATCATTATGTTCGTGCCTTCAGCGCCGAGCACTTCCCTCTGTTTCCTGTCAATTTTCCTGGCTACCTCCATCATATGGGAGAGCGTCTCCATCGGGACATCTGTGAATGTCGGATAACATTCACGTGATATGACAAGGGCATGTCCTTTTGAGATGGGATTTATGTCGAGTATGACAATGCACCTGTCATCCTCGTAAAGACGTGTGGACGGGATTTCCCCGTTAATTATCATTTCGAATACAGTTGCCATGCAAAGATATTACCACCTGGAGCCGGTTTTGTCGCCATCTGGCTTGGCTTGTAGCGCCTTTTCCTTGCTGGACAAGGGAATGCACCTGCCATTCTTATCTTCTGCATATTGCACAAGACGAGGAAAATCAATATTATGCCAATCTGGTGGCTTTCGGCCGCCCGTAATTTCGAATCATATTACTGAAGAGGTTAATTATATGGCACATGACTTACTGGGCATGAGGAATATCGGAATCAGTGCTCATATCGACTCGGGAAAGACAACTCTCTCCGAACGCATCCTCTATTTCTGCAACAAGATCCACGCAATCCACGAGGTCCGCGGAAAGGATGGAGTCGGCGCTACGATGGACTCGATGGAGCTCGAGAGGGAGAGAGGAATCACGATCGCTTCCGCAGCTACGAACGTAGAGTGGAAGGGACACGAGATCAATATCATCGACACTCCGGGCCACGTTGACTTCACTATCGAGGTAGAGAGGTCGCTCCGCGTTCTCGATGGAGCCATCCTCGTTCTCTGCTCAGTCGGCGGTGTCCAGTCTCAGTCGATCACAGTCGACCGCCAGATGAAGAGATACCATGTTCCCCGCATCGCATTCGTCAACAAGTGCGACAGAACGGGAGCGAATCCCTACAGGGTAAAGGACCAGCTTATCGAGAAGCTCGGCCTCAATGCCGTTCTCATGCAGATTCCTATCGGACTCGAGGACAGGCTTCAGGGTGTCGTAGATCTCGTTGAGATGAAGGCCTATTACTTCGATCAGGGCCCGGACGGACTCCAGGAGAGAATCGAGGAGATCCCTGAGGAGCTCATGGAAGAGGCAAAGGCGAAGAGGGAAGAGCTTCTTGACGCGGCATCAATGTTCTCCGATGAGCTCATGGAGGCTATCCTTGAGGACAGCGTGACACCTGAGATGATCAAGGCAGCTGTCAGGAAGGGAACGATCGGCCTTCAGCTCTGCCCGGTGTTCATGGGATCCGCTTACAAGAACAAGGGAATCCAGCCGCTTCTCGACGGTGTCATCGACTACCTCCCGAACCCGACGGAGGTTGAGAACATCGCTCTTGATCTCGACAACAATGAGAAGGAGGTCGTGCTCGAGTCCAAGGAGGACGCAAAGCCGGTCATTCTCGCATTCAAGCTCGAGGACGGTCAGTTCGGACAGCTCACATACATCAGGATCTACCAGGGCAAGATCAAGAAGGGCGACACGCTCCTCAACACAAGGACGAAGAAGAAGTTCAACGTCGGAAGGCTTGTCAAGATGCACGCTTCTGCCATGGAGGATATCTCTGAGGCCGGATGCGGTGAGATCGCAGCTCTGTTCGGTATCGACTGCGCTTCCGGAGACACGTTCTGCGATCCGTCGCTCAACTACTCTATGACGAGTATGTTCGTTCCGAATCCTGTTATCTCCCTCGCCATCAAGCCGGTAGACAAGAAGGCTGCCGACAACATGGCAAAGGCTCTCAACCGCTTCACAAAGGAGGACCCGACATTCCAGACATATGTCGATCCTGAGTCCAACCAGACAATCATCAGGGGAATGGGTGAGCTCCACCTCGATGTCTACATCGAGAGAATGAAGAGAGAGTACAAGGCGGAGGTTGAGGTAGGTCAGCCTGAGGTTGCCTACAGGGAGGCCATCAGCCAGAGGGCGGACTTCAACTTCACACACAAGAAGCAGACTGGCGGTTCCGGTCAGTATGCCCGTGTTGCCGGATATATCGAGCCTATCGTGCAGACAGATCCGGATGAGCCGGCAAAGGACTATGAGTTCGTCAACGAGGTCAAGGGCGGTGCAATCCCGACTGAGTTCATCCCGTCCTGCGACAAGGGCTTCCAGACAGCGATGAAGAAAGGCACGCAGGTCGGTTTCCCTGTCATCGGCGTACGCTGTGTCGTAAACGATGGACAGTGGCACCCGGTTGACTCTTCGGATATGGCATTCCAGACAGCTGCTATCGGCGCGTTCAGGGAGGCTTTCGAGAAGGCAAAGCCGGTAATCCTCGAGCCTATCATGAAGGTTGAGGTCAACGGACCTTCCGAGTTCCAGGGCAACATCTTCGGTTCCATCAACCAGAGAAGAGGCATGATCGTATCCTCCACTGAGGATAACAACCAGTGCCAGGTCATCGCAGAGGTTCCGCTTTCAGAGATGTTCGGCTACTCCACAGTCCTCCGCTCTCTCACCCAGGGCAAGGCTGAGTTCACTATGGAAGTCGAGAAGTACGGACGCGTACCTCAGTCAGTCTCCGATGAGCTCAAGAAGGAGTATCAGGAGAA